>JACQYA010000001.1 GCA_016208425.1 Betaproteobacteria bacterium
GTGTAGAGCGTGCGCGGCCGGTAGCCGTTGCGGTGGCCGGCCCGCTCGTCCGTGCGCCCGTGCCGCGTCGCCCCCGGCGCTTCCGTCACTTGCGCTTCCAGTACCCGATCGAGCACCGTCTCCACCAGCTTGGCCAATCCGTCCTGCCCGTTCAAAAGACCTGGCAGCAAGTCCGAACCTACGCTAATCTCATATCCAGCCATCGCTTCTTCTCCTTCGGTTACCGATCGTCTCGCAACGTCAATTTACCGAATCGAAGCGGTCGCTACCTGCCACCCGATTTACAGCAGTTTAGGGACTCAATCCTTATGAGCGCCAACCCGGATTCGGGCTTTCGGTAGGTGGCTGACGAAAATCTGGGGGTTTATAGAAGTGCCCTTATACAAGACCCGAGATCTGAGCGCGGAAGGCGTCCGAAGTGGCGGCGATCGGGTGCTGGACTTTGAGGTCGCCCTTGCGTTTCACCGGAGCAAGGCGGATCAGGTTGAGCGCGAAATGGCGCATCACGGCGAAGTTATGCGCCGCGTTGTCGGTGCGGGCGCGCATCTGGTCATCGCCAAACGTGACATCCAGGCGCCGGTGCAGGCTGTTCTCGACGCGCCAGAGCTGGCAGACCGAGCGGTTCAACCCATGCCTATCCGGTTGGCGCCTAATGCCACTAAATATGGTGTTCCGGGAAAGCCCATCAAAACCGCCCCGCGACGGACGTGCGTCCTTGTCCCGCTGGGCTTGGCGAGGATCGCCGCACCCGCGTTGCCGCACTTTCGCCGATTTCCAAACCCACTACCCATATCAACCGGATAGGCATGGTACGAACAGCGTACCAAGTTCATCTTCGGCGTCAAGACTTCTGGATTTCAAACTGAGACACTACCGATGCGGGAGCGGGCCGGCGCGCTCCCGGGTAAAATTCGCGCCGCAACCGTTGACAGATAGCCAGGATTGTCTCGCCACTCCGGGAAAAAGCTGCTAGCGTTCGCCCTACAGCCGGAGGCGCTGCGCGCCACTTATATTTCAGGGAACCGACGTCATGCCACCGAAACCATCGGCTCGTGCCAGGCTCGCGCTGAAGGCGCTTGCCTTGGCCTTGAGCGGCCTCGCCTGCACCGCCGCCGCGCAATCGAATATCAGCGAGGACGACCTCGCGCTGGCTTACGGCGACAAGACGACGATCAGCATCGCCACCGGCCACGCGCAGACGCTCAACCGCGCGCCGGCGGTCGCCACCGTGATCACCGCCGAGGACATCGCCGCGATGGGCGCCACCGACCTCGACGAGGTGCTGGAAACGGTTCCCGGCCTGCACGTCAGCCGCTCTTCGGTACGCTATGCCGCAACCTATTTGATACGTGGTATCGGCGGCGGCACCCAGACCAACTCGCAGGTGCTGCTGCTGCAAAACGGCGTGCCGACGACCACCATGTTCGGCGGCGACAAAGGTTCCGCCTGGCGCGGCACGGCGGTGGAGAACATCGCCCGCATCGAGGTCATCCGCGGCCCCGGCTCCGCCCTCTATGGCGCCGACGCCTACGCCGGCGTGATCAATATCGTCACCAAGACGGCAAACGCCGCGCCGGGCACCGAACTCGGCCTGCGCGCCGGCTCCTTCGGCGCCCGCGACGCCTGGGTGCAGCACGGCGGCAAGGCCGGCGGCGCCGACATCGCCGCCTTCCTGCGCGTGGGCGGCACCGACGGCCTGCGGGAAACCATCGCCGCCGACGCGCAAACGCGCAACGACCGCCTGTTCGGCACCCGCGCCAGCTTCGCGCCGGGGCCGGTCAACGCCGGCTACGACGCCATCGACGGCAGCCTCACCGCCAGCTATGGGAACTGGCGCGCGAACGGCGCCTACAAGCTGCGCGACCGCCTGGGTACCGGTGCCGGCGTCTCGTCGGCGCTGGTCGCCGGCAGCCTGGGCCGCGCCGAGGTGTTTACCGGCGACCTCGGCTGGAGCGACCTGAATTTCGGCGAAAACTGGGGGCTGGGCTTCAATCTCAGCCACTTGCAGTACAACTTCACCTATCCGGAAAACCTCATGCTGTTGCCGCCGGGCACCCGGCTGGCCAGCGGCAGCTTTCCCGACGGCCTGATCGGCGGCCCGAACCAGTGGGAAAGACAGACCCGCCTTTCCGCCTTCGCCAATTACGCCGGTTTCGCCGGCCACGCCCTGCGTTTTGGCCTCGGGCACGACGATCTCGACCTCTATCGCACGCGGACGATGAAGAACTACTTCCTCAACGCCGCCGGCGCGCCGGTGCCGACCGGGCCGGTCATCGACTATTCCGACATCCAGCCGTTTATCCGGCCGCAGCGGCGCAAGATCGATTATCTCTACGCCCAGGACGAATGGTCGCTCGCCCGCGACTGGACGCTGACCGCGGGTCTGCGCCACGACAGCTACTCGGATTTCGGCGGCACCACCAACCCCCGTCTCGCGCTGGTCTGGGAAGCCGCCCACGACCTGACGGCCAAGCTCCTCTACGGCACGGCGTTTCGCGCCCCTTCGTTTAACGAGCAGTACGGCATCAACCCGGTGAGCAACGGCAACCCCGGGCTCAAGCCGGAAACCGTGCGCACCCTCGAAGCCGCGCTGGCCTGGCGCCTGCGCCCGGAGGCCCACGTCTCGTTGAGCGTCTTCCGCTACGCCATGCAAAACCTCATCCGCATCGTCGCCAACCCGGCGCCGGCACCGGGCGCCACGTTTCAGAATACCGGCGGACAAAACGGCTACGGCACCGAGCTGGAAGGCACCTGGGATGTGGCGCGCAACCTGCGCCTTAGCGGCCACTATGCCTACCAGCATTCGGCCGACGAAACGACCGGGCGCGACGCCGGCTACACCCCCCGCCACCACCTCTATGCGCGCGCCGACTGGCGCTTCGGCGATGGCTGGCTGCTCGGCGGCCAGGCGAACCGTGTCGCCGGCCGCCAGCGCGGGCCCGGCGACGCCCGCGCGCCGGTTCCCGACTACACCACGGTGGATGTAATCTTACGCAGCCCGGCAAGCCGGAAAGGGTGGAGCGTCGCCGCCTCGGTGCGCAACCTGTTCGACGCCACCGTTCTTGAACCGTCGCTGGCGCCCGGCCTGCTTCTGCCGGACGACCTGCCGATGGCGCCGCGCACCTTCTGGTTGCAGCTCGGACACCGGCTTTGAGCCGGCGGCGGAGACGGCCGGGGTACAATACGCGCGGACGCTTCGCCGCGGCGCGCCGCAACGGCTTGTATGGCGTTGCACCGTATGCGGCGCCGGGGCAGCACCGGCGGTTCAAACCATCATCCGAACAACTTGCAGCCGGCAAAGAAGGGCAGCCGCAATGACCTACAAACTGTTCGTCGCCTGCCTGGTCTGGGGGGCGACCGCGCTGGCGCTGGCCCATACCGGCCCGGTGCCGCATCGCGTGGCGACAACGTTCGCCCACGTCGATGCCTGGTCGACGGCGGCCGTTGCCGGCATCGTACAGAGCATCGAGAACGACGAGGGGTCGCCGCCGGCGCAATGGCCGATATTCCTGGTCGAGAACGCTTTATCGGTACGCGGCGCCGTCCGCCTCGCTTATGTCGGCGGCGACGGTGCGCTCGGCGCCAGCGGCATCGCGGTGCTGTTCCCCGACATCGGCGAACCGTACCGCGCGGTTTTCAACAAGATCATCGAGGGCATCGAAGACAAGACGAAGGCGCGCGTCGCCAGTTTCCCGGTCGGCATCGACGCCGATCCGGCCGAGATCGGGGCGGAGCTGCGCAAGCAGGACATCCGCGTCGTCATCGCGCTCGGCAAACACGGTCTGAAGGCCGCCGTTTCGCTCGACCCGAAGATCGAAGTGGTCGCCGGCGCGGTGCTGGCGGTGGGTGAAGCCGAGGCAAAAAACAATACCGTGGTGTCGCTGGCGCCCGACCCCACGCTGCTTTTCGCGCGCCTGAAGGCGATGCAACCCGAGACGCGCCGCGTCACCGTGGTTTACGACCCGGCACAGAGCGACTGGCTGATCCGCCTGGCGCGCGCGGCGGCAAAAACGCACGGGGTCGAGCTGAACGCGCTGGCGGCCGGCGACCTGAAGGCGGCGCTCAGGCAATACCGGGATTTCTTTGCCGGCTGCGGCAAAAACGACGCGCTCTGGTTGCCGCAGGACAGCACGACGGTCGAGGATTCGGCGGTGCTGCCGCTGGTGCTCAAGGAAAGCTGGGATCGCGGCATCCCTCTTTTTTCCAGTTCCGTGGCCCATGTGCGGCGCGGCGTGCTGTTCTCGCTCTATCCGAACAACGTCGAGCTAGGCCGCCTGCTCGCCCACTCGGCGCTCGGCTACCTGGGCAACGGCAGCAGGCCGGCCAAAGGCATGTTGCCGCTGCGCGACGTGATGGCGGCGGTGAACACGCGCACGGCCAGCCATCTCGGCATCAATCTGCGACAGCAGTCTTTCGATCTGTTCTTGCCGGAGCCATAGCCCCCCGCCATGCCCAGGCACCCAGGTTTTTTCGAGCGGCTGCACCGCTCCACGATCCGCCGACAAATCAGCCTGATGGTGGCGCTCGGTATCGTCGCCACGGCGCTGTTGTCCTTTCTCGTGCTGTCCTGGCAGGGGCACCGGCAAGTTCGCGCCACCTTGCTCGACCAGGGGCAGAGCCTGGCCGATTCGCTGGCCCACCAGAGCCAGCTCGCGCTGCTCACCGGCGCGCCCGACAACGCGCAGGAAGCGGTCGGCGCGGCGCTCTCCTTTCCCGATGTGGAAGCGATCACACTTTACGGCGGCGACGGCACGGTGCTGCTGTCGCGCACAAAAAAATTGGCGCCGCCGCCAGCCGCAGAGTTGCCCGCCAGCCTGCGGCCGGACACGGCGCAGCTCGTGCGCGAATCGGACGACGGCTGGCTGTTCGTGGCGCCGGTGCGCACGGCGCCGGTGCAGGACTCGCCGTTCGAGCTGACCGCGCGCAAGGTGGAACTGGTCGGCTATGTCGGCATCGAGCAAAGCAAAGCGACGCTGACCCGGCTGGTGACGCGCGCCTTTATCATCAATTTTCTCGTCACGCTGCTGTTTGCGGTCGGTTTTATATGGCTGCTGCGGCGCCTCGCCCGGCGTCTGACGCAGCCGCTGACGCGGCTCTCGGAAACGATGGAACGCGCCGAGGCGGGCGAATCGGGGCTGCGCGCGCCGCTCGGCGGATCGCACGAAGTCGCGGCCATGGCGCGCTCGTTCGACAGCATGATGCGCGCCCTCGACGCGCGCGAGCGGGAGTTGCGCGAGGCGCGCGATGCGGCGCTCCAGTTCGCGCAGATGAAGGCCGACTTCGCGGCGACCATGAGCCACGAAATCCGCACGCCGCTCAACGGCGTTGTCGGCGCGCTGGACATGCTGAAAACGGCCTCGATGCCGGCGCGCCAGCGGGATTTCGTGGCGCTGGCCTGGGATTCTTCGCAATACCTGCTCGACCTGGTCAACAACATTCTCGATTTTTCCAAGCTTGAAGCGGGCAAGCTCGAGCTGGAGCAACGCACCTACGAGCTCGGCCGCACCGTCGAGGATGTCATCGACCTGCTGGCCATGCAGGCTTTCCGCAAGGGGCTGGCGCTGGGCTACCTGGCGGCGCCGGAGGTGCCGTCCGCGGTGGTCGGCGACCCGCGCCGGCTGCGCCAGGTGCTCATCAACCTGATCGGCAACGCGATCAAATTCACGGTCATCGGCGAGGTCTCGGTAAAACTGTCGGTGGACAGTTCGGCCGCGCCGGCCCGTTTGCGCATCGATGTCACCGACACCGGCATCGGCATCGACCGCGACGCGCAAGCGCGCATCTTCGACTCCTTCACCCAGGCCGACACGACGACCACGCGGCGTTTCGGCGGCTCCGGGCTGGGGCTGGCGATCAGCCGGCAACTGGTCGAGCTGATGCGGGGCAAAATCGGGGTCGCCAGCGAACCCGGGCACGGCTCCGATTTCTGGTGCGAGCTGCCGCTCGTGCCGGCCAATACACCGTCACCGGCCGCCCCGGCGAACGGCAGCGGCCAGCGCGTGCTGGTCATCGACGAAACGGCCAGCGTGCGCCAGTTCCTCGAACAGGCGCTGTCGGCGTGGGGGTTTGATGTCTGCGGCGCGGCGCGGCCGGAAGTGGCGATCGATCTGCTGCGCGATGCGGCGGAGCACGGCAGCCCGTTCCATATCGCCATCGTCGATTCGAACTTTGTCGCCGAGCTGCCGGCGCGTATCCGCGCCGACGCGGATCTGTCGCCAACGCGCATCGTGCTGATGAACCGTCTGGGCGCCGAAGCGAACGCGCGCCAGATCGACGCGCTGCTCACCAAACCGCTGCGTATCGACCGTCTCCTCGCTTGCCTCGCGGAACTGAACAGCGGCGCGGCGCTGGCCGTCGCCCCGTGCGCGCCGGCGGTGCCGCCGGCCGGCGCCCCGTCCGACCCGGGCTGGCGCGTGCTGGTGGTCGAGGACAACCGCACCAACCAGGCGATCGTCCGGGCCATGCTCGGCATGCTCGGCTGCTCGGTGGAGATCGCGGAAAACGGGCACGAGGCGTTACAGTCTTACCGCAACCAGAAATGGGACGTGATCCTGATGGATTGCAATATGCCGGTGATGGACGGCTACGAGGCGACGGCGGCGATCCGCGCGCTGGAGGTGGAAGGTGCGCGGCATACGCCGATCGTGGCCATGACCGCCAACACGCAACCCTCGGACGTGGCCAAGGGGCTGGCCGCCGGGATGGACGACCACCTGCCGAAGCCGGTGACGCTCGGCACGCTGACCGCCAAGCTGCGCCGCTGGGCCTCCGGCGGCATCGGCGCGCTGCGCGCCGACAGCGCCCGCACCGAAGCCGCCACCGGCGATCTGCACGCCCTCGACCCCATGGTCTTCGCCCGCCTGCGCGAGGCGCTCGGCAACGCGCTCGGCGACGCGGTGCACCCTTATCTGGAAGATATGCCGGGCTATCTCGACCAGATCGACGCGGCGCTGGCCGACGGTGATGCGGAAAGCGTCCGCCGCGCCGCGCATTCGATCAAGGGGGCGAGCGGCAATCTCGGCGCGACCCGGCTGGCGGCGCAGGCCGGCGACGTGGAGGAGCGCGCCGCGCGCAACGACCTGGTGCTCGGCGAAGCGCTCGGGCGCCTGCGCGCCGAATACGCGCTGGTGCGCGAATCGCTGGCCGCCGAG
This sequence comes from Betaproteobacteria bacterium, assembly GCA_016208425.1. GTDB lineage: Bacteria > Pseudomonadota > Gammaproteobacteria > Burkholderiales > Rhodocyclaceae > JACQYA01. The sequence goes on from JACQYA010000001.1 coordinate 7,152, forward strand.
CTGATCGGCGCCGCCGAGATCGAGACCGGCATCCAAGACACGCTGGCCTGCGTCCTGGTCGTGGACGACGACCGCAGCACGCGCATCGCGCTACGCAGCGCGCTGCTGAAAAACGGTTTCGCCGTGAGCGAGGCCGGTAACGGGGTCGAAGCGCTGGCGCTGCTCGACAACCTGACGCCGGATGTCATCCTGATGGATGCGCTGATGCCGGAAATGGACGGTTTCACGGCTTGCGCCCGCATCCAGCAGATGCCGACGCTGCGCGAAGTGCCGGTGCTGATCATCACGGCGCTGGACGACAGCCAGTCGATAGAGCGCGCCTTCGCCTCCGGCGCCAGCGACTACTTGACCAAACCGCTGCATCTCTCGGTGGTGATCCAGCGCGTCCGGCGCGTCGTCGACGCCACCCGCGCCGAACGCCATGTGCGCCACCTGGCCTATAGCGACACGCTGACCGGCCTGCCCAACCGGGTGATGTTCACCGACCGGCTCGGGCGCAGCATAGAGCGCGCCGCCGCGCAGGGGCACAAGCTCGGCGTGCTCTTCCTCGACCTCGACCGCTTCAAGTTCGTGAACGACACCTTGGGCCACGAGACCGGCGACAAGCTGCTGATCGCGGTCGCCGCGCGCATCCACCAGTGCGTGCGCGGCAACGACTGCGTCGGCCGCCAGGGCGGCGACGAGTTCACGGTCATGCTGGACGAGATCAACTCGGCCGGCGCCGCCGCCGGCGTGGCGGGCAAGATCGTGCGCGCGCTATCGACCTCTTTCGAGATCGACGGGCACGAGGTGTCGGGCGCCGCCAGCATCGGCGTGTCGATCTACCCGGACGACGGCGAGGATGTCAGCACCTTGCTCCGCCACGCCGACACGGCGATGTATCGCGCCAAGCGCGGCAATACCGGCTTCGCCTTCTACGAGGTGGGGATGGAAGCCTCGGTATCGGCGCACCTCAAACTCGAATCCGACCTGCGCCGGGCGCTCGAACGCGAGGAGTTCGTCGTCTATTACCAGCCCTGCGTCGACGCCCGCACCGGCCACCTGGTCGGCATGGAAGCGCTGGTGCGCTGGCAGCACCCGACACGCGGCATGGTGCCGCCGGCGGAGTTCATCCCCCTCGCCGAAGAAACCGGCCTCATTCTCGGCATCGGCCAATGGGTGCTGCGCTCGGCCTGCCGGCAGACACAACAGTGGCGCGAGCGCGGTTTCCGCGACCTGCGCGTGGCGGTGAATATCTCCGGCCACCAGCTACGGCAGAGCGACTTCGTGCACAGCGTGCGCGCGGCGCTGGACGAATCGGGGCTGCCGCCGGATCAACTGACGCTGGAAATCACCGAGAGCGTGCTCATCGAACAGGCGCACGACCCGGTCGACCTGCTGCGCCAACTGGCCGACGAGGGGCTGCACCTGTCCATCGACGACTTTGGCACCGGCTATTCGAGCCTTTCCTACCTGAAGCGCTTCCCGGTCGATGCGCTCAAGATCGACCGCAGCTTCATCGCGGAAATCGACCGCAACCCGGACGACGACGCCATTGTTACCGGCATCATCGCGCTCGCCCACAGCCTGCGCCTCAAAGTTGTCGCGGAAGGCGTCGAAACCGAGGCGCAGCGCGTGATTGTGCGCGATCGCGGCTGCGACATCATCCAGGGATATTTTTACTCGAAACCGCTGGCGCCCTTTATTTTCGAGCAATACATGCTGGATACCGAGCGGATGGTTTAACCGGCGGCGCGCCGTCAGCCGTGCGCGCCCTGGTCGCAGCAACAGCCGACAACGCGGTCGCGGCCGCTCTGCTTGGCCTCGTACATGCGCGCGTCGGACTTCTCGATGAGCTGGCGCCAGTCCGTCACCTCGTCGTGGATGCGTTCGGCGATGCCGATGCTGGCCGTGATCGGCGCGCCGTCCGGCCGCGTGCCAAGCCCTTTGCGCCGCAGCCGCTGCAAAGCGACGCAAGCCATCGCCGGCGTCGTGTTGGGCAGAATCAGGACAAACTCCTCGCCCCCCCAGCGGATCAGCATGTCGCCCATGCGCAAGTGATCCTGGATCGCCTTGACCACACCGATCAGCAACAGGTCTCCGGCTTCGTGGCCGAAATTGTCGTTGACATTCTTGAAGTGGTCGATGTCGATAAAGGCCGCAGTCAGCGAACAGTCGCTGCGGCGGGATATGACGAATTGCAGATCCAGCAGCTCTTCGCCGCTCTGGCGCGAAAAGCAGCCGGTCATGTTGTCGCGGATCGTCTCGCGCACCAGCACGATGATGAAGGCCAGTTGCGACAGGCCCGCCAGCACCGAGACACCGGCGATCAAGAGCGTCAGCCAGAATGAAACGGCCAGGGTCGACCAGTCGAGCACCGGCATGCGCATGGCACCGGCGACCACTTGCAGCAGCAAAAGAGGCACGACGAAAGCCATGTTTTCCGCCAGCGTCAGCGGAAATACCGACAACCCCGCCAGCATGACGAATGGCAAAAAGGCATAGCCGGTCGAAAACGCCTGCTGGACGCCGTTCAACTCGAACTGCGCCATGTGCTGATAGGAATACAAAAAAAACGCCATCGGAACCAGAAAAAGCATGGCCAGGATATGGTAGGCGTCCGCCATGTTTCTCATGCGTATCGTCAACAGCGTTATCAGGGCGAACGCGAGGGTGGCGGCGATGCGCGCCACGACCAGCGGCAGCCAGACCTCGCGCGAAAAGGCCGCAATATCGACCAGTATCCACAAGGGCGTAAGCAGCGCGAAAAGCGCGGCGACGAGGCGCACGCGCGAAACGATCAAGGTCGTGCGGCGTTTTTCGAGCAGCGCGATGTGCTCGTGGCGGAACAACAGCCAGCGGGTTTCCTGATCGTTCATCTCGACGAACACGGAAGTCCAGGCCTTGTGCCAGATATTGCGTAGGGAATGAATCATGTCGATTGGCGGATAACCGCGCTCCACCTTGCTTTCCCGGCCTGTGTCGAAGAGGTCATTCTAACGTTCTTCCCGAAATATGTGCCACAAGGCAAGAGGTCGGGTCAGGCGAGTTAGACGAGCAGGGCAACCGACAGCAGAGCGCTATAGAAAAACTGCAATCCGGCGGTCCGCGCCAGCAGTTCGTTGAATACCGGCCCCGGAGCCGCACGCCGGAATCGCTTGATCTGGGCCAGCACGGCCGGCAGAAGGAGCAAAGGCAGGGCAAACCAGGCGCTCTTTGTCGTCAGCGCCGCCAGCGCGGGCAGCAAAGCGAACGGCAGCAACATCTCGGCCGCGTAGACGGCGCCCCCGCCGCGCCGGCCGAGAAATACCGCCAGCGTGCGCTTTCCGGCCACGGCATCGGTATCGAGGTCGCGGGTGTTGTTGACCGTAATCACGCCGGCGGCGGGCAGCCCGAGCATCGCCCCGGCCAGTAACGCTGCCGCGTCTACCGTCAGGGTTTGCAGGTAGCAACTGCCGCCAACCGCGACCAGGCCGAAAAACAGCCAGACGAACACTTCGCCGGACGCCGTATAGGCAATCGGCCGCGACCCGCCGGTATACGCCCATCCGGCGAGCAGCGAAGCCAGCCCGATGGCGACGATGGGCCAGCCGCCGTGCCACGCCAGATAGACGCCGAGGTTGAAAGCCAGGCCAAAAGCGATCCAGGCGCCGCGCCGCACCGCTGCGGGCGGCAACCAGCCCATCGCGGTGGCGCGCGGCGGCCCGAGCCGGAAAGGCGTATCGGCGCCGCGCTCAAAATCGGACACGTCGTTGTGCAAATTGGTGCCGATCTGAATCAGCATCGCCGCCAGCAAGGCCAGCAAGGCCGGCAACCACGCGAAAAGATGCGTCTGCGACCAGGCGACGGCACTCCCCAGCAGAACTGGGGCGACTGAAACGGAGAGGGTTTTCGGGCGTATCGCCAGCCACCACGCGGCCGCGCGCGACGGCAGGGGAACAAGCGCTTCAGCCGGGATTTCGGGAGGGCGCGTGATATAATTCAACGTCTTGTAACCGCTTGGTTTGCTAGGGTGATTTGGTGCCGAGAGGGGGAATCGAACCCCCACGATGTCACCATCGGCGGATTTTGAGTCCGCTGCGTCTACCGATTCCGCCATCTCGGCCACGGCTCGCGGGTGACGAGCCAGAGGAGCGCGAATTATGCGCGATTTCACGTTTTCCGACAAGCCAGCCCGACAGTCCGCCCAAAAAAATCCCGCACATGCTCACCCCAGACGATTTCGACTTCCACCTGCCCCCCGAACTGATCGCCCAGCATCCGGCCGCCAAGCGTACGGCCAGCCGCCTGCTGGAGGTGAGCGAGGAAACGCTGCACGACCGCCGGTTCCCCGATCTGTTGCCGCTGATCCAGCCCGGAGATCTGCTGGTGTTCAACGACACCCGGGTGATCCGGGCGCGCCTTTTCGGCTACAAAGAAAGCGGCGGCCGCATCGAGGCGATGATCGAACGCATCGTCGACGCCCGCCATGCCATCGCACAGATCCGCGCCAGCAAGTCGCCCAAAGCGGGGTGCCGGATCGTTCTCGAAGACGCCATCGCGTTGACCGTAATCGGCCGCACCGGAGAACAGGACGAGTTTTTCGCGCTGGAGCTGGCGGGCGATGGCGACTTATGGGCGCTGATCGAAGCGCACGGGCGGTTGCCGCTACCGCCGTACATCGCGCACGCCGCCGAAAGTGAGGACGAAGCGCGCTACCAGACAGTTTTCGCCCGCCATCCCGGCGCCGTCGCCGCCCCTACCGCCGGCTTGCATTTCGACGAGACGCTGCTGGGGCAAATCGTCGAGCGCGGCGCCGAAATCGCCTGGCTGACGCTGCATGTCGGCGCCGGCACCTTTCAGCCGGTGCGCGTCGCCAAACTTTCCGAGCACCGCATGCATAGCGAACGTTTCGACATCCCGCCCGCCACCGTTGCCGCCATCGCCCGCACCCGTGCGCGCGGCGGCAAAGTCATCGCTGTCGGCACCACCAGCCTGCGTGCGCTCGAAGCCGCCGCGCAAGCCGGGGAGCTGCGCGCCGGCCCGGCCGAAACCGAAATCTTCATCACGCCGGGCTACCGCTTCCGCGTCGTCGACCGCCTGCTGACCAATTTCCATCTGCCCAGATCGACGCTGCTGATGCTCGTCTCCGCATTCGCCGGGACAGATACAATACGCGCTGCCTACCGCCACGCCATCGCCGGGCGCTACCGCTTTTTCAGTTATGGCGACGCGATGCTGTTGAGCCTGCGGCAAACATGAACCCCCTTTTGTGAAACCGGCCGAACCCATGGATCTCCCGCAGTCTTTTGGCCGGCGCTACGCCGTCGTCACCCGGCTTGCCCTCGCGCTCTGCGGCATTTCTTTCCTGACGCGCTGCGTTCTGGCTCTGCGCGACGATGTGAGCGGCACCTTGGGGCAACTGGCCGCCGCGTTTGCGCTGGGCGCCGTGTACGACCTGATCGCGGCGGCCTTCGCGCTGGCGCCGCTCGCCCTCTGGCTGGCTCTGGCGCCAAACCGCGTGGCGCGCTGGCGGCTGCACCGGCTACTGATCGCGCTGGGCGTTTCGGTCACGATTTTTTCCCTGCTGCTCAACGCCGTCTCCGAATGGATATTCTGGGACGAGTTCAGCAGCCGCTTCAACTTCATCGCCGTAGACTACCTGGTGTATACGCAGGAAGTGCTCGGCAACATCTGGCAGAGCTATCCGGTCGGCAAGATTCTGGTCGCGCTGGCCGGGGTGTCGCTGCTCGCCTCGTGGCCGCTCGCCCGTTCTGCCTGGAGGACTTCGGCATCGCCGCTCAACTGGCTCGAACGTCTGGCCGGGATCGTGTTTGCGCTCGCGCTTCCCGTCGCGCTGTTTTATGGCGTTTCATCGACCGACAAAAACCGCTTTTTATCGGACGCGCTCAATGAGCTGGCCGGCAACGGCTTCTACGAATTCGCGGCGGCCGCACGCAACAACGAGATGGACTTCATGCGCCTCTACGCATCGCTGCCCGACCACGAGGCTCTTGCCTTGGTGCGCGAAAAACTCTCGCTGACATCGGATGGCTGGCGCTCGGCCGAAGGGGAAGAGCGCCTGAGAAGCATCGACAGCCGGGAGACCGAAAAACGCCTGAATGTCGTGCTGGTCAGCGTCGAAAGCCTGGGCGCCGAGTTCCTCGGCGCGTGGGGGGATCCGCGCGGATTGACCCCGCGTCTGGACGCTTTGGCGAAAGAGAGCCTGGTTTTCGGCAAAGTCTACGCGACCGGCAACCGCACCGTGCGCGGGCTTGAAGCGCTGTCGCTGTCGCTGCCGCCAACGCCGGGGCAGTCGATTGTCAAACGTCCGAACAACACTCACCTGTTCACGCTCGGCGACGTGTTCGAGCACAAGGGTTACGACACCGCGTACATCTACGGCGGCTATGGCTACTTCGACAACATGGAGGCGTTCTTCTCGGCCAACGACTACCGGGTGATCGACCGCAGCGCGATTCCTTCCGAGCGTATCCATTACGAGAACATCTGGGGCGTCGCCGACGAAGATCTGTTCGACCTGGCGATCCGCGAAATCGACGCTTCGCTCACCGCCGGGAAAGATCAACAAGCAGGGAAACGCCCGATCTTCACGCACATCATGACCACCAGCAATCACCGCCCCTATACCTACCCGGCCGGGCGGATCGACATCCCTTCGGGCAGCGGGCGCGACGGCGCGGTCAAATACTCCGACTGGGCCATCGGGCACTTCATCGACGAAGCGAAGAAGAAGCCCTGGTTCAAGGACACCCTCTTCGTCCTCACCGCCGACCACGGCGCCAACGCGCGCGGATCGAGCGAGATTCCCGTCGACAAGTATCTGATCCCGGTGCTTTTCTATGCGCCGGAACATCTCAAGCCGGAGCGCGTCGAGCGCCTGATGTCGCAGATCGACATTGCTCCGACGCTGCTTGGGCGGCTGAATTTCAGCTATCGCAGCAAGTTTTTCGGACAGGACATTTTTCGCGCGCCGCCGGGAGAAGAACGCGCTTTTGTCGCCAACTACCAGACGCTGGGTTATCTGCGCGATGGCCGCATGGTGACGCTGCAACCGCGCCGCAAGGTCGGCATCGCGCCCGACGCCAATGCCGGAACGGTGAGTGCGGCACATCCGGTAGACGAAAAAACGTTGCGGCGCGAAGCCATTGCCTGGTACGAAGCCGCTTCGCTGGCCTTCGGCCGCGGCCGCTTGCTCGACGAAGATGCGGACAACCGGCTGCGTGGCGCGGGACAGGCAAAATGAAGGAAACCCCTTTCGGCACCGGCGACGGCCTGGGTCGCATCGTCGCCGCCGGCCGCAACTCCTGGCAGGGCGTAAAAGACGCCTGGCGGCTGGAAGCGGCATTCCGCCAGGAAGCACTGCTGCTGTGCGTGTTGCTGCCGGTCGCGCTGCTCGTCCCGGCGAGCGCGGTCGAGCACGTCCTGCTCGCCGCTTCCCTGCTGCTCGTGCTGATCGTCGAATTGCTCAATTCGGCCATCGAGGCCGCCGTCGACCGCATCTCGCTCGCCCACCACGAACTCTCCGGGCGCGCCAAGGATCTCGGCAGCGCCGCCGTGCTCTTCAGCCTGCTGCTCGTGCTGCTGACCTGGGGCACGATTCTGCTGCCCCGTTTCCTGTGAACGCCCTGAATACGCCAAAAGCCTATGAACTTTGAACTGCTTGCCGCCGACGGCGCCGCCCGCAGAGGCCGCCTCACGCTAGCCCACGGCGTGGTCGACACGCCCGTCTTCATGCCGGTCGGCACCTACGGCACGGTCAAGGCGATGACGCCGCGCGACCTGACCGAAATCGGCGCACAGATCTGCCTCGGCAACACCTTCCATCTCTGGCTGCGTCCCGGGCTGGAGGTGATCGCGGCACACGGCGGCCTGCACAAGTTCATGGGTTGGAACGGCCCCATTCTCACCGACTCCGGCGGCTTCCAGGTCTTCTCGCTCGGGGCGTTGCGCAAGATCACCGAGGAAGGCGTCAGGTTCTCGTCGCCGATCAACGGCGACAAGCTGTTCCTGACGCCCGAAGAGTCGATGCGCATCCAGCATGTGCTCGACGCCGACATCGTAATGATTTTCGACGAATGCACGCCCTACCCCGCCAGCCACGACGAAGCCGCCCAATCGATGCGCCTCTCGCTGCGCTGGGCGCAACGCTCGCGCGACGAGCACGACCGGCTGGGCAATTCCAACGCCCTCTTCGGCATCGTCCAGGGCGGCATGTACGAAGACCTGCGCGAAGAGTCCCTGGCTGCGCTGGCGGCCATCGACTTCGACGGTTTCGCCATCGGCGGCCTCTCGGTCGGCGAACCCAAGGACGACATGGCGCGCATCCTCGCCCACACCGCGCCGCGCCTGCCGCAGCACAAGCCGCGCTACCTGATGGGCGTCGGCACGCCGGAGGATCTCGTAAACGCCGTGCAAGCCGGCATCGACATGTTCGACTGCGTGATGCCGACCCGCAACGCGCGCAACGGCCACCTGTTCACACGCTTCGGCGACATCCGCATCAAGAACGCCCAACACAAGAACGACCTGCGCCCGCTCGACGAAAGTTGCGATTGCACCACCTGCCGCAATTTCTCGCGCGCCTACCTGCACCACCTGCACCGCGTCGGCGAAATTCTCGGGGCACAGCTCAACACCCTCCACAACCTGCATTACTACCAGGTGCTGATGCGCGAACTGCGCGCCGCGATTGGCGAAGGCCGGCTTGGCGCGCTGGTTGACGCCTTCCACACGGCGCGCCGTCAGCCAAGCACCTATCCATGAGCTTGGGACTACCGACGATACAAACCTGATCTTTTGAGGCAGAATGTCCGTATTCACAGCCATTAAATGCTTTACGTCTGTTATTGCGGTCATGAAATACAACGAAGCGCCCTTGATGTCATCTAGCCGCCTCTCCGAAGCGCAGGAGTTGGGGGACAGGCTTGCCCGCCTGCGTATGGCGCGCAAGATCCGCCAGGTTGACGCCGCTGCCCGTGCGGGTTTGGCGCGTTCGACAGCGGTATTGATCGAAAAGGGCGACCCCGGCCGTACCTTGGCCCAAATACTTCGCTACCTCGAAGCGATAGCGCCCAATCTCCCGCTACTGGCGTTGTTGCAGGAAACCGACCCTTCGTTGCAGGCACTTGCTCATGCCGAAGCCAGCCAGCGGGTGCGGGCGCTGTCGACTACCGAGCTGGAGAAACTGGATTTCTGATGGCTCAACGCGAACTCCTTGTTTTCGCTCATCTGGCGGGAGGTTTTGTACCGGCGGGGCGCGTTACCCTGACGGAAGAAAGGGAGCTTGTTGCCTCCAGCTTTGTTTATGGGCTGCGCTACCTCGACCGTCCGTGCCGGTTCGAGATCGACCCGGTCAGCCTGAGCTTGGCCGACCCTGAACGGATACGGGGCGTAGCGCTGTTTCCGCACAACCAATTGACGCAGTTTGGCGGCATCCGGGATGCTGCGCCCGACGCCTGGGGTCGACGGGTCATTGAAGCGCAGCGCCGAGTGCCGGCCAACAGTCTCAGCGAGGCCGAGTACCTGCTGGGCGCAGGCAGCGACCGCGTTGGCGCACTGGATGTACGCGACTCGCTGGAAAGCCAGGCGCAACCGGGCTCGGCAAAAATTCGCTCGCTGGAATACCTGCTTGAAGCAGCCGAGCGTATCGAGCAAGGTCTGCCTGTCCCGGCCGGCCTGGACGAGATATTCGGCGCCGGACCAAGCGCCGGTGGCGCGCGACCCAAGGCCTCTGTGCGTGACGAGACTAATCTGCTCTGGTTGGCCAAGTTTCCGGTGGCGGGCGACACCTTCTGTGTGGCCCATGCCGAGTGCTTTACGCTGGAATTGGCCAGGCGCTGCGGATTGAGTGTACCCGCCGTAAAAGTCATGGACATCGGCGGGAAATCGGTATTGCTGATTCGCCGATTTGACCGTTATTGGCAAACCGCAGAGGTTCCGCAGGAAGCCGATAGTCGCCTTTTCGAGACCCTGCCCGGCGCCGGCCGCGAAGAACAGCGCCAGCCCTTCGTCAGCGGCCTGACCTTGGTCGGCTGCGATGAAATGGAGTCTCGTCTAAAAGGCTACGGCGACCTGGTGTTGGCGATGCGCAGGCACACCCACACAGCTACCCTCAAAACCGATTGCGAAGAACTGTTTGGGCGAATGATCTTCAACATCTTTGCCAGTAATGACGACGACCATCTGCGTAACCACGGGTTTGTGCGCGACCCGAGGCTGCCCGGATGGCGACTGAGCCCGCTTTACGACGTAGTTCCCCGCCCAGGCGTCGCTTCCGAGCGCCAGTTGCACTTGCAGGTAGGCAGCCAAGGCAAGCTGGCAACCCTGGATAACGCACTATCGGCCTTCAGCGCGTTCACCCCGCAGCGCACAACGGCGATTGCCATTATTCGTCGGATATGGGGCGAACTGCGTCAATGGAAGACAGTGTTCGAGCAATTGGGCGCTAGCGGCCACTTGCTCGACAAACTGTCGCCCGCCTTTAGATGCCTGGCCGACATATGCAGCCCGGAATTGCAGGCCGAGATTCGCAGAAGCGGCGATCGCTAGGCGAAGCGCAAGCGTAATAACTGGCCGAACAGGGCGGTATACGATGGCTAACGATGGCGAATGCAGAACTCGTAGGGTGCCCCAGGGCAATCGCATGAATGCCAGCAGGTTTGCAAATGAACAACCCCGCAGCAAGCCGCGGGGAATCCGACCCGAAGAGATTGACAGACAACCCCTGATTTCGCACTCATTCCGGCGCAGGCCGGAATCCAGGCTTTTGGAGCACGAACTGGATCCCGGCCTTCGCTGGGGCTGCAATCGACAAATATCTCGCCACCTATTCATGGCTTAGACATTAATGCAATTGCCCTGCGTAACTTGATGGGCGGGCGCGTCTTTTGCGCCCATTGGCGTATGCTTGCGCGGAAATATTCCGGTGCATGTGAGGTAAGCGTTGGCGTCGCGTGTACAACTCTCTTGCGGTTTTTCAAAATGCCCAACCATCAGACGTGACGCAAGAAAACACATACGAATAAACAAGAGGGCTTCTCATGAGCGATATCACCGTTGCCAATGACCCTGCTCCGCCCTGCCTGCCGCGTGGCGGAAAAACACTGTTCGGTATCGCTACCGCCCTCGTCGGCAGCACCCTGCTGCTGCGTTACCTTCACATCGAGGGTATCGAGATCGCCTTCATGGACATGCTAACCACACCGTCGGTCGGCTTGCCCATTCTGGTGTTGTTCATGGGCTTGCTCATCCTCATGGTGCTCATGTTCGTCATGCCGATCTGGCTGATCGGGCAATCGCTTACGGAGTCGACCACGAGCGGCACCGGCGGCAATTTTTCAGTGTTCTGCTCACTCTGTTCCGACGAGACGTTATGCGTGCTGGGGCTCTTGGGACGCAAACGGCAGGGCGGAACACAGGCATCCACCGACCCTGTTAGCGGCAACGAGCCGAAGCGCCGCCATTTGGCTCTATCCATCCTGGTCA
>JACQYA010000002.1 GCA_016208425.1 Betaproteobacteria bacterium
GATGCACCGGCAGCAAGGCTCTCTTGAACGCCAGGCGCTCTTCGGCCGTCGGCACATAGACCTGCGTCTTGCCGCTCTTCTTCACATTCTCCAGCGCGTTGTCGTTCTCGACCTTGGCGATCTGGTTGGCGTAGCGGGTGGCTTGCTCCATCGCATCTTCAAGCTGCTTGCGGATGTCGCCCGGCAAACCCTCCCAGAACTTCTTGTTGACGATCACCGTGTAACCCAGATAACCGTGCTCGGTCAGCGTCAGATGCTTCTGCACCTCGTGCATTTTCTGGGTGTACAGATTGGAGATCGGGTTTTCGGTGCCGTCGACCACGCCCGTTTGCAATGCCTGATAAACCTCCGAGAAGGCCATCACCTGGGGCAGGCCACCGAGCGCGCGAATTTCCTCTTCCAGCACTTTCGACGACTGGATGCGCAGCTTCTTGCCCTTCAGGTCGGCCGGCGTCTTGATCGGCGTGTTGGCAGAAAACGATTTGAAGCCGTTATCCCAGTAGGCCAGGCCGCGGATGCCTTTCGGCTCCAGCTTGCCGAGCAGCATCTTGCCCGTTGCGCCGTTAGTCACCTTGCGCAAGGCGTCGTAGTCGCCGAACATGTACGGCAGGTCGAAGGCCTCGAATTCCTTCACGCCGAGCGGGCCGAATTTCGCCAGCGACGGGGCCAGCATCTGCACGGCGCCGAGTTGCAGCGCCTCCATTTCTTCCTTGTCCTTGTAGAGCGTCGAGTTGGCGTAGACCTCGACCTTGACCTTGCCCTTGGTCAGGTCTTCCACTTTTTTCTTGAAGAACTCGGCGCCTTGGCCTTTCGGCGTATCGATGGCGACGACATGGCTGAACTTGATGATGATCGGCTGTTGCGCCGAGGCAACCATCGGTGTGGCGGACAGGGCGCAAGCGGCTAGGCCGAACAGCAGTGCGGATATTTTCATGGTGTCTCCCTTGGCTTCAGTTGGCGATATACAGCGCTCGATCGGGTCGAATCATGCGCCCGGCACGGACAGCCACCTTGAAACACCGGGCGCGGGCCGGATATCGCCCGATTGGCGGAGGATACTAACGAAGCGCGGCAGACGGCGCATTTGTGGATTTCCACAATCACCGGCGGCGACGCGCCGGTCATGGGCGGGAAAGAGCCTGACACAGACCGAAAGCGACAAGAAATATGCCGCAAGCGCGCTCGATAGCCGGCCTGCCCCTGCGATAGAGCGTCGATATTACCGGCTCAGTTCCCGGTGATAGCGGTGCTGCCCGGCTCTCGATCAAGCACATGCGACACCAAACCATCCGCCAGTTTTGGCTCGAACCACGTCGACTTCGGCGGCATGACTTCGCCGGCGTCGGCAACGGACATGAGCTCGGTCATTTGCGTCGGATGCATGGCGAAGGCGACGGCCATTTCGCCGCTGTCGACGCGCTTTTCGAGTTCGGCCAGGCCGCGGATGCCGCCGACGAAATCGATGCGCTTGTCGCGGCGCAGGTCGGTGATGCCGAGCAGCGGGCCGAGGATCTGTTCCGCCAATAACGAGACATCGAGACGGCGAACGGGGTCGTTTGCCGGGACGAGTTCGGGCCGGATGGCGAGTCGGTACCAGCGACCGGCCAGGTACATGCCGCAGACGCCGGTTTTTTCCGGTTTAACCGCTCCCGGGGCGGGAGTCGCCATATAACGCTGTTCGATTGCCGCCAGAAAGCCGCCGACACCCATTCCGTTGAGATCGCGCACGACACGGTTGTAGTCCATGATGCGCATCTGGCGCGCCGGGAAGATGACGGAAAGGAAATATTCGGCGCTGTCGTAAGCGCTCTTGCCGCGCCGTGCTGCGGCGACCCGGGAAGCGGCGGCCGAACGGTGGTGGCCGTCGGCGATATAGAGGGCAGGCATGGCGTCGAATTCGGCGCCGATGCGCGCGATGTCCTGCGATTCGCCGATCTGCCAGATCGTATGGCGGATGCCGTCGGCGGCCGTGACATCGGCCACCGGTATCGTTCCGGTGGCCGCCGCGATCAGGCGTTCGGCTTCGGCGCTGTCCGGGTGGGCGAGGAGGACGGGGCCGGTTTGCGCGTTGAGCGCTTCGATCTGACGCACGCGGTCGTCTTCTTTGTCGGGCCGGGTGAACTCGTGTTTGCGGATGCGGTTGCCGTCGTAGTCGGCCACAGATGCGGCGGCGACCAGCCCGGTCTGCACATGCTCGCCCATCGTCAGCCGGTAGGCGTAGTAGCACGGGGTGGCGTCGCGCAACAGCACGCCGGCGACGATCAGACGGTTGAGGTTGTCGGCGGACTTGGCGTAAACCTCCGGCGCGTAGTGATCGATTTCCGGCGGCAAGTCGATTTCCGCCTTCGAAATGTGCAGGAAAGAGAGTGGTTTGCCGGCCGCGCTAAGCCGGGCTTCGTCGCTGTAGAGCACGTCGTAGGGCGGGGCGGCGACTGCGGCAGCGTCTTCGCTGCGCGGGCGCAGGCCGGTAAACGGACGGATCAGGGGGCGGATCAGGGGGCGATCGGGGGGCAATGGTTTCTCCTGCATTCATCGGGTGCAAGGGGAGCGGTTGGCGCCGGGGGTTTTCCCACCGGAAAGGGTGACTTCAAGGTACAATCCGCCGCCGTCGGCAACGCTTGCAGTGCGCACATTCGGGTTTGACCGAATTTTGTCGAATTTACCGAATATTACTTTTTCGCCCTCGCACTGCGAGCCAACAAAAAAGAGCGCTGGAGTATACCTGCTTTTCCACCGGCAGTTGAGTGAGACCCATCGATGCAACACATCCGCAATTTCTCCATCATCGCCCACATCGATCACGGCAAATCGACGCTGGCGGATCGCATCATCCATCTCTGCGGCGGCCTGTCCGACCGCGAGATGGAAGCGCAAGTCCTCGATTCGATGGACATCGAGCGCGAACGCGGCATCACCATCAAGGCGCAGACTGCCGCGCTGCAATACAAGGCGCGCAGTGGCGAAATCTACCACCTGAATCTGATCGATACGCCGGGGCATGTCGATTTCTCCTACGAGGTGTCGCGCTCGCTGTCCGCCTGCGAGGGTGCTTTGCTGGTCGTCGATGCGTCGCAAGGCGTCGAAGCGCAGACGGTGGCCAACTGCTACACGGCGATCGAACTCGGCGTCGACGTGCTGCCGGTGTTGAACAAGATCGACCTGCCGTCGGCGATGCCCGACAACGCGCGGCAGGAAATCGAGGACGTGATCGGCATCGACGCCTCGCATGCCATTCTGGCGTCGGCCAAGACCGGGCTGGGCGTCGAGGATATTCTCGAAGCGATCATCGAGCGCATCCCCGCGCCGAAGGGCGATCCGAATGCGCCGCTCAAGGCCTTGCTGATCGATTCCTGGTTCGACAACTACGTCGGCGTCGTGATGCTGGTGCGCGTGTTCGACGGCACGCTGCGGCCGAAAGACCGGATTCGCCTGATGGCCGCCGGGTCGTCGCATCTCTGCGAGCAGGTCGGCGTGTTTACGCCGAAAGCGTTGCAGCGCGATGCCTTGCGCGCCGGCGAGGTGGGCTACATCATCGCCGGCATCAAGGAACTGCAAGCGGCCAAGGTCGGCGACACCATCACTTTGCACGACAAGCCGGCCAGCGAAGCCTTGCCGGGCTTCAAGGAAATCAAGTCGCAGG
Organism: Betaproteobacteria bacterium; assembly: GCA_016208425.1. GTDB lineage: Bacteria > Pseudomonadota > Gammaproteobacteria > Burkholderiales > Rhodocyclaceae > JACQYA01. Next base: position 3,641 of record JACQYA010000002.1, read on the forward strand.
TGTTTGCGGGCTTGTATCCGGTCGAATCGAACCAGTACGACTCGCTGCGTGAATCGCTGGAAAAGCTCAAGCTCAACGATGCTTCGCTGCATTACGAGCCGGAAGTCTCGCAGGCGCTGGGCTTCGGTTTCCGCTGCGGCTTCCTCGGCCTGCTGCACATGGAGATCGTTCAGGAGCGGCTGGAACGCGAATTCGATCAGGATCTGATTACCACCGCGCCGACCGTCGTGTACGAAGTACTGATGCGCGACGGCAGTCTGATCCAGGTGGAAAATCCCGCAAAGCTGCCGGAACCGTCGAAAATCGAGGAAATTCGCGAACCGATCATCACGACGACGATTTTCGTGCCGCAGGAGTATCTCGGCAACGTCATCACCCTGTGCAACCAGAAGCGCGGCAACCAGATCGACATGCACTATCGCGGGCGCCAGGTGCAACTGGTCTACGAAATGCCGATGGCCGAAGTCGTGATGGACTTCTTCGACAAGCTGAAATCGGTGTCGCGCGGCTATGCCTCGCTGGATTACGAGTTCAAGGAATACCGGGCGGCCGACGTGGTCAAGCTCGATGTGCTGATTAACGGCGACAAGGTCGACGCGCTGTCGGTGATCGTGCACCGCGCCAACTCAATCTATCGCGGGCGCGAGCTGGCGTCCAAGATGCGCGAGCTGATCCCGCGCCAGATGTACGATGTGGCGATTCAGGCAGCCATCGGCTCCAACATCATCGCCCGCGAAAACGTCAAGGCGATGCGCAAGGACGTACTCGCCAAGTGTTACGGCGGCGACATTTCGCGCAAGAAGAAGCTGCTCGAAAAGCAGAAAGCGGGCAAGAAGCGGATGAAACAGGTCGGCTCGGTCGAAATTCCGCAGGAAGCTTTTCTGGCCGTGTTGCGCGTGGGTAAATAGCGGTAAATAACGGAGATTGCCGGTGAATTTTGCTTTGATTCTGTTCGTATTGCTGCTCGTCAGCGGCGCCATCTGGGCGGCGGATACGCTCGTGTTCCGCAAGCGTCGCGCGGCGAACGCCAAGGATCCGTGGTGGGTCGAGTACGGCGCGAGTTTTTTTCCGGTCATCCTGATCGTGTTCGTCCTCCGTTCGTTTATTTTCGAGCCGTTCAAGATCCCGTCCGGTTCGATGATCCCGACCTTGCTGGTCGGCGACTTCATTCTGGTCAATAAATACACCTACGGAATCCGTCTGCCGGTCATCAACAAGAAGATCGTCGACATCAACAGCCCGCAACGTGGCGACGTGATGGTCTTCCGTTACCCCGAAGATCCGTCGCTCGACTACATCAAACGGGTGGTCGGCATACCCGGCGACAAGGTGGCCTATCAGAACAAGCGCTTGACGATCAATGGTCAGCCTGTTGAGACACAGAAAGTGGACGACTATCTGCACCCGGAACGTTTCTATTACTCGAAGCAGTATGCCGAGAAGCAGGGGGAAACCGAGCATCGGGTGCTCAACGACGACGATGCGCCCGGGTTTATTCCCGATGCAGCGCAATTCCCGCATCGTGCGGATTGCCTCTACAATAATGCGGGGGTTGTTTGCACCGTGCCGCTGGGCAACTACTTCGTGATGGGCGATAACCGGGACAACAGCCGCGATAGCCGCTTCTGGGGTTTTGTCCCCGAGGCGAATATCGTCGGCAAGGCGTTTTTCATCTGGTTCAATTTCAACGATCTGAAACGGGTCGGTTCGTTCCGCTAAAGGGGTATACATGAATCGCCAGAAGGGTGTTGCGCTGTCGGGTGTGATTTTCTGGGGCATCGTTCTGGCGATGGCCGCCATTCTCGGGATGAAGGTCGCACCGGCGTATGTGGATTACTTCAGCGCCGTCAAGGCCGTCAAGGCGATTGCCGCCCAAGCGACCGGAAAAACGGTCGCCGATATACGTATGGATTTCTCGAAGCAGCAGTTGGCCGGATATTTCAAGGATGTTCAGGCGAGCGACCTGGAAATCACGAAAAGCGGCAACGAGATAATCATCTCCTTTTCGTACGAAAAGCGCATACCGCTGTTTCTCAACGTCAGTCTGGCGATCGATTTTCAGGGATCGTCGGCGCGCAACTGACGAATGGCGGATTCTCCACTCGAGCAGGCTCTGGGTCACCGCTTTTCTCACCCCGAACTCCTGCAAACGGCGCTGACCCACCGCAGCCACGGATCACCACACAACGAACGGCTCGAATTTCTCGGCGACTCCATTCTCAATTGCGTCATCGCACGGCAGCTTTTCGACCGTTTCCCCGATCTGCCGGAAGGTGATTTGTCCCGGCTGCGGGCGAATCTGGTGCGCCAGGACAGCCTGCATCGACTGGCGTTGTCGCTGGCGCTCGGCAAGTCTTTGCGCTTGGGCGAGGGGGAGCTGAAAAGCGGTGGTCACCAGCGCCCGTCGATCCTCGCCGACGCGCTGGAAGCCCTGTTTGGCGCCGTCTGGCTGGATGCGGGCTTCGACGCGGCGAACTCGGTCATTTCCCGTCTTTATCGCGACATGTTGGCCGCGATTTCTCCCGGCCGACCGATCAAGGACGCCAAGACGCGCTTGCAGGAACTGCTGCAAGGGCGGCGCCTGGCATTGCCCAGATATTCCCTGATCGCCACCGAAGGCGAAGCGCACGCCCAGCAGTTCAGGATCGCCTGCGAGATCGACAGGCTGCACCTTCGCACCGAAGGCAGCGGCGGCAGTCGCCGCGCCGCCGAACAAATGGCCGCCGAGCGCGCGCTGGAGAACCTGCAAAAAACATGAACGAACTCAAATCAGGCTATATCGCTATCGTCGGTTGCCCGAACGTCGGCAAGTCGACGCTGCTCAACCGCCTGATCGGCGAAAAAATCAGCATCGTTTCGCGCAAGGCGCAGACGACGCGCCACCGTATCGTCGGTATTCTGACCAGACCCGATGCCCAATACGTCTTCGTCGATACACCCGGTTTTCAGACCAAGCACGGAAACGCGCTGAACCGTTCGATGAACCGGGGCGTCACGCAGGCGTTGGCCGATGTCGACGTCGTGATTTTCGTCGTCGAGACCGGGCGCTTCGACGCCAGGGACAAAGCGGTGCTGCAGCTCATGCCGCAGGATCGCCCGGTCATTCTGGTGGCCAACAAAATCGACCAGTTGAAGGATAAGTCCAGGTTGTTGCCGATCATGGCGGATCTGGCCAGCCAGGGAAATTTCGCGGCCATCGTTCCGGTGAGCGCCGCCAAGGGTATCCAGCTCGACCCATTGCTCGCCGAGGCGCGCAAGTATTTGCCGCATGACGAACTCCTGTTCGCCGAAGACGAAATCACCGACAAGAGCGAAAAATTCCTTGCCGCCGAATATATCCGTGAAAAGCTGTTTCGTCTGATCGGCGACGAGTTGCCTTATGCGGCGACGGTCGAGGTGGAGAAATTCGAGATCGATGGCGCTTTGCGCCGGATCAGCGCCGCCATCGTCGTCGATCGCGCCGGTCACAAGGCGATCATTATCGGCAAGGGCGGCGAAACGCTGAAAAGAATTGCTTCGGAAGCGCGTCGGGATATGGAACGCTTGTTTGACGGCAAGGTTTTTCTGGAAGTCTTTGTCAAGGTGAAATCCGGCTGGGCCGACGACGAGCGTTTGCTCAAGAGCCTCGGTTACGAGTAATCCCTGGCGCCTTGATCGAACGTGACTCAGCGGCACAAAGTCGACGGCCAGCCAGCGTTTGTGCTGCATGCGCATCCGTTTCGCGAAACCAGTCTGATCGTCGAGGTTTTTTCGCGCGACTATGGCCGTGTGGCCTTGCTCGCGCGCGGCGCGCGACGGCCGCGCTCGGCCTTGCGCGGTTTGTTGCTGGGTTTTCAGCCGCTGGAACTGGGCTGGGCCGGCAAAGGTGAGGTCAAAACGCTGATAAAGGCCGAATGGCAGGGCGGGCAGCCGCTGCTGACCGGCAAGGCGCTGTTTTGCGGCTACTATCTCAACGAGCTGTTGATTCATCTGCTGCCGCGCGAAGACGCTCACGAACGCCTGTTCTTGATCTATGCTGAGACTCTTCGCCATTTCTCGGGCGTGCTTCAGGAATCGGATTTGCGCTGTTTCGAGAAAGCGTTATTGCAGGAGCTGGGTTACGGCCTGACGCTCGGGCACGATGCTGCCGGCGCCGCTCTGGAAACCGGCGGCGATTATGCCTACGAAATCGAGCGCGGCCCGGTGCGCTTGAGCCGGCGCGGCTCTTCCGGCCTTTCGGTGAGCGGCAAGACGCTGATCGATCTGGCGCGGGGCGACCTCGGCGATCCGCGCTCTCTGGCCGAAGCCAAACAACTGATGCGCTCGCTGATCGCCCACTACACTGGCGGCAAGGAATTGGCGACGCGGAAAATCTTCATGGAGCTACAGGAATTATGATCGGAATGATTGAACTCGGTGTCAACATCGACCATGTGGCGACGATCCGCCAGGCGCGCCGCACCTACGAGCCGGAGCCTGCCTGGGCTGCCGTCGAGGCGCATCTGGGCGGGGCGGACGGCATTACCGTGCACTTGCGCGAGGACAGGCGCCACATCCAGGATGCCGACGTGGACAAGCTGCGCGCGCTGACGCAGATCAAGCTGAACCTGGAGATGGCGGCGACCGACGAAATGCTGGGTATCGCCTGCCGTCTGAAGCCGGAAATGGCGATGCTGGTGCCGGAAGGGCGACACGAGGTCACCACCGAAGGCGGTCTGGATGTTGCGGGGCAGGAGGCGAAGTTGAAGGACTCGGTCGCCCGTCTCGCCGACGCAGGTATCGTCACCAGCGTCTTTATCGACGCCGGGCTGGAGCAGGTCGAGGCGGCCGCCCGTATCGGTGCGCAGGTCTGCGAGATTCACACGGGGCCTTACGCACACGCCTTTCATACCCAGGGCCGCGATGCCGGGAGCCGGGCGGTAGTTGTCGAGCTGGAGAAAATCCGCTTCGCCGGCGAGGCGATCCGCCAGCTCGGGATGCGTTTCAACGCCGGCCACGCCCTGAACTACTTCAACGTGCAGCCGGTCGCGCAACTGGCGGGCATCCGGGAACTGCATATCGGACACGCGATTGTCAGCCGCGCCGTATTCGTCGGTCTGCGCGAAGCTGTCCGCGAAATGAAGCGCCTGATGCGGGAGGCGCAAGCACACTCGTCGCCACCAAGATGATCGTCGGCATCGGCACCGACATTGTCGCAGCCACCCGGCTCGGCAAACTTTACGAGCGGCACGGCGAAAGGGCGCTGGAGAAGCTGCTGGCGCCGGCCGAACGGGCCGATTTTGCGCATTCCCGCGATCCGGCGCGCTTTCTCGCCAAACGCTTTGCCGCCAAAGAGGCTTTCGGCAAGGCGCTAGGCATCGGTGTCGCGGCTCCCGCCACCTTGCCCAACCTCGCCATCGTGCATGACGATAGAGGTAAACCCGCCTTCGGCTACGCGCCGGAACTCGCCGCGTATCTGTCGGAACGCGGTCTTGTCGCGCACCTTTCGATCAGCGACGAGAAGGAGTATGCCGTCGCTTTCGTGATCCTGGAGAGGGGATGAATCGCTTTGATCGACTGCCGCTCGGCCCTTTGATGATCGACATCGCCGGTCTCGAACTGTCCGATCTCGACCGCGAGCGCCTGAGCCATCCGCTGGTCGGCGGGGTCATTCTCTTTTCGCGCAATTACCGGCGCCCCGAGCAGCTTGTACGCCTGACCGCAGCGATCCGTGGTCTGCGCACACCGCAACTGCTGATCGCCATCGATCACGAAGGGGGCAGGGTGCAGCGTTGCCGCGACGGTTTTACACGCCTTCCCGCCATGCGCAGCCTCGGCGAACTGTGGGATCGCAGCCCGGACATGGCCGTCGCTGCGGCCGGTGATACCGGCTATGTGCTGGCTGCCGAACTGCGCGCATGCGGCGTCGACATGTCGTTTACCCCGGTGCTCGACCTCGATTGGGGGCGCAGCGCGGTGATAGGCGACCGTTCCTTTCACGCCGATCCCTCGGTGGTGACGCAACTTGCCGGCGCGCTGATCGAGGGGCTGCACGAGGCCGGGATGGCTGCCTGCGGCAAGCATTTTCCCGGCCACGGTGGGGCGGAAGCCGACTCGCATGTTGCGGTTCCCATCGACAACCGGAGTCTCGCCGAACTCGCCCCCGACCTTGAGCCTTACCGCCATCTCAAGCTGGACGCCGTGATGCCGGCGCATGTGATCTATCCGCAGGTGGACTCGCGGCCGGCCGGATTCTCTTCCCTCTGGATCGGCAAGCTGCGCGACGAGTTCGCCTTCGGCGGCGTTGTGTTCAGCGACGATCTGTCGATGGAAGGCGCCAGTGTCGCCGGCGACATCGTCGACCGCGCCAATGCCGCACGGGATGCCGGATGCGACATGCTGCTCGTGTGCAATTCGCCGCAGTCGGTCGGCGAGTTGCTGGAACGCTGGCTGGCTTGCCGGCAAGCGACATTCGGTGCCGAAAGGGGGCGGCGGATCGAACGTCTATTGCCGACCGTGGCGTTGCCAGCGTTGCAGGACAACCGGCGTTATCTGGCAGCGCTTGAGTCGGTCGGCTGTGTATAAGAAGCGGAAGCGTGAGTCAGCCCACTCGGCCAAGGGAAGTCCATTCCACGCATTCCTTAGTTCTATTTTGTCAGATTCCATTGCCGCGATATTTCAAACCAACGGCGGTTTATCAACAGGGGCTTAATTGCGTTGTTGACATAATACAAATTATACGAAGTACGCGACCAGAAGCACCTAAAACAAGGTTTTTCACTATTCCGCCACTACTTCAGCAAAAAGTTCGCGCGGCTTTTGTGCGTTTTTTCATCGTTGCCGGAACCGGCATCGGTGGTATCGAGCTTGGCGGGCAACAGGAACAGGCGTTCGGCGGGCACTTCGCGGGCGACCAGCCAGTCGCGCACGGCTTTTGCCCGACGCTCTCCCAGGGCGCGCAGATCGTCGTCGTCGACCACGCTGTGGGCCAGCATCAGTTTTTCCATTTCCGCGACAGGCAAGGTCTTGACCATGCCGATCAGGTTGCGCGGCTTGGGGAACTTTTCGGCGCGATAGACGCGCTCCAGCAAAGCCGGATATTCCTCGGCGCCGACCTCCGCCGCACTGCCGTCCGACACCTCTTCCCGTTTGAACGCCCTGACCTTGCGGTCGATGCGCGCGCGCTTCAAGCCTTCGCGGTCTTGCTCGATGTCGGCACGGCCTTCGATTTCCAGTTTCAGCGACGGGCGGTCGAGCAAGGCCTTGGCCAGACTCTCCAGGCGCTGCTGCGCCGGCGGCGCGATGACGCTTAGGCCATAATCGAAGTCGACGCCAGACAACTCGCCGCTCCCGCCGGACGCCAAGCCGAGCAAGGCAAAGGGGGAGGTCACGGCCTTCACCAGCAGGTTGACGATGACTTGGACGACCAGCCCGCCAACGCTGAACTGCGGATCGTCGAGCGAACCGGAAATCGGGAGATTGATGTCGATCTCGCCGTTGCGATTTTTCAACAGCGAAACGGCGAGCAGCACCGGCAGCTTGGTCGCGTCGGGACTGTCGACCGGATCGCCGAAGGTCAGTTGGTCGACGAAGAGGCGGTTCTCGGCCTCCAGCCGGTTGTTCTCGATTTTGTATTTCACGGAAACCGAGAGCTTGCCCTTGTCGATCGCGTAACCGGCGTATTTCCCCGCGTACGGCGACAAGGGCGTCAGTTCCAGACCCTTGATGTCGGCCTGCACATCCAGCGTGGGCTTGGCCGACAGCGGGTTGATGCGGCCCGTGATGGAGAGCGGTGCGACGTTGTCGTAGCTGCCGCGCAAATCGACCTCGGCGCTGCTGTCGGCGGCCGACGACAGGCCGCTCACGCGCCCGCCGATCTGCTTCAAATTCGCCGAATAGTTGGGCTTGATGAAATTGTCGGTAAAACGCACCGATCCGCCCTGGACGGTGACCTTGCCGATGCTGACCGTCGGTGGCGCCACGGCCTTGCCGTCGCCCGCGACGACGGGCGCCCCGCCGGCGGGGGCGGCGGCCCGCCCGTCGCGGCGAACCATCTGCAACAGGTTGAGCTTGCCTTCCGGGCTGACGATGACGCGGGCAAAAAAGTCGGCGAGCGCCACATCCCCGACCGACAGCGAATCCGGGTTATGGCGCACATCGATGTTGCCGAAGTGGAAGGACTTCCATTTCAGGAAATCGGCCGAATTGACCTTGTCGACCGACTGGAAATCGCCGATTGTCGCCCGCCCGGCAAATCCGCCGGACAAGCCCTTACCGGCCGCCGCCCGATCCAGGCCCAGCGCGAGCTTGCCGTCCAGCGCCACTTGCCCGCGCGTCACCGCGATGTTGAGCTTCTCGCCGAAATAGGGTTGCAGCGGCAGCAGCTCGACGCCTTTGACCGCCACCTTCAGCTCGGTGGAGAACGGAAACAGCTTCGCGTCGCCGGCGATCTCGACCTGCCCCTTGCGGTTGAACAGGAAACGCGCGGCCAAACCGCCCGTTTCTCCCGGCCCGGTACTCAGGTTTGTCGCCTCGAAACCCAACCCGTCAATGGTCTGCGTGCTGGCCGGCGATACCGCCGCATCCTCGAAACGCAAACCGATATCCTCGCCGACGTATTTCGCGACGGTGATTTTCCACGGGGTGGAGGTATCCTTCTGCGACGCCTGAACAGCGCGTAAAGCGGGCGGCTTGACCCAGTCCAGCGCGCCGTCTGCCGCCCGCCGCACCAACACCCGCACCCCTTTGGCCAGCACCTCGCCGACTTGCAGGTCGTGCCGGGCCAGATCGAGGCGCCCGCCCTTGACCGCGAACGCGTCGATTTTTAGCCACTCGCCGGCATCCACGCGGTAAGCCAGATCGAACCCGGCCGGCGATTTTCCTTCGCTGTCGAGTTTTTTCAGATCGAGATCGATAGCCTCGACACGCGCGCGGAACGGCTTGCCGTGCGATTCGTCGAGCCAGAGCAGCGCGCCGGCACTGATTTTCGCTTCGCCGACCGACCAGGCTGGCGCCGGTGCGGGCTTGGCCGACGGCTGCCCGGCAGACGCCGGTTCCGGCAACAATCGGAGCCAGTTGATGTCGCCTTGCCGGTCGGCACGCGCGTGAATTTCCGGCGCATCGATCGCGATGCGCTCGACCGCGAATTTGCGGCCGAGCAGTTCGGCCGACGCCACGGATAGGTCGAGGCGCCTGAACGTCAGCAAAGGCGTGCCCGCAAACTCGTCGACCGCCACCTGCTTGAGCGCTACCGTTCCGCTCAGATCCAGCGTCGGGTGCCGCCCCTTCTGTTGCCGAAAAACCAGCTTCAGATCGCTGTCCAGCGCGCCGGATATGACCTTGATCGGCAGTTTGGCCGGCGCGTAACCCATGTACCGGGCCAGCTGGAGATCGTCGATTTTCAGCACAAACTCGCTTTCCAGAGAATCGGCAAACGGTTTGCCCTTGCCCTTCATCGAGAAAGGCGCGCCGTCGATGCGGGCAGAAAACGCCGGCTCGACGAAGGTTTCGGTGGCGTACGCCATGCTCGACAAGAAGGGCAGGCTCAGATTGACCCCGTCGACGACATGCGTCGCGCCCAGCGGACGGTCGTCGAATTCCAGCGAGCCGTCCGAGATCTGGATGTTGTTCAGCGAAAAAAGCGGCGTCGGTGCGTGCGAGGCGGGTTTGCCCATCCATTCGTCGATCAGATCCGAGAAGTTGTAGCGCTGCTCGGCGAAACGGACAAGCTTGAACTTCGGCCCCTCCAGCCGAATCTCGCTGAATACCGGCCCGCCGCGCAACAAGGACACCGCTTCCAGGTTGGCGACCAGGCGGTCGAACCCGGCCACCGTGTCGCCGCCGCCCTTTTCCTGAACGGCGAGGCCGTCCACTTCCAGCGACAGCGCGTAGGGGTTGATGCGCGCGCGCGCGACGCTCACCGGCCGGTGCAGCGCCTCCCCCAGCTTGTCGACCAGGATAGACTTGAGCAGCGGCGGCAACGCAAAAAATCCGAGCAAACCGATGGCAACAACGGCAGCGAAGGCACGCAACCCGTGTTTTTTTGCCGCTGGAGAACGCAGCGCGGTCAGAACCGCCGATTTATCGATCATGGCGCCGGCAAACAGGTAAGCGGAGCAGCAAATTTATCACGATCATCGCGAACTGGCGCGGCACAATTTACCATCCCCTCCACAAAGGGCGTCGGCCTTTCGGCGGCAAAGGATACAGACGGCGCTGCGGGCGATGAAATTGACTTCGCCCGCCCCTTGCGGTCAAATGTCCGCAAACTTCCGGGAAAATGGCGATGCGTTATCCGCACAACATGACCAATGCGTTCCTGCAGCGCCTGCCCGCCCGGGTACGGCGGATCGGCACCGTTTGCCTGGCCTCGCTGGTGTTGGCGTTTGCGCCGCAGACGGCGACCGCCGCCCCCTTCTCCATCGACACGGGCGGCACGCCGATGACCGGCTTGTGGTGGAACCCGGACGAATCCGGGTGGGGCGTCAGTCTGACGCAAAACGGACCGAGCATTATCGCCGCCTGGTTTACCTATGATCGCTGGGGGGCACCGATCTGGTATCTCATGCCGAATTGCGCGGTGGCCGGCAACGCGTGCGGCGGCGACGTTTATCGCATGGATGGCGGCACCCGCCCGACCGCGCCGTGGAACGGGCGCGGCCAGGTGGTCAGCCAGGCTGGCGCCGGCACGTTTTCGTTCTCGGACAACGATACCGGCGTGTTCGACTATACCGTCGACGGCGCATCCGGCCACAAGAACGTCGTGCGGCAACTGTTTGCCGGCAGCGCGGCGGCGCCTGCGGCCGACCATTCTGGGCTCTGGGGTGTCCGCGACGAACCGGGCTGGGGCGTTGCGGTGAGCCAGCAGGGCACGGCCATCTTTGCGGCGGTCTTGACCTACGTCGCCAGCGGAAACCCGGTCTGGTACGTGGTGCCGGACTGCGTCTTGTCCGAAAACTACTGCGCCGGCACCCTGTACAGGACTTCCGGCGGTTCGGCGCCGACCTCGCCGTGGAGCGGCACTGTCGCGGCGACGCCGGTCGGCACGCTGGCTTTCGAGTTTCTCGACACCGGCAACGCGACGATGCGGTTTGCCCTAGATGGCCGTTCCGGCGCCCGCAGTATCGCCAAGGACGCTTTCTACGCCGCCGGCCAGCTTTTGCCCAGCTCCGACACCCTGGCCCGGCAATGCGCCGCGCCCCGCCCCGCTTCGGCGATAGACCCGCTGACCGGCCGCGCTTACGGCGACGTTCAAGGTTCGGTAGGCCAGGAAACACGCTGGATACGTTCGTTCGTGAACGAAAGCTATCTCTGGTACCCGGAAGTTCCGCCGGTCGATCCCGCGCTCTACATGATCGGCGCCAGCGTGCGCTACGTCGACCCGAAAACCAACAACGCCGGGACGGTAACTCCAGCTTCCGACGCCGGCGTGGTGGACGCCTATTTCAACAGCCAGCGCACGCCGGCCTTCACGGCGTCGGGCAAGCCGAAGGATCCGTTTCACTTCACCTACGCCACCGCAGACTGGGTTGCCTTATCGAACTCCGGCACTGCCGGCGGCTTTGGCTTCGAGGTCGCGCTGCTTTCGGCGAGTCCGCCGCGCAAGGCTCTGGTCGCCTACACGACACCCGGAACGCCCGCCGCGCAAAACGGCTTGCAGCGCGGCGCGCAGTTCCTGGCGATCAACGACGTGGACGTCGTGAACGGTGCCGACGTGAGCGCGCTGAACGAAGGGCTGTTTTCTCCCGTGGTCGGCAAGACCTACAGTTTCACCGTGCTCGATCCGGGCAGCGCCACACCGCGGACACTCGTTATGGTTGCCGCCAACATAGCGCTCTCGCCGGTACTGAATGCCGGCACCCTGCCCGCACCGGACAACAACGTCGGCTACCTCCTCTTCAACGACCACATCGCGCCGGCCGAAAGCCAGTTGATCGCCGCTGTGAACCAGTTGAGAACGGCCAACGGCGGCGCCGGAATCGATGATCTGGTGCTCGATCTGCGCTACAACGGCGGCGGTTATCTGGACATCGCGAGCGAGCTGGCCACCATGATCGCCGGCCCGGCATCGACCGGCGGCAAGATTTTCGAGCAACTGCGCTTCAACGACAAGAACCCGTTCCGCTTGACCGAAGCCGAGACCGTTACACCGTTTCTCGATGTCGCCCAGGGGTTTTCGGTGGCGCCCGGACAACCGCTGCCACGGCTCGGTCTGGGCCGCGTGTTCGTGCTTACCGGCAGCGCGACGTGCTCGGCCAGCGAGTCCATCATCAACGGCCTGCGCGGCGCCGGCGTGACGGTGGTCCAGATCGGCGGCACGACCTGCGGCAAACCTTACGGCTTCTACCCGCAGGACAATTGCGGCACGACCTACTTCGCCATCCAGTTCAAGGGGGTCAACCATCTCGGCTTCGGCGATTACGCCGACGGCTTCGTGCCGGGCGAAACCGGCACGACGGCCAACAGCGTCCCGGGTTGCGTCGCGTCGGACGATTTCTCGAAAGCGCTCGGCGACCCCGGCGAAAACCGCCTCGCTACGGCGCTCTACTACCGTGCTCACGGCGCCTGCCCGGCGGTGACACGCGACTTCGGCGAGCGTATCCTGCGCCCCGGCGAACCGCCCGACGAACCGGTTCTGCAGCGCTCGGCGTTGCGCGAGAACCGTTTCCTGCGGCGCCAGTAGCCGGATCAGCCCGCCGACAAGCGGTCGATCACGCGCTGGGCGGCAACGTCAAAAATCGCCCGCGACGAGGCCACCCCGGCCCGCGCGTCGAGCAGCTGATCTTCCAGTACGCCGCAAGCCACCGCCACCGCGTAGCCCCAGTCGGGATTGAAGAGCAGGACGCTGCCCGACTGCGGGTTGCGCCAGCAAACCAGGCCGCACAGCGCTTCTCCATCACCCAGGTTGAAGTCCAGCCAGTCGCCGGCGTGCACGGCGCCGTCCGGCGCCGGACCGGCGGCGGCGACCGAAGCGCCCCGTGTCGCCACCTTTAACCGCCGGCCGTCGATTTCGAGCGTGTCGACGGCGATGCCGGGCGCCGGCGCGCTATCGGCGGGCAGTTCGGTGGCGGCCGGCGGCAACGGCGCTCCGCGCACGGCGGCGGTTTGCAGCGCGAAACAGTCGTCCAGAAAAGGCTCGCGCTCTTCGGCCGTTACGCCGATCCGATCCAGGGCGGCGTTGATGCGTTTGAGCAGGCTGGGCACCAGGCGCACCAGTTGTTTGCGCTCCTCGGGTTGCAGCTTGGGCTGCACGCTCCAGAGCAGGTCGACAACCGTGTCGTGGTATTCCCGCCAGAGACTGCCCGCCCCGCCTTCTTCGCGGGCGGCCACCGCCATCGCGCGCACCCAGTAACGGCGCAAAAAATCGAGAATTCCGGGCGCCACGCCGCTGTCGCCTGCCCCGTGTTCGCCGACTATTCCCCGCAACCATCGGTGGGCGGCGGCGGTTGCTTGTCCGCGCGCTTCCCAGGTTTCCGCCAGCGGCAGATACGCCTGTGACTCCGCCACCACGGCGCGGTCGCGCTCGGCGATCAACGTGCCGAGCTCGGCGAGCGGCGCCGAGAGAACCGAACAATCCCGGTGCAAGGTGTCGCACACCACGTCGGCCAACCGCCACAAGCGCGTGCAGAGCGGATGCCCGCGCCCGGCGCCGCGCGGCAGCCCGACGGCGGCGCGAGCCATACCGTTGATAAGCCGACGCGCCGGATGGCCGGAATCGGAAAACAGCGACGGGTCGAAAATCGCCACTTTGAGCAGGGGAATCTTCAACCTGGCGATCATCGTCGCGACGACGTCAGGCAAGTCCCCGCTCGCAGAAATATCCTCGAAGATGAGCGACAGCGTGTCCACGGCGACCGCCTCGGGATTGCCCGGCGGCAAACCGAGATCCCCGGCGCTGACGGCGGCGGCGGACGATCCGATCTGGTCGAGCCGCGCCGCCAGCTGGTTGAGCGCGACGAGGCCGGCAACGCTCAACGCGATGTTGCCGGGCGAAGCCTGGGCCGCGCCGCGCATGTCCGGCATCCCCGCAACGGCCTCCGCCCCGTCCGCCGTGCGTTGCCGGCCCAACAGGCTCTGCAGGGCCGACAGCGGGTTCGGCCCGCCGGCATCGGCCGGGGGCGCCTGCGCGTCGGGCCGCGTTCCGCCACCGCCAGTGGCGGCCGGCGCTTGCGCCGTTCCGACATCGTTCCCCGCCAGCAGCTCGTCCAGCTCCCGGTAAATGTCGCAGAAATCGAGGGCAAGCTGCTCCTCAAGATTGGCGAGTAGAACCAGCTTCTCGTCGTGGCCGGCGCCGCTCGCGCGGCAAACGGCCAGCAGGCTCGTGGCGATTGCGTCCGTGCCGACCGGATTGTCCGCCGGAGTCATCTCCGGGCGACCGAGCAGCGTCATGAAACGCCGGAGCACCCGCCACAGGAGGTTGCCGCCAATATCGGCCAAACGCCGGCCAATTTCCCCGATGCGGAGCTCCAGCTCAAGATCGTCGTCCGCCACCAGCCGGATGTGCGACGCCGTCAGCCCGTGCGTCCGCTCGAACCCGTCGCGCCGGGCGATCACCAGTTCGTCGTAGGCCTCGCCAAGCGCCTGCGTGAATGCTGCCAGAACCGGCGGCGAGACCAAGCCCGCGTGCCTGGCGATGTCGGTCAGGCGCCGCAAAAACAACGCCCGGCTATCGCTCAGAATCCCGGTAGCGCGTTCCGAGAAGCGCGGGCGGCCGAGCCGTCCGCCGGACGAATTCATCCGTTGCAAACCGGAGGGCACGGCACCCCCCTTCATTTGGGTGTCGCGCGGCAAAACCGCGCATCCATCGCCGGCATAACCATCGCCTCGCCCTCCCTTGAGCGTCGAACGTCCCTGTTGTATGCCCCCTTCTCCGCCACGCCGAACCGGCGGCATGGCGGAGCGCCGCAGTGCCGCCAGGCACCGGGACGGGGAATTATGCGGAGTATTTTACAACGCGGGACACCACGCAAGCGATACCGGGAAAATTTGGGGGAGCATGCCCGGGGCACCCCGGCGGCTAACCGGCTTCTCCGCCCGCTTTCCCGACGGTTTCCTTGCCTAGCGCTTCGGCCAGGTGCCGGATCGCGTTTACCAGTTCGCCGGTCGGCTTGCCGGCGGAAGCCATATCGCCGGCTTTGGCGAGGGTCTCGACCCGGGCTGCCAGCGCGTTCCCGGCATCCTCTGAAAAGGTCGCGAGCAAACCCTTGATGGTGTGCGCTTCGCGCCGCAACGCCACCGCATCGCCCGCGGCCAGCGCTTGCTCCAGGACGAAGCAATAACCGGGGCTATCGGCGATGTACATTTCGGCCAGCGTCGAAAACAGCTCCTCGTCGCCCCCCAACCGCTCGATGACTTGGGCACGGTTGTAGACGGCGCCTTTGTCCACGCCACCTTTTACCTCGCCCGCTGCGGCGCTCGCGCCCGGCAAACCCATTTCCCGAATTTTCGCTCCAGACACTGCGGACACAGACTCCCCTTTCATTCCCGACACCGCCGAAATTGCGGCAAACAGTTCATCCGGATTTACCGGTTTCGATACATAACCGTCCATTCCCGCCGCCAGACAGCGCTCGCGGTCGCCCTGCATGGCGTTGGCGGTCATCGCCACGATCGGCTGGTGGCCGCCCCCGCCCGCCCGCTCGCGCTCCCGTATGCGCCGCGTCGCCTCGATACCGTCCATCACCGGCATCTGCATGTCCATCAGGACGAGATCGAAGGCGTCATCGGCCAGCGCGGCCAGTGCCTGTTGGCCGTCGCCGACCGCGAGCACACGATGCCCGCGCTTTTCCAGCAAGGCGACCGCCAGACGCTTGTTGACCGGATTGTCTTCGGCGAGCAGGATGTGCAACGCCCGCGCCGACCCTTCGCCCGGATCTTCGCCAAGCCCGTCTCCGGCGCCTTCGCCGGACGCGGCGCCCCGCCCCGCGCCGTGCGCCAAACATAAGGTAAAACAAAAAACGCTGCCTCTGCCCAGCTCGCTCTCGACCCAGATCCGGCCACCCATCAGGGTGACCAGTTCGTGGGAAATGGCCAGCCCGAGCCCGGTGCCGCCGAAACGCCGCGTAATCGAGCTATCGGCTTGCGAAAAAGCGCCGAAAACGTCGGCCTGCTTGTCGGCCGCGATACCGATGCCCGTATCGCGCACGGAAAACTGGAGGCTGACACCATCACCGTGACACGGTAGCGGCTCGACGCCGACCACGATTTCGCCCTGCTGGGTGAACTTGATTGCGTTGCCCACCAGATTGATGAGAACCTGACGCAACCTTCCCGGGTCTCCGAGCAGATCGTCCGGGGCGCTATCCGCCACTTCAAGGCGCAAGACGAGACCCTTCTGTCCGGCGCGCAACGACAGCGGCTTGAGCGTCTGCCGCAACTGGCCGCGCAGCGCGAAGGGGATCTGCTCGATCTCCAGTTTGCCCGCCTCGATCTTCGAGAAATCGAGGATGTCGTTGATAATCACGAGCAGCGAATCGGCCGACATCTTGACCATTTCCAGATATTCGCGCTGCCGCGCATCCAGGTCGGTGTCGAGCGCGAGGTCGGTCATGCCGACGATGCCGTTCATCGGTGTGCGGATCTCGTGGCTCATATTGGCCAGGAAATCGCCCTTGGCCCGGTTGGCGGCCTCCGCCGCCTCCTTCGCCTGCTGCAGCTCCAGCTCGACTTGCTTGCGCCCGGAAATGTCGCGGAACAGCCAGAGATGGCCCCGGCAGTCTTCGGGCTGGTGAATGGCCGGAAACAGGTAGATGGCGATGTGGTCGTACTCCAGCACACGGCCGTCCCGCAACCCGATCTCGCCGCCGAGCAGCGACTCCTGGGCATTCGACAGGCCGAGCACCGTCCGGTTGAAGGACTCGGGGTCGGCGGCCAGCTTCCCGCATTCGTTGAATACCGCCAGCGAGCGAACGCCGACCAGGTCCGGGCCGGCGACCGCCAGCCCGAACATGTCGCACAGCGCCTGGTTGGTCACTACCACCCGCGCGTTCTCGTCCTCGACCAGCACCCCGGCCTGCATGCTTTCGATCAGAGCCGACAAGCGCGAGCTGGTCGCCAGCAGATATTCCTCGTCGCGCTTGCGGTCGGTGATGTCCTGGAAGGCTGCGACGCTACCCACGTAAACGTCGCCTTCGTAGAGCGGGACCGTGACGACGGAAATGGGGAACAGCGTTCCATCCTTGCGCGTATAAGCGTCGAAATCCGAGCGGAAGGGGTGCCCAGAAACCACGCTGGCATGCATCGGGCATTCTGCCTCGGCAACCAGAAAGCCGGTAGCGGTCTGAAAGTGGATCAGATCGTGCACGCCCTTTCCGAGCATCTCGTCGCGCGTCCACCCGAGCAGGCGCTCGGCCTCGGCGTTGATAAAGGTGCAGCATCCCCGCGCGTCGTTGGCGATGACGCCTTCGCCCAGCGCATCGGTCAGGCTGGTCAAAAAACGGTTGCTCTCCTCGATCACCCCTTCCTGTTCCTTCAACCGCGCCGAAGCGTGGTTGAGCGCTTCGATGAGCTGCTGGATTTCGATGTTCCCGCGATACGCCGGCAACTGCTGTCCGCGCAGCGTATCGAGTCCGGCGGCGAACCGGGTGGCACCGCGCAATTCGCGCATCGGCCGGCCGAGAAAAAACAGCAGCAACGCCGTGCTCGCCAGGATGGAAACCGCGGCGGCCACGAAGCTCTCGATCCAGATGCGTTTGCGCGTTTCCGCCAGACGCTCGAGGGCAACCTCCATGCGCACCCAGCCGGCCTGCCCGCCCGAGCCTATCGGCTGCCACAAGACCAAACGCCGGTCGCCCGGCCTGCCGCCGTCGTTCGCGTCGACCGAAGGCTGCGCCAGAACCGGCACGGCCAGCGGATGCGCCGCAAAGTCGGCGTAAGGGACACCGCGCTCGTCTTTGCGCACCTGCGAAAGCACTTTGCCCTCCGGGCCGGCAACGCTGATCAGGCTGATTTCGGGATAGCCGGCCAGTTGCAGCAACAAGGCTTCGACACCACCGTGATCGGTCGCCGCCAAGTAGCCCGCCGAAGCGCCGGCCACCGTTTTTGCCAGCGCCTGCGTCTGCGCGGTCATCGTCGACTCGGCCAGGCTGCTCTGCTCCCGGGCCGTATACCAGGTGTAGGTGAAGACCATCATCGCGAACAGCAGCGATACGATGAAAACCAGTTGCGAGCTGAGACGGCGGGGAATCGATAACATCGCGTTGCCGGCGGATACGGGGCGTCAGAACAGGGCGTTAAAACCGGCGCGGTGATCCGCGAACGCGCCGGGCTTTCATAGGTTCGGGACATCCTCGTCCTGAAAGCGCGCGCGGATCGCCCGCACTTCGTCCCAACGCGCCAGAAACGCGTCGACGCACGTCGCATCGAAATGTTTCCCGGCACCCTCGCGCAGGAAAGCGGCAGCACGATCGAGTTCCCACGCCTTTTTGTACGGGCGCTCGGAGGTCAGCGCATCGAACACATCGGCCACCGCCACGATACGGCCGAAGAGTGGAATCGCCTCGCCGGCAGTGCCGAAGGGATAACCTGTTCCGTCGAATTTCTCGTGATGCGAGATCGCAATCGAGGCCGCAGCCTGCAAGACGATAGACGCGCTACCGTTGAGCAGCTCGAAGCCGAGCGCCGAATGGCCCTTCATCAGCTCGAACTCTTCGTGGGACAGCTTCCCGGGTTTCAGCAAAATGGCGTCCGGGATACCGATTTTCCCCACGTCGTGCATGGGCGCCGCCTGCAAAATCAGCTCCTGATCGCCGAGCGGCAAACCGAGCGCCCCGGCGATCAGGCGCGAATAGTGGGCCATGCGCTGGATGTGGGCTCCGGTTTCCGGATCGCGGAACTCGGCGGCGCGCGACAGCCTGAACAGCAGTTCCTGCTCGCGCGCATGGATCTCCTCGGTCGCCTTGCGCACTTCCGCCGCCAGCCAGGCCGCGCGGTCGGCCAGATGCCGCCGGCTGGCGCCGAGCGCCAGCATGTTGCGCACGCGCGCCGAAAACTCGATGCGGTCGACCGGCTTGGTCAGAAAATCGGTCGCGCCGATCTGCAAGGCCTCGTAGCGCACGTCTTTGTCGTCGTTGGCGGTAATCATCAGCACCGGGATCTCCTCGCGCCCCGGAACCTTGCGCAGGCGGGCAATGAGTCCCATGCCGTCGAGTTCCGGCATCATGTAGTCGACGATAACCAGATCCGGCAAATTCTCCGAACACCACGACAAACCCTCGAACGGCTGCGAAAAAATCAGCGGCTCGCAATCGCCCAGCTTGTTAACCAAAGCTTTCAGCAGCGCCAGATTGATATCGCTGTCGTCAATAATCGCAACCCGGTTCATCCCGACCTCCATCCACTGTGATCGAGTATAACAAAGGCGTGCGCTTCAAACATGGACAGCGGTTCAGAAAATCGGCCATAATCGGCGCGATATTTTCTGCGGGAAGCCCATGAAATTTCTTTTCGACCTGTTTCCGGTCATCCTGTTTTTCATCGCCTTCAAGTTTGCCGGGATCTTTGTCGCTACCGCCGTCGCCATCGCGGCGACCTTCGCCCAAATCGGCTGGCTGTGGTTTCGCGGCCGCAAGATCGACACCATGCTGTGGGTCAGCCTGGGCATCATTACCGTGTTCGGCGGACTGACGCTGGCTTTGCAGGACGAGACTTTCATCAAATGGAAGCCGACCATCCTCTACTGGGCCTTCGCCATCACCCTGAGCGGCGGCATCCTGATCTTCAAGCGAAACCTGATCCGCACCCTGCTCGGCGAACAGATGACCCTGCCCGAGCCGACGTGGAACGCGCTCAACTGGTCGTGGGTCGGCTTTTTCGTCTTCATGGGCGCCCTCAACCTCGCCGTTGCCTACAATTTTTCGACCGATGACTGGGTTAACTTCAAGCTGTTTGGCGGCATGGGCCTGATGCTCGTTTTCGTTATCGCCCAGGGTTTGTTGCTGTCGAAATACGTCGAGGAGAAAAACTGATGTTCTACGCCATCGTCGGCGAAGATCGCCCCGGCTCGCTGGATGCCCGTCTGCAAGCGCGCCCGGCGCATGTCGGGCGGCTCGAAGCGCTGCAGGAAGAAGGCCGCCTGCTGCTGGCCGGCCCCTTCCCGGCCATCGACTCGCCCGACCCCGGCCCGGCCGGGTTTTCCGGCAGCCTGATCGTCGCCGAATTCGCCTCGCTGGAAGCCGCCCGATCTTGGGCGGACGCAGATCCCTACGTCAGTGCGGGGATCTACGCCCACGTCGCCGTCAAGCCGTTCAAAAAAGTGCTGCCGGCGTGAGCGGGGGCAATTTTGAAAGCGCCTTGCGCAACAAGCTGGACGGGCTCGCCCCGATCCGCATCGAGCTGGCCGACGATTCGGCCAGGCACGCGGGTCACGAGGGCGCGAAAGGCGGCGGCGGGCATTACCGGCTGACGGTCGTATCTTCCGTCTTTGCCGGAAAATCGACCGTCGCGCGCCACCGGCTGGTCTACGATGCGCTGGGCGATCTGATGCACGACAAAATACATGCGTTAAGCATCAAATCTCTGGCGCCGGACGAAGTATAATTGCCGGCCGTTACAAAAAGACGTTCATTCAAACCCTGATCGTTCGTAAAATGGCTCGCGTGATTTCGGGCGCGAACCGCTCAAAACACTCCAACCCACTCATCGTTAAGGAAGAACATCCATGCAGAATCTGTCGAAACTGGCAGCCGCGCTGCTCGTCAGCGCACTCGTTTCAGCACCGGCCTTCGCCGTCGAAAAAGCCAAGAGCAAAGCCTTTGCCACGGTGAATGGAACGGCCATCCAGCAAACTACCGCCGACGCCTTCATCGCCGAACAGAAAGCCCAAGGCGCCCCCGACGGCCCGGAACTCCAGGCGGCCGTGCGCGAAGAACTGATCCGCCGCGAGCTGCTCGCGCAGGAAGCGAAAAAGATGGGGCTCGACAAGAAGCCGGACATCACCGCACAGGCCGAACTGTCGCGCCAGGCGGTATTCGTCCGCGCTTACCTCCAACAATACGCCAAGGCGCACCCGATCAGCGACGAGCAGTTGAAGGACGACTACGACAAGGTCACGGCGCAACTCGGCGGCACGGAATACAAGGCGCGTCACGTTCTGGTCGAAAATGAGGACGACGCCAAGGCGGTCATCGCCAACCTGAAGAAGGGCGCGAAGTTCGAGGAGCTGGCCAAGCAATCCAAAGATCCCGGCTCCAAGGAAAACGGCGGCGATCTGGGCTGGAGCAGCGCCGCCAGCTACGTCAAACCGTTCGGCGACGCGCTGGCCAAGCTCGAAAAGGGCAAATACACCGAAACTCCGGTCAAATCCGAGTTCGGCTATCACGTCATCTTGCTCGAAGACAGCCGCCCGCTGACCCCGCCGCCGTTCGAGCAGATCAAACCGCAAATGGCACAGCGCGCCCAGCAGCAACAGATCGAAAAGATGGTTGGCGAACTGCGCGCCAAGGCCAAGGTCGAATAGGCCTTCTTCGTACCCAAAAGAGCCGGGGCGGTTTTCGATGCCCCGGCTTTTTTACGTCTGCGCTGGGCGCACCGAGCGCTCGCGCGCTAGTCGAGCAACAGCATGAGCACGGGCGTAATGTCTCCCTTTGCGGGGAGCGGTGTGACCGGCGATATTTCCGAGTACATGCCGGTACCGTATTCGTTGCTGGCCGCAACCGCGCAGGTATACGCAACGCCCCCGGCCAGGCCGCGCACGGTAATCGGGGAACTGCTGCCCGTACGTGTGCGGGTGGGATAGCCGCTTGCCGAACAGCTCGCGGTATAGCCAATGATGGCGCCACTACCGTTATTCGCCGGCGCGCCGAACGTTACCGTGGCCCGCCCGCTACCTGCAGCAACCGAAACCGAGATGGGCGCGGCCGGCGCTCCGACGGTCGAGCAACCAGACCACCAGCAGTTATTCGCGGAAATGAAACTGAGGGCGGCATCGTATTTTGGCGCCTGGGTGCGCGGCTGTCCCTGGTATTCCAGCAACGCCGAATTACCGCGCGTCGCGGAGTAAACCGCCGTACTGTCGTAGACGGTAAAAAGACCTCCTCCCGCCTGTTTCCAGTAATTGAACATGGCTGTGTAGGCAGCACCCATTCTGGCATCGCGGTTGGCTGTGGCGAAAAGGTTTTGCGCGCTGGTCTTGAACGGGTCGTTGCCCGCAGTGCTCAACTCCTGGCCACCTTCATAGGCGATCAGCGGCAGGCCGTAGGTATTGGCAACGGCCTTGTTGGCATCTATCCCCATGTAGATTTGCTGCAAGGCCGCCAGTGGCTGATTATTCACGCGTGGCAGCAAACCGTTATTGATTTCCCTGAAAAGACTGCCCAAACCACCATCCGGCTCCTGAAACCAGTTGCCGACGGTCGACTGAAACGCCGCTTGCGAAATATATCCGCCAAAATAGGGGGCAATCGCCAGAACATCGATCTGTCCCGCACAGTTGTGCCCCGCTTCGGCGGCATAGAGAGGGCACGACAAGGCTTGCGAGGCCACCCATGAATTGCCGGACTGCGCGGCCATCACGCACTTGACGCGCCCGGGCTGGTCGGCGAACTCCTCTTTCCATATCCGGCAAAGCTCGCCCGTACGCATGCCAAACCAGTTGATGCGCTTGGCGAAAGCGTCGGGTGTCGGGCCGGGCCAGCGTGCGGTAGCCTGCTGCTCGACCCAGCTATTGAGCGTGATATACGGGTATGCGTTGTTCCAGGCCTCGTTGTGGTACTCCAGATAGATGGGGCGCGATGTGCTTAACGTCGCCTTCGCCAGGCGTGCGAACTGACGGACGTAGTCGTCGCTGGCCTTGGCCGGAATCTCGAACCACGGCGATGCGTTCAATGCATTGGCAATTTCAATGGCGAACTCGATTGGCGCTCCGTCCGCTGCACCCGCCCAGCTCGCCAGCCTCATTTGCGGGCGCTCGACCCACTCCCGCACTTGGGTCGTAATCACGCTCGCCATATGCACAAAACGTAGCGCCGAAAATGGCTGAATATCCTTCAGAAAAAGAGGATGAACGTGATGATTGACATAATAAGGGTCTGTGAACGGGCGAAAAACCGCCGGACAAACCGAGGCATCTGCCGCATATTGCTTCTGATCGCCGTTGCAATCCCCGCCTGGAGGAATAACCCGGATGTTGCGCAGGTAGTTACCGGTGCGCTGAGGATCGGTCGCGCGGATAGTCAGGTAAAAGCCCTGGCTGGGCGTCACATCGACGATATCGATTCCGGTCGAAGATGCCGCTGCGTTGCGCACGGCGTCTCCTGAGTAGGCGAGCGTACCTGCGCCTTCGTATAAGACGGTATAGCGTCCAGCCGGATAACGATTCCCGATCTCGCGCACGAGAATGGTGGTTACATACCGGTAGCGGGCGGTCGAACCCGCCGCAGGAAGGGAACGCGGCCAGCCATTCTCGTCGAGATCAAGCGACGATTGTTCGCCGCTATTCCAGCCGCATCCGTTGTCGCACTGGGTCAGCCAGACGCCACTCTCGCCGTTTCCGGCGCGCTTGAAAAAATCGACGGTGCTCAGCTCGCTGGCCCAGTAGCGCACTTCGACGAGATTGATGCCAAGCGGTGACTGCGCGTTGTTTTGCGCCAAAACCGATCCGGCAAAAAAAGCGACCAGCAGGAAGCTTGACCAGCGAAAGAACCGATTCATCGCACACCCTTCCCTCAATAGCTGTGTTGCTAGCGTGAGAATACTGCCCAAGCGGATATTCTAGAACATGTCTTCGTATTGGATCAGGCAGTCTGCGATGATGAGGAAATTCCGCGAAAAATCAACCCTAGCCCACCCATTTCCGCGCATTACGGAACATGCGCAGCCACGGCGAGTCTTCTCCCCAATGCGCCGGATGCCACGACATCTGCACGGTGCGGAAAACGCGTTCGGGGTGCGGCATCATGATCGAGAAACGGCCGTCGGCGGTCGTCACGCCGGTGATGCCGGCCGGCGAACCGTTCGGGTTGGCCGGGTAGACTTCGGTCGGCTGGCCGGCGTTGTCGAGGTAGCGCATCGCCACCAGCACGCGCGCCTGTTGCCCGGCCGAGTCGAAAACCGCTTGCCCTTCGCCGTGCGAAACGACGACCGGCAGGCGGCTGCCGCTCATGCCACCGAAGAATAGCGAGGGCGATTCGGGCAGTTCGACCATCGTGAAACGCGCCTCGAACTGCTCGACGCGGTTTCGTTCAAAGTGCGGCCAGGCGTCGGCTCCCGGCACCAGATCCTTGAGCGCACTCATCATCTGGCAGCCGTTGCAGACACCCAGCGCGAAGGTATCGGCCCGCCCGAAGAAGGCGGAAAACTCGTCGCGCGCGCGGCCGTTGAACAGGATCGTCTTGGCCCAGCCCTGGCCGGCGCCGAGCACGTCGCCGTAGGAAAACCCGCCGCAAGCGACGGCGCCCTTGAAATCGGCCAGCGCAATGCGGCCGGCGAGGATGTCGCTCATGTGCACGTCGACCGAGGCGAAACCGGCGCGGTCGAAGGCTGCGGCCATTTCGACATGGCCGTTGACGCCCTGCTCGCGCAGGATGGCGACCTTGGGCCGGGACGTTAACATGCCAACGTTGATGAATGGCGCGGCAATATTCTCGGACGGATCGAAAGTCAGCGTTGCCGAGAGACCGGTATCGGCGGCATCGAGAATGCGGTCGTACTCCTGCTGCGCGCATTCCGGGTTGTCGCGCAACTGCTGCATGCGGAAGCTGGTTTCCGACCAGGCGCGTTGCAGGTCGACGCGCTTCTCGCGCAGCACGGCTTTGGCGTTGCGGATGACGCGCACTTCGTCCCACGGATTGGGCGCGCCGATGAAAGTCGTGCAGGCACCCAGACCGGCGGCGCGCAGGATGCTCATTACCTTGTCGCGCTCGCTGCGACGAATCTGCACGACGGCACCCAGTTCCTCATTGAACAGCGCGCGCATCAGCAGCTCGAAGGAGCGCCCGGCCAGCAGGTTGGGCTTCTTCTCGTTACCGTCGACGTCGCTCGTCAGCGGGTCGTAGCACAGGCCGTCCAGGTCGAGGGAGACGCCGCAATGCGCGGCGAAGGCCATTTCGCTGACGGTGGCAAAAAGGCCGCCGTCGGAACGGTCGTGGTAGGCGAGCAGCAGATTCTCAACGGCCAGTTGCTGGATCGCGGCGAAGAAAGCGGTGAGGCGCGCCGGTTCGTCGACGTCGGGCGCCTCGCTGCCGGTGGCGTTGTACACCTGCGCCAGCGCCGAACCGCCCAGGCGGTTTTTGCCGGCGCCGAGATCGATCAGCAGCAGATCGGTTTCGCCGGCATCGAGCACCAGTTGCGGCGTCAGCGTGCGACGGGCGTCCTGCACGGGCGCAAAGGCGGTGACGATCAGCGAGAGCGGTGAGACGACCTGTTTCTTCTGACCCTTGTCATCCCACGCAGTACGCATGGAAAGCGAATCCTTGCCGACCGGAATCGAGACGCCAATGTTCTGGCAGAGGTCGGAAATCGCACGCACCGTGTCGAACAGGCGTGCATCCTCGCCCGGCGAACCGGCGGCGGCCATCCAGTTGGCCGAAAGCTTGACGTCGCCAAGCGCGGCGATGTCGGCGGCGGCGATGTTGGTCAAGGACTCGCCGATAGCCATGCGCCCGGAAGCCGGCGCGTCGAGCACGGCAAGCGGCGTGCGTTCGCCCATCGCGAAGGCCTCGCCGCAATAACCCTTCTCACCCTCGCCCCGATAGCCCATCAGCGTCACCGCCACGTCGGCCACCGGCACCTGCCACGGCCCGACCATCTGGTCGCGCGCCGTCAGGCCGCCGACCGAGCGGTCGCCGATGGAAATCAGAAAAGTCTTGTCGGCCACCGCCGGCAGGCGCAGCACGCGATAGGCGGCGTCCTTCAGCTCGACGCCGGTCGGATCGAAAGGCACGGTCGACGGCGGCAGATGCACCACGTCGCGCGTCATGCGCGGCGGCTTGCCGAGCAGCGCGTCCATGTCCATATCGACCGGGTGGTTGCCGAAATGGCGGTCGGCGACGATCAGGCGATTCTCCGCCGTCGTCGCGCCGACCACGGCGTAGGGACAGCGCTCGCGTTCGCACATGCGGGCGAACTCATCGAGGCGCGACGGCGGAATGGCCATCACGTAACGTTCCTGCGCCTCGTTGCACCAGATTTCGGCCGGCGACATGCCCGGCTCTTCGATCTTCACTTCGCGCAGCTCGAAACGCGCACCGCTGCCGGCGCCGTGCGCCAGTTCGGGCAACGCATTCGAGATGCCGCCGGCGCCGACGTCGTGCACCGAGAGGATGGGATTGCCGTCGCCGGGCTGCGAGGCATCGCCCTGCGGCGCCCCCATTTGCCAGCAACGGTCGATCACCTCCTGCGCGCGGCGCTGGATCTCCGGGTTGCCGCGCTGCACCGAGGCAAAATCGAGATCTTCGGTGTTGCTGCCAGTCGTCATCGAACTCGCCGCGCCGCCGCCCAGACCGATCAGCATGCCGGGGCCGCCAAGCTGGACGAGCAAGGTTCCGGTCGGAAAGGTTTCGGCCTTGAACGACTGGCTGGCCTCGATGCTGCCCAAGCCGCCGGCAATCATGATTGGCTTGTGGTAGCCCCTGACCTGCCCGCCGACCTGCTGCTCGTAGGTGCGGAAATAGCCGGTCAGATTCGGGCGGCCGAATTCGTTGTTGAACGCCGCCGCGCCGATCGGACCTTCGAGCATGATAGCCAGCGCCGAGGCGATGCGCGACGGGCGGCCATAGGCGGCGGTCTGCGCTTCCCACGGCTGCTGTGCGTCGGGAAGGTTCAGGTTGGAGACCGAGAAACCGCACAGGCCGGCTTTCGGCTTGGAACCGCGCCCGGTCGCGCCCTCGTCGCGAATCTCGCCGCCGGAACCGGTCGCCGCGCCGGGAAAAGGCGAAATCGCCGTCGGATGGTTGTGCGTCTCGACCTTGGCCAGGATGTGCGTCAGCTCGTTGCGATAGCGATAAGCACCGTCGGCGCCGGGATAGAAGCGCGGCACGGTAGCGCCTTCGATCACCGAGGAGTTGTCGGAGTAGGCGACGACCGTGCCTTGCGGATGCGCCTGGTGCGTCTCGCGGATCATGCCGAACAGCGTTTCCGCCTGCGGCTTGCCGTCGATCACCCACGAGGCGTTGAAAATCTTGTGCCGACAGTGCTCGGAGTTGGCCTGCGCAAACATCATCAGTTCGACATCGCTCGGGTTGCGCTGTGTCTTGACGAAGAGATCGACCAGATAATCGATTTCGTCTTCGGAAAGCGCCAGCCCGAGCCGGCTGTTGGCCTCGACCAGCGCGGCACGGCCGCCGCCCAGCAGATCGACGCTGGCCAGCGGCTTGGGCGCGAAGTGGCGGAACAGCTCCGCCGTCTGCGCGAAATCGCCGAGCACGGCTTCGGTCATCCGGTCGTGGAGCAAACCGGCAATGCGCGCCCGTTGTTCGGCGCTCAGCGCACCCTTGGCGGCAACCCGGTAGGCAATACCGCGCTCGATGCGCTCGACCCCGTCCAGACCGCTGTTCCAGGCGATGTCGGTGGCTTTCGACGACCACGGCGAAATGGTGCCGATCCGGGGCGTAACGAGGAACAGCTCGCCGCGTTCGCCGCAGTCCCCGGCATGTTCGCCCAGCAACGCAGCCAGTTGCGCGCGCCGCGCGTCGCCCAGCGGCTGCCGGAGCGCGACAAAATGCCAGTAATCGGCCGCCAGCATGCGCGCGCCCGGCACGGCCGCCGTCAGGCTCTGCTGCAAACCTTGCAGGCGAAAAACGGAAAAAGCGGGCGCACCGCGAAGAAAGAGGATGTCTGCCATGATGGGCTGCAAAAAGGGCGGAGAAGGAGGGGAAAACCGTGTTGGAACCAAGGTCGCCATTATAGCCGAGCAAGGTTTGCCGCTCGGCCGAAATAGCCTCGTAAAGCGCACCGCCGTTCGCAGGATCTCTGAACGCCCCACGGATAAACAATCTCCGGTAGGCATGGCCGAAAGGTGGTGTAAACAGCGGCTCTCCGGGCGGGCATCTCGCAAAACGCCGATTGGATGCCCCCCGGAAAAGCACCGGTATCCAGCCCGCGTTTACGCAACAGCGGAACGAAGGCTTTCTGGCACATAGTTCGGGAAGTCGCGAACCCGGCAGTTTGGCTCCATCCTATAAACCCAGAATTGTCCCCGCGAAATAGTCCGCCTACTTGATCCGCCCATGCAAATCCGACCGCCGCTGCAAATAGAAGCCAAAAAAACTTTCGTTCAGCCGTTTCAGTTGCGCCCGGTCTTCGAATACAGCGGTGCCCAAGCCGCCGCGCTCGCGGATGGCGAGGCCGATGACGAGACGATAGGCTTTGGCGCCGCTGTTTCCGGGGAGGTTTTCCAGCAGCGCGGCGTCAGCTTTCTGTTCGTGCGCGCACCAGGCGGGAAACCAGGTCGCGCCGAGATCGCCGAGATCGGACTGGAAATCGCGCCAGTCTCTATCCAGCGCGGCGTCGCGCAGTTCGGCGAGGAAGTTGCCGAAGCCTTGCGGATCGAGCCAAGCGTAGCGCAAAGCGGCGTTCCGCGCTTGTTTTACGTCCCCGCAACCGGCGTAGCCCAAAGCCAGCCAGCGCTGCACGGCCGAACGCAGCGCGCCGCCAGGGACTTTTTGCGCCGTCCGCACGGCTTCGGGAAACTGCCCGGCGCGCAGATGGAGTTCGGCGGCGAAACAGGTGCGGTTTTCGGGGCCGGCACCGCACGCTTCGGCGGCGCCGGCCAGATCTGCCCAACACTTGCGCAGCAGCGCCCTGCCCTGCTCGCCAAGAATAGTCGCCGCCGGGACGATATGTTCGCCGAGCAGTTTCCCCAGCGCGGCGACATCGGCCGGATTGCGCGGCCAGTTCTGCGCTTCGCTGTTGTCGGGCCAGCCGGCGACGAAGCCGCAGAGGAGCTGGAAGCGCGGCAAATCTTCGCTGTTCGGGTCGACCGCCTCCAGGCTCTGCAAAGCCCGGTGCGCCGCCTGCTGGTCGAAACGGGTCAGCGTTTCGACCAGCGCGTTGGCGCGCCGGGCGGGTTCAGAGTCGGCGAAAATGTCGAGCTGTCGCATCGTATTTACTGCCCGGAGCGTTCACAAAATTCACAAAATCTCGACGGTGCCGTCGAGTGAGCTGCCTTGACCGCGATCTGCCGGATGTCTGCGCCGCCGAAGAAATGGCATGTCTACCTCCCGGCGAATCGGGGCGAATTACGGTTCACCCGCACAACTCGCCCGCCGCCTGCATGATGGCGGCGGCCAAAATTTCGCCCGTCTGCGCGCCCGAGACGGCCAGGCGGCGCTGGACGATAAAAAATGGGACACCGTTGACACCCAGCCCGCGCACCTTGTCGGCCAGCGATTTGACCTGCTGCGCACCTTCGCCGCCCGCCAGGTAGTCGGCCACATCGCCCCGACGGTCGCCACATTCTGCCGCGATGTCGGCCAGCGTCGCGATCTCGCCAATATTTTCGCCGCGCTGGAAGTGGCCGACAAAAAGGCGTTCGACCAGCGCCGCTATCTCCTGCGGCCGGTGGCCTATCGACTGGGCACGATAAATCAGGCGGTGCGCGCGCAGGGTATTCGGGCGCAACGCAATGCGCTCGAAGCCAAATTCGACGCCGGCCGCACGCCCCGCTTCGGCGACTTCAATTTGGATTTTGGCGGCCTCGCTTGCGCCGCCGAACTTGGTTTCGAGAAAAGCGCGGTAAGGCTCGCCCCGCTCTGGCGTATGGGGATTGAGAAAATACGGCAGCCAGTTGAACTGGAAGCGCGCCCCGGTCTGCCTGGCCTGCACCAGCGCAACGGCCTCGGCCAGCCGGTGTTTGCCGATGAAGCACCAGGGGCAAACAAAATCGGAAACGATGTCGATGGAAATGGTCATGTGAAGGATTTGGACTACTGGCGGACTACTGGCCCTTCCCCCCGGGATGAAACCAGTTGATCTTGCGGCGCGGCAGCAGGTAGTCGAGTTCGGCGGCGGGGCGATCCTGGAGGCGTAGCGGGCGTTCGATGCGGCAGGAGGGTTCCTGGCTCAGGTCGATAATGATCGCCTGGCGGCGCGGGACTTCGGGTTCGTAGATCATCACTTGCGGGCTCAGGGGGCTTTCGGTCGACGCGGAGGTGACGACCGCACCGATACGCCCGTCTTCCAGTTGAACGATGGAGCCGGGCGGATAAACGCCCATGGCGCGGACGAAGAGCTGCAAGAGCAAGGGATCGAAGTGCTTTTGCTCGCGCGTCCACATTTTGGACAGAACTTCGGACGGGGACAAGGCCAAGCGGCTATCGAAGGGGTTGGCGAGGTTGTCGAAGCGGTTGGCGATGGCGGCGATGCGCGCTGCCAGATGGATCGCGTCGCCGGAGAGGCCGTCGGGAAAACCGCTGCCGTCGAGATGTTCGTGGTGGTGCAAGATGGCGTCGAGCACCGGCGCGGTGAGGGTGCCGGCGCGTGCCGCGTCGTCGTGGCCGGTACGGCAGTGCGTCCGGTAAATCGCTTCTTCGTGCTTGTTGCGCTGCTTGCTGTGCAGGATAGACGACGCTATCGCCGACTTGCCGATGTCGTGCAGCAAAGCGCCGATGCCGAGCGCGCGCAGCGCGTCGGCCGGGAGGCGTGCCTGTTTGCCGAGCAACAGCGAGAGCGTCATCACCGACAGGGCGTGAGCGGCGTTACCCTCTTCGTGGGCCTTTTCGGCGATCAGCACGATGGCGCTGTCGGAGTCGGCGAGCAGCGCTTCGGTCGAATCGCTGCTCACCTGGGCGATCTGGCGGACGCTTTCCTTCGGGTCGCGCGCAAACCGGTCGATCGCGCCACCGACCGCTTTGGCCGCCCCGGTGTAGTGTTTTTGCGCCTTGTCGAGCCGCCCGCGCAACTCGTTCATCACCGCCGCACGCGCCTGTTTTTCGGCCATCTGCTTGGCGGCCAGCGCCGCCATCTGGGCTTTGGCCTCTTCCTTCTCCTTGTCGGGCGGTGGCGCCAGCACCTGTTTGGGCAGCGGCGGCACCTTGCAGCGCGTGATGTCGCAAAACAGATCCGGCAAATCGAGCGCCGCAATCAGCCGCGCCTGATCTTCGTTGGCGATCACGAAGGCGTTGAACATGAAGGGGTGTTCCGTCCACGGCACGGTCAGGCGGACATATACGCCCGGCCGCAACTGAGAGGCGTCGATGCGTATTTCGCCGTCGTGCGGAAGGGCGGTTTGCGGGTTGGGGAGCATGGTCGATACAGTAGCGTGGATGTTCGGCCCAGTGTACTCCTCAAGCCTGCAACTCGCTCCGCGCGCGGAAGAACGCCAGCGCTTCCGGGTTGGCCAGCGCCTCGATATTCTTCACCGCGCGGCCATGCACGACGTCGCGCACGGCGAGCTCGACGATCTTTCCGCTTTTCGTGCGCGGGATGTCGGCGACTTGCAGGATTTTGGCGGGAACGTGGCGCGGCGTGACGTTCTGGCGGATCTGCTGCCCGATGCGGGCGATCAGTGCCTCGTCCAGCGTCAAACCCTCGCGCAGCTTGACGAAGAGCACGACGCGCACATCCTGCCCCCAGTCCTGGCCGATCACCAGCGATTCCACCACCTCTGGCAACTGCTCGACCTGGCGGTAGATCTCGGCCGTGCCGATGCGCACGCCGCCGGGGTTGAGCACGGCGTCGGAGCGGCCGTAGATCACCATCCCTTCGCGCGCGGTGAGTTCGACGAAATCGCCGTGGCACCAGACGTTGGCGAACCGCCCGAAATACGCGGCGCGATACTTGGCGCCGCCGGGGTCGTTCCAGAAACCGACCGGCATCGCGGGGAAGGGCTTGGTGCACACCAGTTCGCCCCTTTTTCCCGTGCCGGCCGGGATGGTTTTCCCCTCCTCGTCGAACACATCGACCGCCATGCCCAGCCCGCGACACTGCAACTCGCCGCGATGGACGGGCAGGATGGGGCAACCGAGCGCGAAGCAGGAAAGAATGTCGGTGCCGCCCGAGATCGACGCGAGCAGTACGTCGGCCTTGATGTCGCGGTAGACGTAATCGAAAGTTTCCGGCGCGAGCGGGCTGCCGGTCGAGAAAATCGCGCGCAGGGCGGAAAGGCAATGCGTCTCGCGCGGCCTCAACCCGGTCTTGGCGACCGCGTCGACGAACTTGGCCGAGGTGCCGAAATGCGTCATCGCCCCGGCGTCGGCGTAGTCGAAGAGAAGGGTTCCCGGCTGGCCGGAGGCGCCGGCGATGAACGGCGAGCCGTCGTACAGCAACAGCGTCGCGTGCGAGGCGAGGCCGGAAACCAGCCAGTTCCACATCATCCAGCCGCAGGTGGTGAAGTAGAAGAGGCGGTCGCCCGGCTTCACGTCGCCGTGCAGCCGGTGCTCTTTCAAATGCTGGAGCAGCGCGCCGCCGTGCCCATGCACGATGCACTTGGGCACGCCGGTCGTCCCCGATGAAAACATGATGAACAGCGGATGGTCGAACGGCAGCGGCGCGAAGCCGATTTCCCGCGCCGCGAAAGGCGCGACGAAGCCGGCGTAGCGCACGCCGTTGCCGATGGCGCCGATGTCCGGGCGATCATGCAGGTAGGACACCACCACCATACGTTTTACCGACGGCATTTGCGCGGCGACTTCGGCGTTTTTCGCCAGGCAATCGACCGCCTTGCCGTTGTACCAGTAGCCGTCGACGCAAACCAGCACCTTTGGCCCGATCTGACCGAAGCGGTCGAGCACGCCCCGCACGCCGAAATCGGGCGACGCGGACGACCAGATCGCGCCGAGCGACGCGGTGGCGAGCATGGCGACGACCGCTTCCGGCAGGTTCGGTAGATAGCCGGCGACCCGGTCGCCCTCGCCCACGCCTTGCGCTTGCAAGGCCTGCGCGAAACGCGACACCTCGTCGTAAAGCTGGCGCCGCGACAGGCGGCGCCGGGCTTTGTCTTCGCCCCAAAAAACCAGAGCGTCTTCGTCCGGGCGGGTGGCGGCATCGCGCAGCAGGTTCTGCGCGTAGTTCAGCCGCGCCTGCGGAAACCAGCGCGCGCCCGGCATCCGGTCGCCCTGTTCGAGGACGGCTCCGCCCTGTTCACCGATCACGCCGCATTCCTCCCAGACCAGGCTCCAGAACGCCTCGGGATGCGCCACCGACCAGCGCCAGAGGCTGGCGTAATCCGTGCATCCGGCGCCCCGACGCGCATTCGCGGCGCTCATGAAGACGGTGAGATTGGCGTTGGCGACGGTTTCCGGGGAGGGTTGCCACAGCGCGGGATGTTCCATCGCGATCGCTCCTTTATCCTGTATTTATGCCAGTTGCGCGCGCAATTCCTCGGGGATCGGCACCGATTTACCGCTCGCCACATCCATCCAGACGATTTTCGCATCGCCGGTCGCGTACAGCGTACCGTCGCCCTGCAAGCGGATCTCGTAGTGCGTGGGAATGCTGCTGCGGCCGGGTTGGCCGCAGTACATCCTGATGTCGACCACGCCGGGATAATTGAGCGGGATCAGGAAGGTGCAACCGGCGTTGACGATGACCGGCGCCGTTCCTTCCGGCCTGACCTTGAAGCCGAGTTTCTCCAGATACTCGACGCGAACCTGCTCCATGTAGCGGAAGTAAATCGTGTTGTTGACGTGGCCGTAGACATCCTCGTCGCCCCAACGGATCGGAATCAGGCTGGTGTGTACGAGTTTTCGATGGCTTTCCATGGCTTATCCTGTGGACAGTTGACGCAGCGGAGGTTTTCTCCATACGATACCGTATTGTTTTTACCTTAACAACTCCGGCCGGGGAGCAGACCATGCAACGCGAAGCGATGGAATACGATGTGCTGATCGTCGGCGGCGGCCCGGCCGGATTGTCGGCCGCGATCCGGCTAAAGCAACTGGCCGCCGAAAACTCCGCCGAAATCGGCGTCTGCCTGATCGAAAAGGCGTCCGAGATCGGCGGCCACATCCTTTCCGGCGCGGTGATAGACCCGAAGGCGCTGTCCGAGCTGCTGCCCGGCTGGCGTGAACTCGGCGCGCCGCTCGACGCGCCGGTGAGCGAAGACCGGTTTCTGATACTGACCGAAAGCGGCGGCATCCAGGTGCCCAACTGGCTGCTGCCGGGCTGCTTCCAGAACGGGGGCAACTACGTTATCAGCCTCGGCAATCTCTGCCGCTGGCTGGGGGAGCAGGCGGAAGCGCTCGGCGTCGAGATCTACCCCGGTTTCGCCGGCGCGGAAATCCTCTACGACGACAACGGCGCGGTGAAAGGCGTCGCCACCGGCGACATGGGGCTGCGCAAGGACGGCAGCCGGGGACCGGCGTACCAGCCGGGAATGGCGCTACTCGCCAAATACACGCTGTTCGCCGAAGGCTGTCGCGGCCATCTCGGCAAACAGATCGAGCGGGAATTCGATCTGCGCGACGGCGCCGACCCTCAGCTATACGGCCTCGGCATCAAAGAACTGTGGGAGATCGATCCGCGCAAGCACCGGCCCGGCCTGGTCATCCATACCGGCGGCTGGCCGCTCGACGCGCACACCTACGGCGGCGGGTTCGTGTACCACATGGCCGGCAATCTCGTTGCGGCCGGTTTCGTCACCGGCCTCGGCTACAGCAACCCCTATCTGTCGCCCTACGAGGAGTTTCAGCGCTTCAAGACCCACCCGCGCATCCGGGAATTTCTCGAAGGCGGCAAACGCATCGCCTACGGAGCGCGCGCGATGACGGCGGGCGGCCTGCAATCGCTGCCGAAAGTCGTCTTCCCCGGCGGCGCGCTGATCGGCGACGACGCCGGCTTTCTCAACGCCGCGCGCATCAAGGGTTCGCACGGCGCGATCAAGTCCGGCGCGCTGGCCGCCGAAGCCTGTTTCGCCGCCGTGCGCGGCGGCCGCAGCGGCGACGAACTGGCCGCCTACCCCGAAGCCTTCCGCCAAAGCTGGCTCTACGAAGAGCTATATAAGGCGCGCAACTTCAAGCCGTGGATGGCCGAGGGGCTGGTCGTCGGCGCCCTGATGTCCGGCGTCGACCAGACCGTCTTTCGCGGCAAAGCGCCGTGGACGCTGCACCACCGATCCGCCGACCACGCGAAGCTGAAACATGCCACCGATTGCCGGCCCATCGCATACCCGAAGCCGGACGGCGCGATCACCTTCGACCGCCTCTCCTCGGTATTTTTTTCCAACACCAACCACGAAGAAGACCAACCCTGCCACCTGACGCTGAAAGATGCGTCGGTTCCTGTCGCGGTGAACCTCGCGCTCTACGACGCACCCGAGCAGCGTTATTGCCCGGCCGGCGTGTACGAGATCGTGCGCGGCGAGAATGGCGGCCTTCCCGGCGAAAACCCCCGATTGCAGATCAACGCGCAGAACTGCGTGCACTGCAAGACCTGCGACATCAAAGACCCGACACAAAACATCGGTTGGGTCGCGCCGCAAGGCGGCGAAGGGCCGAATTACCGGAATATGTAGCGCCGATGAATTAGCGCTCTGACTTGACGTCCCGCTCCTCGTGGACGCCCTATTTTAGCCTTGGCGCAGTCCGGCCAGAAAGGCTGTGCACGGGCGCCATTATCCCGGATAATCGCTATACCGTGCGCGGAGCCTCATGGTATCCGCCGGATCCGACTCATCCACCCCGCCGGGCCAATATTACGATGACACAGAGCAACAAACCCGCAGCACACGAATACGCAGCCTGGATTCTGGCCGTATCGGCCATCGTATTTGTTCTGAAATGGCACCTGCTGCCGGCGCTGATCGCCGGCCTGCTGGTTTATGAGCTGGTGCACGCCCTCTCCCCGCTCTTTGGCAAGCACCTGTCGAACGGACGGGCGAAGGGGATGGCCGTCGCGCTGGTCGTGCTCTTCGTGCTCGGCGCGATCGCCGCCGCCGTATTCGGCCTGCTTGCCTTCATGCGGAGCGAAGGTGGCAGCTTGCCGGCGCTGCTCGCCAAAATGGCCGAGATTCTCGACGGTTCGCGCTCGGCGCTCCCCGAATGGCTGCGGGAAATGCTGCCGAACACGGCCGACAGCCTGCGCGAAGGCGCGACCCGCTGGCTGCGCGAGCATGCGGCCGAACTGCAACTGATCGGCCAGGAAACCGGCCACATGCTGGCTCACGTGCTGATCGGGATGGTCATCGGCGGCATGGTTTCCGTGCGCGAAGCGTGTGCCGGAGGGAGCCGCAAGCCGCTGGCAGAGGCGCTGGCGGAACGGGTTTTCCGTATGGGGGAGGCTTTTCGGCGCGTCGTCTTCGCGCAGGTGCGCATCTCGGCGCTCAACACTTTGTTCACCGCGCTCTACCTGGCCGTCGCGCTGCCGCTGTTCGGCGTTCATCTGCCGCTGAGCAAAACGCTGGTCGTCGTCACCTTCATCGCCGGGTTGCTGCCGGTCATCGGCAACCTGATTTCGAACACGATCATTTTTGTCGTCAGTCTGGCCCACTCGCCGGGCGTGGCGATCTCGTCGCTGGCGTTTCTCGTCGTGATCCACAAGCTGGAGTACTTCCTCAACGCGCGTATCGTCGGCGCGCAAATCCGGGCCAAAGCCTGGGAGCTGCTCACCGCGATGCTGGTCATGGAAAGCGCGTTCGGCCTCGCCGGGCTGGTCGCGGCGCCGGTCTGCTACGCCTGGCTGAAAGACGAGCTGACGACGCGAGGACAAATCTGATGCATATCTGGGTCGACGCCGACGCCTGCCCCAAGGTCATCAAGGATATCCTGTTCCGCGCCGCGACGCGGACGGGAACCCCGCTGACGCTGGTTGCCAACCAGATGCTCTATGTGCCGCCGTCGCCGATCATCCGCAGCGTGCAAGTGTCGGCCGGGTTCGACGTGGCCGACAACGAAATCGTCAAACGGCTGATGTCGGGCGATCTGGTCATCACCAGCGACCTGCCGCTGGCGGCCGAGGTGATCGAAAAAGGTGCCCACGCGCTGAGCCACAGGGGAGAATGGTATTCGGCGGCGAATATCCGGCCGCTGTTGAACATGCGCGACTTCATGGACAACCTGCGCGGCAGCGGCATCCAGACCGGTGGCCCGCCGCCGCTCGGGCAAAGCGAGCGACAGGCGTTCGGCAAGCATCTGGACAGGTTTCTGGCAAGCTGCGCGCGGGCAGATCACCGAACCGGATAACGGCATCAACCAACCGGTATCGCTGTCCGAACCCGACAAAATACGGTACGAGCGTTCCGGCCGCCGGATAAAACCCCACAGCCATTCGTGCCTTTGCCCGGGTGATACCGGATCAGAACTCCGCCCATTCGTCTTCTTCACCGCCCGCTTGCGGGGCCGGCAACTCCTTGATTTGCCGGCGTGGCGCGGAAATTGCCCGCAACGGCGGCGCCGGTATCTGCTTCGGTGCTGCCAGCGGCAAAGCCACCTCCGTAACGGCGCCCGACAGCTTGAAACTCCCGACCGCCCGCATTAATACCTGCGCCTGTTCTTCCATGCTCTCGGCCGCCGCCGCCGCCTGTTCGACCAGAGCGGCGTTCTGCTGCGTCACCTCGTCCATCTGGCTCACCGCCAGGCTGAGCTGCTCGATGCCGGCGCTCTGCTCGCGGCTGGCCCCGGAAATGTCGGCCATGATGCGGGCGACGCCCTTGATGCTGGACACCACCTGCTCCATCGTCCGCCCGGCCTCTTCGACCTGCTTGTTGCCGCCCTCGACCTTGTCCACGGAGTCGGAGATCAGCTCCTTGATCTCCTTGGCCGCC
>JACQYA010000003.1 GCA_016208425.1 Betaproteobacteria bacterium
CCCCCGCAACAGGCGCCCGGCATGGCACCACGGCGGCCCGTCCTGCGCCAGGCGCGATGGGCATCTCGCATTTCTCGCCGGCGCGTCGGCGCGCCGTTGCGCCGGCGCCGCACGATAGCCGCCCGCCACCCGCGGACGTCCCCGCTCCCCGGGTCCGGCGGCCGGATCGTTCCGGCCGTTCCGTTTCGGCTCGCGGGTGATCGAACTGGGCGCGCAGCCCCGCCCAAGACCCAACCCGATCATCGTGCGTTCTTCACGGCTCAAGTGTTTGTAGTTCGTTCCCATCGCAACACATTACCTCCCGGCAAGTGTCGCACTTCATATTTGAGGCCGCCAACCCTTTTCGTTGCGGGCACCGGACAAGGAGCACACTATGGCAACCATTACTTTCGATACCCTGAAGTTTTCAGATACGCTGAAGCAGGCGGGCGTCCCCCCAGCTCAGGCCGAAGCGGAAGCCAGGGCTTTTGCGACGGCCATTGGCGAGGTCGACGTTGCCACGAAACGCGACATCGACGATCTGAGCAAGGAAATGCAAGCGATGGAGCTGCGCCTGACCGTCAAGCTCGGAACCTTCATAGCGGTAGCTGTCGGCATCCTGATCGCCGTCATGCGCATGCCGCACTAGCACGATGGCAGGTCTTGCTAGCAGATTAATTGAGCCGGGTCTTTTTCTTTCAACCCTCACCTCTCTCATCCTTCCCCTCACGGAGTCCCCATGCGCGCCCTGCTGCTGATTGTGCTCACTCTGGTTTCTTTGCCCGCGTTTTCTTCCTACACCAAGATCGCCAACAACGGTTCCGATTTGCCTGCCAGCGCCGTGCTGGGTAGTGGCGCGACGCAATGGGCGTGCACCCGCGATAATGCGACGGGGCTGGTTTGGGAAGTGAAGACCACTGACGGCGGTTTGCGTGACTGGAACAAGGGTTACACCAACTACGACGATACGAACCAAGCGCAGAAGTTGACGGGTAGCGTCGCAGTCAAGCCGACACAGGCTGAAATCAATGCCGCCAGCAACAGCATCGGATTCGTCAACGCCGTGAATGCGGCAGCTTTGTGCGGATCGGCCGCATGGCGAATGCCGAGCAAGGACGAACTGCTAGGGCTGGTGAATACTTCGTATACGCCGGCGATTGACCCAATCTATTTCCCGAATACGCCGTCGAGTTCATGGTTCTGGTCGGGTTCACTTGCTGCCGGCTATCCGTACCGCGCGTTGGATGTGTACTTCGGCAATGGCGATGTCTACGTGTCTGACCGGAGCGATGGTGATCGGGTTCGCCTGGTTCGCGCCGGACAGTCTTTTGCGCTGTCGGTCAGCGCCGCCGGCAGCGGTTCCGGAGCCATTGCCGACAGCACCGGCGGCATCAACTGCGGCAGTACGTGCAGCGCCAGCTTCTCAAGCGGCGCGGTGGTCACGCTGACCGCTACCCCGGCATCGGGTTCCACCTTCTCCGGCTGGGGCGGCGCGTGCAGCGGCACGGGCACCTGCCAGGTCACGATGAGCGCCGCCCGGAGCGTTACGGCGACTTTTGCTCTGAATGCCGCGCTGCTGCCGGATCTGATCGTCACAGCCATGACGGCGCCAAGTAGCGCGCAATCGGGAGGATCTGTGAGTGTCACAGCAACGGTGACGAACCAGGGAAGCGCATCGGCGGGGGCGTGCCGACTGAAGTATTATCTGTCGTCGAATAACATCATTTCAACTTCTGATACCGATACTACTTGGGGTTGTGACATTCCGGCATTGGCCGTCGGTGCGTCAAATACGTGTTCCGGTTCGATTGATGTTCCGAACGTGTCGGCGGGTGCCTACTACTTTGGCGCCATTGCCGATACCGGTGGAGCTGTCACCGAGAGCAACGAGAACAACAACAGTCTAGCTGCCAGTTCGCCCACGCAGATCACGGTAACGGCGGCGACATTCGCCTTGAACGTCACCAGGTACGGCAGCGGTTCCGGCACCATCGCCAGCAGCACCGGCGGCATCAACTGCGGCAGTACGTGCAGCGCCAGTTTCTCAAGCGGTACAGTGGTCACGCTGACCGCTACCCCGGCATCGGGTTCGACCTTCTCCGGCTGGGGCGGCGCGTGCAGCGGTACGGGTAGCTGCCAGGTGACAATGGGCGCGGCACAGAGCGTTACCGCGACTTTCGCTCAGGCACAGGTTGTTCTCGCGCCTGCCGCCGAGTACTACCACGCCGGCTTCGGCCACTACTTTGTCACCGGCAGCGCCGACGAAGCGGCGGCCATCGACAGCGGCGTTATCAAGGGCTGGGCGAGAACCGGCCAGACCTACAGCATCTATTCGCAAGGCGGGGCGGGGCTTTCTCCGGTGTGCCGTTTCTTCACCACCAGTTTCGCGCCGAAAAGCTCGCACTTCTACACGCCGAGCGCCACCGAATGCAGCAGCCTGAAAACCAACCGGGACTGGCAGTTCGAGGCCAATGCTTTCTACGTCAGGGAACCGGTTGGCGGCGCCTGCGCCAGCGGGACGGCGCCGCTCTACCGGATCTACAACAACGGGCATAGCGGCGCGCCGAACCATCGCTACACGACGTGCACCAGCATTCGCGACAACATGATCTCGCGCGGCTGGGTGTCGGAGGGCGTGGCGATGTGCGTTCCCGGCGGCAGCGCGGACTGCGCCACCGACAACAGCGGCGGCGGCGTCAACTACAACGCGGCGCCGGCCGCGACGCCCCCCGCGATGCCCGCGATAACGCCACCGGCGGGGAGGGTGGGCGACGCTTACGGTGTGGCCTACACCGCGACGGGATCTCCGCCGATCAGCTTCAGCGCGACAAATTTGCCGCCGGGCCTGACGATGTCGTCTTCGGGCGTCATCAGCGGCACGCCCACGCTGGCGGGCACCTATACCGGCACCGTCACCGCAAGCAACGGCACGGCGCCCAACGCCGCGCAGAGCTTCACCATCGTGATTCTGGCGAACCCGGCAAATTGTCCCGGAGGCGGGGACTCCTGTTAGCGCGACATTTGCTATCACCCGGCACCCCGCAGGATGCGGGGTGCCGGGTGATATGCGTGAAACGTGGAACAATCTCGTGAAACACCACGTCATTCCAGCGAAAGCCGGAATCCAGTGCAACCGCCGAACTGGACACCGGCTTTCGCCGGTGCGACGAAGTTTCATCTTTCCGGGTGGCGCTTTCCGCCATGAAAGTTAGGCGCACAACCACAGGCGCATCGTCAAAAAAGCGAGTATTTATGAAAAACGGTTTGAGTGGAGGTGTCGTTATGAAAATCACGCGGGGTTTGGGAATGGCGGTCTTGGCGATGGCGCCGCTGCTGGCGTTCGGGCAAGCGGAAAAAGTGTTGAGCGGCAAGGAGATCGACGAGGCGACTTTGGTCGATGCGCTGACGCCGGCCGAAAAACCCGCGCTGACGCGCTCGATCCGGGTGACGCGGGAAGGTCAGGCGCAGGTGCCGGTAAAGCAGGCGGCGGCCTCCTTGCTGATTACCTTTGAAACCAGTTCGGCCAAACTGACGCCGAAAGCGAAGCAGTCGCTGGAAACCGTCGCCAGGGCGCTGAAATCGGACAAGCTGGCGACCTTCAGGTTTTCCATCGAAGGGCACGCCGATCCGCGCGGCGGCGAGGATCTCAACCTGCGCTTGGCGAGGATCTCAACCTGCGCTTGTCGCAGGAACGCGCCGAAAGTGTCGTCGCCTATCTGGCCGAAGATCAAAAAATCGACCGCAGCCGCTTGCAGGCCGTGGGCAAAGGGCAATCCGAGCTGCTGAACACCACCGATCCCAGCGCGCCGGAAAACCGCCGGGTGACGATCAAGACGGTGACGGAATAGTGGGGCGTTTCATTGTGGGCGCCGGCTCTACCTGCGAAATAGCCGTTATCGGGCCACCATCGCGGGCAGAGCCGCGCTCCCACATGAATGCCTGCCGCGACAGGAGTTAGAAAACGCGCGGGTTGGATTAGCGCAGCGGAGCGTTAACATTCCAACATCTGCCTGAGCAATCGCACCTGTTGGGTTACTACCTGATGTTACGCAGTCGCTCCCTGCTAAAGTACGCTGATGAAAAAAGATGATCTTGGATTTATATACCTGATGTTACGCGGCTCCCCTACGGGGCTATCGGGCCACCATCGCGCAATGGGTGAAAAATTCGCCCGCTCCCACATATGCCTGCCGCGACAGGGTCAGTCGACCTCCTGGATCGAGAAGGTCGCCGCGCCGTAGGCGGCGGAGCATTCGCCGGGTTGCGGGCAGGCCGGTTTGCCGGCGAAGGGGTTGGAGCCGTTTGTCGTGTCGGCCTTCGCCACAGCTTCGGGCGGGAACTCGCCGAACGGATCTACCGATACCAGCCCGGCGGCGGAGAAGTCGCGCGGGTTTTCCGAAACGATGGCGACGAAGTGGTTGGTTCCGGCCGGCCCGCCGGCGGTCATCGCCCATCCCGCGCGGGGCAGGCCGAGCTCCTTGCCGGCGCTCACCCGGTTGTTCCTGTCGATGGCGTTGGGGAAGAGCAGGTTGAAGCGGCTGCGGTCGGTGCCGACCATCAGGATGTAGAGGTAGCCGGCCTTGGGCGAGCTGACGCGGAAGCGCAGCTTGTCGCGCCCTATCTTCACCGCCGACTGATCCAGCGTCACGGTCACCGGGTGGTCGAGGTTGCGCCGCCCGAACACCCTGTCCAGAGCCCCGGTCGCGTCGAACGCGCCGCTGGTGCTCGGGGCGGGTGCGCTTTCCTTGTTCCCGGCGGTCGCGGCGGGCGTTTGAGCCGTGCCGTCGGCCGCTTGCCGGGAAGCGAAGTAAGCGCCGGCACCGACCGCCGCCAGCACGAGCCCGGCGGCGGCGATTCTGGGCAGCCAGCTATTTCCCGGGGCGGCGGGGCGGGGCGGGGCAGCTTCCGTCGCGGGCGACCCGTCTTCCGCCAATAGCGTCCGCCGCCACTCGGCGACACTCTGCGGGCGGTTCTCCGGCCGGATCGCCAGAGCCCGGTCGACGGCGCCGAGAAACCCCGGGCTGTAGCGGCCGGCGGCGACCTGCGCCAGCGGCGCCCGGGTGTCGTTCATCACGCGGCTGACCGAAGGCGCGGGCGGTTTGCCGGTGATCGCGCAGGCGATGACGGCGCCCAGCGCGTAGATGTCCGTCCATGCGCCTTGCTTGCCGTCTGCCGCTTCGCCGTATTGTTCCGGCGGCGCGTAGCTGGGTTTGAGGATGACCGTCAGCGCCTGGTTCATATCGCCGATGATGCGGCGCGCCGCGCCGAAGTCGAGCAGCAGCGGCCGTCCATCCTTCAGGATCAGGATGTTGTCGGGCGAGATGTCGCGGTGGAAGCAGTTGTCGCGGTGGATGATTTCCAGCGCGTCGAGCAGCGGGGCGAGCAGCGTCTTCAACCAGCGCTCGTCCGGCGGGCCGGCCAGTTCCGCCAAGGTTTTTTGCAGGGTGACGCCTTCGAGGTAGGGCATCACCATGTAGGCGGTGCCGTTCTCTTCCCAGAAGCGGTAGACCTTGACCAGCGACGGGTGGTCGAACTGCGCCAGCAGGCGCGCCTCGTTGACGAAACTGCGCAGCCCGGCGTCGAAGGTGTCGGCGTGGTGCGCCGACTTGACGGCGACGGCCATCCCCTGCGCCCGCTCGGCGAGCGAGGCCGGCATGTATTCCTTGAGCGCGACGTAGCGCCCGAGCGAGAGATCCTGCGCCAGGTAGACGATGCCGAAGCCGCCGGT
Organism: Betaproteobacteria bacterium; assembly: GCA_016208425.1. GTDB lineage: Bacteria > Pseudomonadota > Gammaproteobacteria > Burkholderiales > Rhodocyclaceae > JACQYA01. The sequence continues at coordinate 5,708 of JACQYA010000003.1, forward strand.
GGCCACCACGCCGGCAATCCTGAATTCGCGGATCTGCGCGCCGATCGGCAGCGTGTTGGCGGCGGGGCGGGCAGGCGTCGTTCCGCCGCCCGTCGGCGCCGGGAGCGCGGGCGGGAAACCGGTTTCCGCGCCCGCTTCACGTTCTTGCGCCACCGCAGAGCCGTGTGGGCTAACTTGCTTATCGGCCGTCCTCGCCGACCCGATCAGACGCGTGTGCACCGTTCATCCTCCGCAAAGGGGGCTGTAAGTTGCCAAAATGTAACACCTCAGCACCTCTGTTCCGTCATTCCCGCGCAAGCGGGGATGACGGGGGTTTTTGATGGGCGCCCGGGCAGTTACGCCAAAATACCCTTTGCTTTCTTGGGCCGCGGGGTGGATGCGCCGCGCTTATCTGCCCCGCAACGACTACCACAACTCGTCCGCTAACCCGCCACGCCGGGCAAGGGCGGGTTTTCTTCGGCGAGGAAAGCCTGCCAGGCGGGGATCGCCTGGTCGAGACGCTGGCGCAGGCCGGGCAGCTGGCTTTTTGCCTGCTCAAGAAGACCTTCCTTGCACAGTTGCGCGGGCGGGGATCGCCTGGTCGAGACGCTGGCGCAGGCCGGGCAGCTGGCTTTTTGCCTGCTCAAGAAGACCTTCCTTGCACAGTTGCGCGACGTGGTGCGCGACATCGCGCAGCGCTTGTGCCGCGCCGCCGCTGGCCAGGCCCTTGATGGTGTGCGCTTCGCGGAAGGCGTCTGCCGCCGCGCCGCCGGCCAGGGCGCGCCCGAGCGCGTCCATCGCCCGCGGCAGGTCGTCCAGCAGCCCTTCGACCATCATCACGGCGATGCCGTGGTCGCCGGCCAGCCGCCGCAGCATCTCGGCGGCGTCGAAGATCTTGCGCGGGTCGGGAGCTTCGGCAGGCGATGGCAGCGCTGCAAGAGGGGTGTCGGCCGCGCCGCCGAACCCCGCCAGGTGCGCGATCGCTTCGACCAGGCGCCGTTCGCCGATAGGCTTTGACAGGTAATCGTCCATGCCGGCATCCAGGCAGCGCTCGCGGTCGCCCTGCATGGCGTTGGCGGTCATGGCCACGATGGGAATGCGCGGATCGAGCACCGGAGGGTCGTTGGCGCGGATGCGGCGCGTCGCCTCGAAGCCGTCCATCACCGGCATCTGGCAGTCCATCAGCACGAGATCGAACGGCCGGCGCGCGAGTGCGGCGAGCGCTTGCCGGCCATCGCCGGCCACCTCGACGTCGCAGCGATGCTTGGCCAGCATGGCGCAGGCGACTTTCTGGTTCACCGGGTTGTCTTCGACGAGCAGGATGCGCCGCCGCGTTTGGCTGTCCGATTCTTCCAGCGTGTGGCGGGTGATGAGCCCCGCCGAAGGCGCGCGGCCCGCCGTCGGTTCGCCCGCATCGCGGCGCAGCGCGGCGATGCAGCGCCGGATGTAGCCTTCTTTCAGCGGTTTCGTCAGGTAGGCCGAAAAGCCCGCCTGGCGCAGGCGTTCGACATCGCCGCGCATGGCCGCCGAGGTGAGCATCGCGCAGCGCGTGCCGCGCAGGCCAGGGTCGCCGTGGATCAGGCGGCCGAGCGTCTCGCCGTCCATTTCCGGCATGTTCATGTCGAGCAGGGCAACCTCGAAAGGTTCCCCCCGGCTCGCGCCGCGACGCAGGTGGGCGAGCGCGCTGGCGCCGTTGGCGGCTTCCGTGGCGGCGCAGCCCCAGGAGGCCAGCAGGCGGGAGAGCAGATGGCGGTTGGTGGCGTTGTCGTCCACCACCAGCACGCGGCAACCGGCGAGATCCGCGTCGGGCAGCCGGTCGGCGGCGCTGTCGGGAACCAGCGCGCGGTCGAAAACGGCGGTGAACCAGAACACCGAGCCTTTGCTTTCCTCGCTGCGGACGCCGATTTTACCGTCCATCAGCTCGACCAGGCGCTTGGAGATCGACAGGCCGAGCCCGGTGCCGCCATAGCGCCGCGTCATCGACGTGTCGGCCTGCTCGAAGGCGCGGAACAGGCGGCTCATCTTGTCGGGGGGGATGCCCATGCCGGTATCCCGGATCTCGCAGCGCAGCCCCACGCGCCCGACCGGTTCTGAGTATTCCGCGAACCCCGAGAATTCCGCGACCCCGGCGTATTCGTTGTCGAGGCCGACGTGCACCGCCACTTCGCCGGCGGCGGTGAACTTGATGGCGTTGCCGGCCAGGTTGGTGATGACCTGGCGCAAGCGGCCCGGATCGCCGCGCAAGCGGCGCGGGACGTCCGGGTCGATCGCGCAGTTGAATTCGAGCCCCTTTTCCCCGGCGCGCACGGCGAGCATGTCGGCGGTCTGTTCGAGCGTGTTGCCCAGATCGAAGTCGATGTTTTCGAGGTCGAGCTTACCGGCCTCGATCTTCGAGAAATCGAGAATATCGTTGATGACGGTGAGCAGCGACTCGGCGCTGCTTTTGATGATTCCGGCGAACTCGATCTGTTCCTCGTCGAGCGCCGTGTCGAGCAACAGGTGGGTCATGCCGATCACCCCGTTCATCGGCGTCCGTATCTCGTGGCTCATGTTGGCCAGAAAGTCGCTCTTCGCCCGGTTGGCGGCCTCGGCCTGGACGGTGGCCTGGCGCAGCAGGCGCGTCGTGCGCTCGTTGATGACCGCCAGCGCGAAGGTGTCGCCGATCTGGCGCAGCGCGTCGAGGCGCGCCGGGCTGGCCGGCGGGTGCACCACGGTATCGACGGTCAGCATGCCCAGGCGCTCGCCGCCATGGTCGAGCGGCACGAAGTAATGGCCGTGCGCCGGCAACATGCGCCGGCACTCGGCGACGACCAGCACCTTGCCGAGCGCCTGTTCGGGGGGCTTGTCCTGCCAGAGCGATTCGCCGTGGCAGAAAACCTGCTCCTCGACCTCCTGCCCGCACATCACCAGGCGGTTGCCGGCGCCCGGCGTCAGCCCGCGCAAGGTGGCGAGCGCGGCGAGCGCGCCCTTCATGCGTTCGGCGAAAGGGCGGTCGCTGTTCTGCAGGGTGTTGGCGATCGCCAGCCGGACTTCGGTGCCTTCGCTGACATAGCTGTCGGCTTCTTCGCGGAGCTTGCGCGCCGTGACATTGGTGCCGGTGCCGCGATAGCCGCAAAACCTGCCCGTTTCGTCGAATACCGGGACGCCGCTGATGCTGAGCCAGGCGATACCGTCGGGCGTCACCACGCGGTACTCGAACTGGTTGAACGGCTGGCGCCGCTCCAGGGATTCGAGGTGGCGCGCCCAAACTTCCCTTTCTTCGTCCCCGGCGGCGCCCTGCAGCTCGCTGCGGCGCTTGCCGAGCAGGTTCTCGACCGGGCGGCCGATCGCGCTGGCGGCGTTTGCGGAAAAATAGGAAAAACGCAACCCGGCATCCATTTCCCAAAACCACCAGTCGGAGGCCACCGACTCGTAGTCGTGGAAGCGCCGGTCGGCGTGCTGCTGCGCCTGGTGCGCGGCCTGCACTTGCTGCTCGACCCGCCCGACACGGCGGCGGAGCGCGAAAAGGAGAAGCGCCACGAGCAGGGCGCCGGCGGCGGCGACGTAAAGCAGCAGACGCCCGCCGAACGCCCTTTCGTCGGTGACATCGTGCAGCAGTGCCATCGATGCGACGGGCCGGTTCTCGTCGTCGCGCAAAGTGGTCAGGGTTGCCGACCAGGAACGCTCGCCGTCCGTCACGCCAAAGACTTCGGGCGTCCGGTTTGCCCCGTTGGCGTCGTCCGCCTTGAACGCTTGCCAGCGTTTCATCAGCGACGCGGGCGCCGGCGTCACGGATTGGCCGAGGAGCGCGATCCCGTAATAATCGTTCCAGTTGCCCGAGAAGCCCAGAGCCTTCTTGCCGTTGGCGAAATGCTGCTCGGAGGTGTAGGCCTTGTGGACGGCCGTCAGCACCTCCAGGCCGGTCAGTTGCTGGATGTGGCGGGCGAAACGCTCGACCTCCGTGCCCATCTCGATATAGCCGATCAGCGCGCCGTTAACGCGCCACGGCATGACATGGCGCAAGGTGAACGTCGCGGTGGTGCCGAGTTCCAGGCCGGTCGTCATCCGGCCGCCGCTTTGCGCGTCGAGCAGGGTTTTGCGGCGGATCTCGTCGTCGGCCCGCTCCGCCTGATGCACGCGCAACACGATGCGCCGGTCGGGGGCGATGAAATACCAGTGGCTGAGATCGAAACTGGCTTTCAGGTTGTCGAACATCGGTTCGGCGAGCGCCAGCAGCGCCGCGCGATCCTGGCGCCGCATGGCGCGCGCGAACCCGGCGTCGGCGGCGACCTGGCCGGCCATCCAGTGCAGCCGCCCGCTGTTCTCTTCGACCAGGCTTTGCCAGATGCGCTCGACCTGCACGGCGTAAGCCAGCGTGCGCTGTTTTTCGCGCCAGTCGAGATAAGCGCCGAAAGCGAGCAATGAAACCAGCGCGAGCACGATGACGACGGCGCCCACCGGCCGCACGATCTGCCGGCGAAAATGTAGGTCGGAGTGCGAGGGTTCCATTTGCGCCAAGGATACCGCGTTGGCCGATGCGGTGATAGCCGCTTTTGCGGGGAATCTGCCTATCGCCGGAGCGGGGCCAGCGCCGGCCGGCCGTCGTGGCCGATCACCCGCACCAGAGCCAACAACCGGCCGGTTTCGCATGGCGGGAACCCTTCGCGCAAAGGGAAATATTCGCCCGCTCCCACGGGTGCTGACCGGCTATTTACGTGCCGTCCGGGTTCGTGGCGCGTTCCGCCAAAAAGCTTACCCGGGTTACGCGCCACCCCGTGGGATGCGGTTCGTCCCCCACCGCACCCACGGATTGTGGAACGAGCGTTGGCGCTGCTCCCGGGGAATGTGTCCGCGCTTTTCAACGGCGCCGCGCAGCCTCGAAAGGCTACATGAACCCCGTCTCGTTTATCGGGTACCAGTTCGAGCGGGCAAATGTCACGCCACAGTTTTCGCCGGCCTGAGGGCCGGCCTCGTACCGCAGTTTCTGCACGCGCAACACCTGCGCGCCGACGGCGATCTGATAATCCACAATCTCGCCGAGGTATGAGCGACGGCGAACGACGCCGCGCAAACCCCCTTCGGAAACGAAATCCACATCCGTCGGGCGCACCGCCAAAACCGCTTCGCCGGTGCCGACAAGTTCCGCTGGCGCGCTATCCGCCACGGCGAGCGGCATGGGCGCATCGCCCACCTGGATGCCGCCGCCGGCGAAGCTCACCCGGAGAAAACTCGATAGTCCGATGAAGCCGAACACAAAGCGGTTGCCCGGATGGAAATAGACTTCGGCCGGGGTGCCGACCTGCTGCACCACGCCATTTTTCATGACCAGTATGCGATCCGACAAGGCCATCGCCTCGGACTGATCGTGCGTGACATAGAGAATGGAAAAGCCCAGCCGGCGTTGAATATCCTTGATCTCGAAGCGCATCTCTTCGCGGAAATGCGGGTCGAGGCTGGACAGCGGCTCGTCGAGCAGCATCACCACGGGCTGTATGGCGAGCGCGCGCGCTAGCGCCACCCGCTGCTTGCCGCCGCCGGAAAGGTCGTCGGGGCGGGACGCGGCGACACCGAGCAGATTGGTGTGCGCCAGCGCCTCGCGCACGCGGCGCTCGACTTCCGCAGCGGGCAGCTTCCTGACGCGCAAGGGGAACGCGACGTTTTCGTAGACGGACATGTGCGGCCAGACGGCAAATGCCTGGAAGACCATCCCGAAATCACGCTTTTCCGGCGGCAGATAGTAGTTGCGGCTTTTCGACGATAGCACCTTGTCGCCGGCAACGATTTCGCCCTCATCGATATCTTCGAAGCCCGCTACCATGCGCAGCGTCGTGGTCTTGCCGCAACCGGACGGCCCCAGCATGGCCACGCACTCGCCGCGCGCGACTTCGAGGTCGAGACCGGAAACGGCCATCCTCGCTCAGGGTGTAGATCGCCACGCCGATGGTGCGGCTGGTCGGCCCGTAAAGCAGCACGGAGACCGTCAGTTCGCGCAGGGCGGGCAAGAAGATCAGGAAAAACGCGGCGACCATGCCGGGGCGCACCAGCGGGATGACGATGTCCCTCAAAGCTTGCCACATGGTGGCGCCGGAAGCGCGGGCAGCTTCCACCAGCGAGTCGTGCACCTGCTCCAGCGCCGCCGAGTTGGCCTTGAGCGAGAAGGCCATGTAGCGGGCGATGTAGGCGATGAGGATGATCCACACCGTGTTGTAGAGGTTGATGCCGAACTTTCCGCTCCAAGCGAGGATCACGCCCAGCGCGATCACCGAGCCCGGCACCGAGAACGGCAGCATGCCGAGGAATTCGAGCAGACCCTTGCCGCGCACCTTCATCTTGACGATAACGTAGGAGATGATGACGCCGGCAAACATGGTGATCAGCGCCGAGGCCAGACCCAGGCTGATGCTGTTCCAGATCGCGTCGCGCGTCAGATCCCACTCGAAGAGGATGTGGTGGTAGTTGTCCAGCGTCATGTTCTCCAGCGCGAACGGCAGGCCATAGGTACGCAGCCCCCCGACCATGAAGATGGTGGTCGTGGGCAGCACGATCGTGAAGCCGATATAGGCGAAACAAAACAACAGCAGCGGAACGCGCAGCCCGCGCAGTTTCAGTTCGGCCGGCCGGAAGCTCTTGCCGGCGATGATCTGGTAACGGCCACGCGCGAGCACTTTGTTCTGTAGCCAGATGATGAAGGCCGCCGTAAACACCAGCACCATGGAGAGAACGGTGCCGGTACGTATGGCGTCGAAACTGCCGGCGCTTTGGTGGATGCGTTCGTAGATCAGCGTCGGGATGTTATAGATGCCGGCCTCGATGCCCAGCACGGCGACGGTGCCGAAATGCGCCATCGAGTAAAGCATGATGAGCAACGACCCGGAAAGTATCGAGGGCAGCACAAGAGGGATGGTGATCTTGCGCGTGATGGTGAAGAGGTCGGCGCCCGAGATGCGCGCGGATTCCTCCAGCGTCGGATCCATGCGTTCGAGCGCGCCGCACACCTGGATGAAGACGAAGGGGAAGAGGTACATGGTCTCGACGGCGATGATGCCGCCGTAGGAGTAAATGTTGAACACCGGGCCGTCGAAGCCAAAGACATCCACGAACAGGCGGTTGATGTAGCCCGAGCGCGGCGACAGCAGCATCTTCCAGGCGAGCGCGCCGATGAACGAGGGCAGCATGAAGGGCACCAGGAAAAGCACCTTCATCGCGCCTTTGTAGGGGAGATCGGTACGTGTCACCAGCCAGGCGAAGAAAGTGCCGACGAGGGTGCCGGTCACCGTAACGCCGGAGGCGAGGATCAGAGAGTTGAGCAGCGCCTTGTAGGTGTCCGGCTCGCGCAGGACATTGACCACATCCGCCACATTGAAGCGGCCGTGTACCCATAGCGCGTTGAAAAATATCAACAGTACGGGTACGGCGACAAAGATGACCAGAATCCCGACCGCCAGACCGAAGAGAATCTGCGGCGTGCCCGAGCGCGACGTGCCCGCGTTATTCATGGCCCGCTCCCGATGTGGTGGCGGATACGTCTTCAGCATTGACGGTGCCGGTGGCGTCAAGCTCGTCGAACCATTGCACGGCGTGAAAACCGATGCGACAAGGCTCGTTATCGCGGAACAGTTGCCCGCCGGCGCCGGCGCGCCGGCTGTCGGTCGCCGCGCGCAACGTGACACCGCCCACTTCGATCAGGTAGTCCGTCTGCGCGCCCAGGAAGCTCGCGCGCCGGACGATTCCCGGCAAACCGGCGCCCGAGCGAGAAAGCGCGACATCGTTCGGACGGAAGCCGGCCGCGAGGTGCCCGCCTTCCCGGTCGGGCAGCGGCCCCACCCATTCCGTGACGCCGTCGGGCAAGCGCCAACCCGCCGCGCTTTTTCGCACCGGAATGAAGTTTGCCACGCCGAGAAAGCGGTAGACATAGGCGTCGGCGGGGCGGTCGAACAATGCGTCCGGGGCACCGACTTGCCGTAGACACCCTTTTTCGTCCATGACCGCCAGGCGATCGGATAGGGCCAGCGCGATTTCCTGGTCGTGCGTCACATAGATGACGGTGATACCCAGCCTCTGCTGGAGTTCGCGGATCTCGAAACGCATTTCCTCGCGCAGGTTGGCGTCGAGGTTGTTGAGCGGTTCGTCTAGCAACAACAGCGCCGGCTTCGAGACCAGCGCGCGGGCCAGCGCGACACGCTGCTGCTGGCCGCCGGAAAGCTGCGAGGGCATGCGCTGCTCGAGCCCGGCAAGGCCCACCTGCCCGATGGCCGTTTGGGTGCGCCCTGCCCGAACGTCCGCTGCGATCCCGGCAATTTTCAACGGGTAGGCGACGTTATCGCGCACGCTCATGTGCGGCCAGACCGCGTAGTCCTGGAACACCATCCCGATACCCCGCCTGTCGGGCGGAACATGCACGCCCGTGCCGGCCACCAGCGTATCGCCGATCACGATGCGCCCCGCGTCCGGGGTTTCAAAACCGGCCAGAAGCCTCATCAGCACCGTCTTGCCGCACGCGGAAGGGCCGAGCAAAGTGAAGCACTCGCCCGCTTCAACCGTCAGGTCAAGCCCGTCCAGCACCTTTCGGGCGCCGTAAGACTTGACGAGTCCCTCGATACGAATGCCGCCCATGATGGCTCTCGCCGCCTATTTCTGCATAATGCCGGTGAACTTCTTGATCGTCGCTTCCTTCTCCGCCATCAACTGCTTGTAGTCAATCTTGATGGCGCGGTTCATCGCCTCGGCGACCGGCGGCAGGTGGAAACGGTCCGGCACCTTGACGTCGGCGCGCACCGGCAGCGTGCCTTCGTTGGCGACGATGGTCTGGCCTTCCTTCGATAGCACGAAGTCGATGAATTTCTTGGCCGCCACCGTATTCGGGCTGCCCTTGAAAATGGCGATCGGGCTGGGTATGACCAGCATTTCCGGCGGAAAGGCCAAGGTCAGGGTGGCGCCCTTGTCTACCTTGTCGAGGGTGATGTAATCCACGGCGAGGCTGGCGAGCAGATCGCCCGATGCGGTATCGTCGACCACTTGCCCCGAACCCTTGCCCATCTTGGCGCCGTTGGCGCGCAGCCCTTCGATGTACGGCCAGCCGAAGGCCTTGACCAGCAGCGACACGCTCATGTAGGCCGTGCCGGAAAGCGCCGGGTTGGCGATGCCGTAGGCACCCTTGAACGCCGGTTTCTGCACATCGGCCCAAGTTTTCGGCGCGTCCTTGATGAGTCGCGTGTTGTAGGCGATGCCCAGCGTGCCCAGGCGCACCGCGGTAAAGGAACCGTCGTATTCGGGCAAGGGGTTCACCAAGGCTTTGATTTCCGCCGGCACATAGGGCTGCAATACCCCCTGCGCCTTGAGCTGATAGAAGTCGGGCACCTCGCTGGTCCACAGCACGTCGGCGAGAATTGTGCCGGATTCGCGCTCGGCGGCGATCTTGGCCATCAGCTTGCCGGCGCCGGCAGATTGGTAGTCCATCTTGATGTCGGGGTGCTTGGCGACAAAGGCTTTCTTCAGCTCCCCGATCAGAGATTCCTTCATCGAGGTGTAGATATAGAGCTTTTCTTCCGCTTGGGCGGCGAAACCCGGCAGGCCGAGGAGCGCAAAACAGAAAAGTTGCAACAGGTGGCGGATTTTCATGGCGGAACTCCAGCGGTGGTTGAACAAGAATCCACTTCGCCCCCGATTGAGCACCCCCCAGCTTTCAGTTTCCTTTCGGTACGCCTTCGGCCAGAGCGGCGGAACTGGGCAGGCGCACCGTCACCGACAACCCACGCCCTCCGGCGCCATCGCCCAACGCCAGTCCGCCGCCATGTGCAACGCATATCTGGTGAGCGATGGCCAGACCCAGCCCCGATCCTTCCGTACCGCACCTGTCGAGCCGGCGATGAAACCGCTGGAACATCGTTTCGCGCGCATCGGGCGCGATGCCGGGGCCGGTGTCCGTTATCGTCACCCGCGCCACCCCGTCCCCGATGTCGGCGGCGATGGTCACCTGCCCGCCCTCGGGCGTATAGCGCAGAGCGTTGTCGATCAGGTTGGAAAACAGTTCGTGCAGCATGATTCCGTTGCCGATCACAGGCACGGTGCGGCCGGTGTCGGCGTAGACGAGGTCGATATGCTTTTCCAGTGCCAGCACCCCCAGATCCAGCGCGGTTTCCTGCAATAAGGAGGCGAGGTCGAGACAGGCGCCGCCCGTCACCATGCCCTTTAGCGCCTCGACGCGCGATAGCGACAGCATCTGGTTGCACAAGCGTTGGGCGCTGCGCGATGCGCCGACGATGCCTTCGATCATGCGGCGCATTTCCTCCGTATCTTTCTGCCGCAAACAGTATTGCGCCTGGGCGCCAAGCAGCGTGAGCGGCGTGCGTAACTGGTGCGCGATGTCGGCGGCAAAGCGCCGGCTGGCATCCAGGAGATCGGCGAGCCGCGCCATGTGGCGATTGATTGCATCGATCAGAGGGAAGGTTTCCGTCGGCATGTCGTCCTTCGCCAGCGGCGTGAGATCCTCGGCCCCACGCTCGGCAAGGGGTTCGCTCAAGCGGTGCAGAGAATGCAGAACGGCAGAAAGAACCAACCACCCGAGTATCGCGCCGAACGCCGTCAAAGCAAGTTGCTGCCGCAAATTGGCATAGGCTATTTCGCGTGCAAGCGCCACCCTCGCCGCCACACTTTCCGCCACAATCAAAATCAGATCGGCATCATCGGTCACCGCCCTCTGCGGCGAGCGTATTTTTTTCGCGGCGATGCGTACCGCCTCGCCGCGATAGCGGGCGTCGGCAAACCGGATCGCACTGCCAACATCCAACGGCTGTACCGGCAAGTCGTTTTCGCCCGCGAAGCTGCTTCCGTCAGTACCCATCACCGCGAAAAACACATCCTCACTCCGCGCGGCCATCCCCTCTTCCAAACTATCGCGGATAGCGCGCGGCACATCGACCGATATTTTCTCTTTTCCGGGAGAAACCGTGACGTGCTCGCCAAGCAAAGTGAGAGCCATTTGCAGTGAGTGGTCATACGCGGGATCGACCGTCTCCCGCGCGCCACGATAGGACAACAGGGTGTTCGCCACCAACAGCAAGAAGAGCGGCGGCAACAACCAGAGCAGCGTGTGGCTCTTGATGCTCTTCATGGTTCGACCAACAACGCATAGCCCAAACCGCGCAAGGTCGTGATCGTCGCGCCCGATCCCTCAAGCTTCTTGCGCAGGCGATGCACATAAATCTCGATGCTCTCGACGCGCGCATCGGAACCGGATTCAAATACCCGGTCGAATACGGCCTCGCGCGCCACCGGACGGCCCAAGCGCGCCGCCAGCACCTCGAGCACGGCCAGTTCGCGCGGCGACAGAGCCAGGGGTTTTCCCTCGAGCGAAATCTGGCGATCCAGCGTGTCCAGCGTCAGCCTGCCGATCTTCATCTGCGGCGTTTGCCCTCCGGCACGCCGCAACAGCGCCTTGATGCGCGCTTCGAGTTCATCCAGGTCGAAAGGTTTGGGCAAATAATCGTCGGCGCCCAGATTGAGTCCGGCCACGCGATCATCCTTGGTTCCCCGCGCCGTTAGCACCAAGACCGGCGTGGTGTCGCCACGGCCGCGCAGACGCTGCAAGACTTCGATGCCGTCCAGCTTGGGCAGCGACAGGTCGAGTATGACCAAGTCGTAGCGGTTGGTAGCAAGCGCCAAATCGGCATAGTCCCCACGATCAAGGCGCTCCACAACATAACCGGTGGAAGTCAGCCATTCCAACAACCATTTGGCAAGTTCGGCGTGGTCTTCGACAAGCAGCAGGCGCATCGTCAGATCGCTCCGATATCAGGCGGGAATACTTGGCGGCGCATATCTTGTCCTCTCGGGGGATGTCGTGAGGTTTTGCTTGAGATGTTGAGCTAGTGTCTCATTGTATCGATCATGCAGTATTCGGCCGGCCTTTGGCGCGTTTGGTTTTGTCGGCGACCCTCGCCATAGAACGGCTATGGCTGCACTGATGCGACGCTGCACACCGCAGGATGCGGCGAGCAAAGCGAACCACATCGTCGGGCACCTACGGACTACTTCGCACCGTGGGGCGAGCTTGCCCGCGATAGTGTGTTGTGCCCGATCCCGCTCTCGCGGCGGCGCTGGCGAGCGCCGCGCTGGACGATAAATACACCGCCACCGGCGGGCGCGTCTATCTGACCGGCACCCAGGCGCTGGTTCGTCTGCCGATGTTGCAGAAGCTGCGCGACGAGGCCGCCGGCCTGAACACGGCGGGCTTTGTTTCCGGCTATCGCGGCAGCCCGCTGGGCGGCCTCGACCAGGCGCTGTGGAAGGCGAAGCGGCACCTCGACGACAAGCGCATCGTTTTCCAGCCCGGCATCAACGAAGATCTCGCCGCCACCGCCGTGTGGGGCAGCCAGCAGGTCGGCCTTTTTCCCGGCGCGAAATACGACGGCGTGTTCGGCATGTGGTACGGCAAGGGGCCGGGCGTAGACCGCAGCGGCGACGTGTTCCGCCACGCCAACGCCGCCGGCACGGCCAGGTTCGGCGGCGTCCTGGCCATCGCCGGCGACGACCATACCGCCCGGTCGTCCACGCTGCCGCACCAGACCGAGCATCTGTTCAAAGCGGTGATGATGCCGGTGCTTTACCCGGCCAACGTGCAGGAATATCTCGACTACGGCCTGCACGGCTGGGCGATGAGCCGCTATTCGGGCTGCTGGGTGGCGCTCAAGGCGCTGGCCGATACGGTCGAAACTTCGGCGTCGGTGGCGGTCGATCCCCTGGCTCTCGATATCCGGCTCCCGACCGACTTCGATCTGCCGGCGGACGGCCTCAACATCCGCTGGCCAGACCCGCCGCTGGTGCAGGAGGCGCGCCTGCTCAACGTCAAGCTTTATGCCGCGCTGGCCTACGCCCGCGCCAACGGGCTGAACCGCGTGGCGATCGATTCGCCCAACCCGCGCCTGGGCATTCTCACCGCCGGCAAGTCCTACCTGGACGTGCGCCAGGCGCTCGACGAGCTGGGTATCGACGACCGTTTGGCTTCCGAGATCGGCATCCGCCTGTACAAGGTCGGCATGGTCTGGCCGCTGGAGGCCGACGGCGTGCGGCGTTTTGCCGAGGGCCTGGAAGAAATCCTGGTGGTCGAGGAAAAACGCCAGCTCCTCGAATACCAGTTGAAGGAAGAACTTTACAACTGGAGCGAATCGAAAAATCGCGACGTTCGCCCGCGTGTGATCGGCAAGTTCGACGAGAAAGGCGAGTGGTCGCTTTTGCCCGACAGCCGTGGTTGTCTCAAGCACGGCGACTGGTTGCTGCCGGCGGCGGGCGAGTTGTCGGTCGCCGCCATCGCCCGGGTGATCGCCGGGCGGATCGGCCGTTTCTTTACCTCGCCGAGCATCGAGGCGCGGCTGAAAATCATCGCGGCCAAGCAAAAGCCGGATGCGCTTCCGCTCGTCCTCGCCGAGCGCAAACCGTATTTCTGCGCCGGTTGTCCGCATAACACCTCTACCCGGGTGCCCGAGGGGTCGCGCGCCGTGGCCGGCATTGGCTGCCACTACATGGTGACCTGGATGGATCGCAGCACCGCCACCTTCACGCACATGGGCGGCGAGGGCGTACCGTGGGTCGGGCAGGCGCCGTTCACCGAGGAAAAGCATATTTTCGCCAATCTCGGCGACGGCACCTATTTCCACTCCGGCGTGCTTGCCATCCGGCAGTCAATCGCGGCAAACGTCTCGATCACCTACAAAATCCTCTACAACGACGCCGTGGCGATGACCGGCGGCCAGCCGGTGGACGGCCAGTTGAGCGTCGCCCGGATCACTCGCCAACTGGCGGCCGAAGGCGTCGGGAAGATGGTTATCGTTACCGACGACCCGGCGAAGTACGCCCCCGTTGGCGATCTTGCCCCCAACGTTCCGATTCGCCACCGCGACCAGCTCGATGCCGTGCAGCGCGAATTGCGCGAGTGCCCCGGCGTTTCGGTGCTCATCTACGATCAGGTTTGCGCCACCGAGGCGCGCCGGCGCCGCAAGCGTGGCAAGATGCCCGCCGCCGGCTGGCGCGTTTTCATCAACGAGCACGTTTGCGAGGGCTGCGGCGATTGCTCGACGCAGTCCAACTGCCTGGCGGTCGTTCCCGTGGAGACGGCTTTCGGCCGCAAACGCCAGATCGACCCGTCGGCCTGCAACCAGGATTTCTCCTGCCTGAAGGGCTTCTGCCCCAGTTTCGTCACCATCGAAGGCGGCCGCCCGCGCCACGGCAAGGCGCTCAATTTCGACAATGCGGCGCTGCCCGCACTCCCGGAACCGGAATTGCCGGCCACCGCCGTTCCCTACAACCTGCTCGTCACCGGGGTTGGCGGCACGGGGGTCGTGACGCTCGGCGCACTCGTCGGCATGGCCGCCCACCTCGACGGCAAAGGCGTTTCCGTGCTCGATATGAGCGGGCTGGCGCAGAAATTTGGCGCCGTATTTTCCCACCTGCGCATCGCCGACCGGCCGCAGGACATCCACGCTGCCCGCATCGCCGCCGGCGAGGCGCACGCCGTGCTCGGCGGCGACCTGGTGGTGACCGCCGGCGGCGAGGCGCTCGGCAAAATGCTGGAAGGCTGCACCCGCGCGGTGGTCGGCTGCACCGAGACGCCGACCGCCGATTTCATCCGCAACCGCGACTGGGACTTCCCGCTCGCAGCCATGCAGGCGCGCATCGCCGGCACCATCGGCGCCGGCAACGTCGACTTCCTCGACGCCCAGCGCCTCGCCGCCCGCCTGGTGGGCGATGCCCTGTTCGGCAATATGCTGCTGCTCGGCTTCGCCTGGCAGCGTGGCTTGATCCCCGTCACCCGGGCGGCGCTGGCGCGGGCCATTGAACTCAACGGCACGGCGGTAGCGCAAAACCTGGCCGCCTTCGCGTGGGGCCGGCGCGCGGCCGCCCAGCCCGATGCGGTAAGACAGGTTGCGGGTGGCGAGGAACAAGCGCCGCCCGGCGAGCCGGCGCTCGATGACATCATCGCCCGGCGCACGGCTTTTCTCGCCGCCTACCAGGATGCCGCCTACGCCGCCCGCTACCGGCGGCGCGTCGACGCCGTCCGCAGCCTCGGCAACGATGCGCTGACGCGGGTTGTCGCGCGCAATTACGCCGACCTGCTGGCGGTCAAGGACGAGTACGAGGTGGCCCGCCTCTTTGCCGAAACCGATTTCGTGCAGCGTCTGGAAGACGCTTTCGGGGGTAACTTTCGCGTGTTTTTCCATTTCGCCCCGCCCGGCTTCGCCCGCGTCGGCTCCGACGGCCGCCCGCGCAAACGCGCTTTCGGCCCCTGGATGTTCGCCGTGCTGCGCCGGTTGGCACGGTTCAGGAAACTGCGCGGCAGCGCGCTGGACGTTTTCAATCTCAGCGCGGAAAGGCGCGCGGAATGGCAGCTCGCCGCCGATTACGAGGCCGACCTCGACCTCCTGCCGCAGTGCGCGACGAGCCAGCCGGAAACCGCGCTGGCGCTAGCCGGCTGGCCAGATAGTGTGCGCGGCTTCGGGCCGGTGAAGCAGGCGGCGATAAAGATCGCCGGGGAGAAACGCGCGCTGCTGCGGCAGCGCGCGGTAGCCAGTCACGCCGAAACAACGGGATGTGGGAGCGGGCTTGCCCGCGAAATCGGCGCTACTGGGGCATCCTTCGCGGGCAAGCCCGCTCCTACGGGGCATCCGGGCGAATCCAGGTAACGGCGGCCTACGCGACGCCCGGCACGCAGGCGCAGCACAGATTGCGGTCGCCGTACACATCGTCGATGCGGTTGACGCTCGGCCAGAACTTGTTTTCCGCCACCCAGGGCAGCGGGAAGGCGGCTTCGGCGCGGCTGTAGGGGTGGCTCCACTCGGCGTCCACGATGTCGGCCTGCGTGTGCGGGGCGTTTTTCAGCGGGTTGTCGTCGGCCGGCCAGAACCCTTGCCCGACTTTGCCGATTTCCGCACGGATGCGCTCCATCGCCGCGATGAAGCGGTCGATTTCGGCCTTCGATTCGGATTCGGTGGGTTCTATCATCATCGTTCCGGCGACCGGGAAGCTGACCGTCGGGGCGTGGAAGCCGTAGTCCATCAGGCGCTTGGCGATGTCGGTTTCCGTGACTCCGGTCGCTGCCTTGAGCGGGCGGACGTCGATGATGCATTCGTGCGCGACGCGGCCGTTCTTGCCGGTGTACAGCACCGGGTAGCTGGCGCTCAGGCGGCGGGCGATGTAGTTGGCGTTGAGGATGGCGACCTCGGTGGCGCGTTGCAGACCATTACCGCCCATCATCGCGATGTACATCCAGGAAATCGGCAGGATCGCCGCCGATCCCCAGGGCGCCGCCGATACTGCGCCTTGTCCTCGGTGCGGGCCGTCGATTGCCTGCACGGCGTGATTAGCCATGAACGGTGCCAGATGCGCTTTCAGCCCGATCGGCCCCATGCCCGGCCCGCCGCCGCCGTGCGGGATGCAGAAGGTCTTGTGCAGGTTCATGTGGCTGACATCGGCGCCGATCAGGCCGGGCGAGGTCAGGCCGACCTGGGCGTTGAGGTTGGCGCCGTCCATGTAGACCTGACCGCCGTGCGCGTGAACGACTTCGCAAATTTCCTTGATGGCTTCCTCGAAGACGCCGTGCGTCGACGGGTAGGTAATCATCAGGCAGGCGAGATGGGCCGAGTGCTGTTCGGCCTTGGCCTTGAGGTCGGCGAGGTCGACGTTGCCGCCGCCTTTTTCACTTTCATCGCAGTCGACGACGACGATCTGCAGGCCGCACATCTGCGCGGTGGCCGGGTTGGTGCCGTGCGCCGATTTGGGGATCAGGCAGATATTGCGCCCGCTTTTGCCAACCCCGTCGCCGCGGCTGGCGTGATAGCGCATGATCGCGACGATGCCGGCATACTCGCCCTGCGCGCCGGAGTTCGGCTGCATGCAGATCGCGTCGAAGCCGGTGATCGTCTTTAGCCAGGATTCCAATCCGGCGATCGTCTCCAGATAACCCTGCGCTTGGTCTAGTGGCGCAAAAGGATGAATATCGGTGAATTCGGGCCAGGTGATCGGGATCATCTCGCTGGTGGCGTTGAGCTTCATCGTGCACGAGCCGAGCGAGATCATCGAGTGGTCGAGCGCGAGATC
>JACQYA010000028.1 GCA_016208425.1 Betaproteobacteria bacterium
CTGGCTGGAAAAGCTGCAAAAAACCGTCATCGAAAACGGCAACGTCTTCGCCGTGCTGGTCGATGCGGTGCGCTACTGCTCGCTGGGGCAGATTACCCATGCGCTGTATCTGGTGGGGGGGCAGTATCGAAGGAGTATGTAGGAGGGGTTCCGTGCGCATCTGGATCAACAACACGTTACCGGCCACAGTAGCCCATATCATGGGTTTTTCCATTGAGAAAAACCGCCTGGACACCGAGATTGGCATGATCGGCCCGTGTCGGGCAGGTCGGGGTTACGCCGAGGGAAAGTGAAGCGAACTTAGGCGCGACGAGCCTCGGGTCAATGGGCATTTCGCCATCGTCGGGATGGTGCTGTTATGGCGAAATGCCATAGTCGACCAGCGTCGCCAGACCAGAAATCAGTCTGTTAGCGCCTTTTTGCGCCAGGCACGAAAACTGCGTTGATGGAAGCGCTTCCGGCAGATGCCGGAACAAGCCCACATCAAGGAGAAAACATGCAACTCAACAAAAACCTCATCGCCGCCGGCATCGCTGCCGCCGTTCTCATCGGCGGGTGCGCCACCGGCGGTGCGCAGAAGAGCGCCAACGCCAACTGGCCCAGCCTGGTCGTGCATCTGCATGGCGGTAGCGGCAACGCCTATCTCGTCGATCCGGCCAGCGATCTGGTCGTGGCGACGCTGAAAACAGAGAATGGCGCCGGTCTTGGGGCCACCACACCGGACGCTCGCAAGGTCTATGTCGGTGCGGAAGCCGAGGGCGGCACAACGGTCAGCGTCATCGACCTCGACAAACGCGCCGTGACCGCCAGGATCGTCACCGGCAACCGGCCCAAACACCCGGCCGTCAGCCCCGACGGCAAGTTCGCCATGATTAACCACTGGGGGCTGGATAACGGCAAGTTGCGCGTCACCTTTATCGACACCGCCACCGACAAAATCGCCAGGAACATCGAGCTGGATGTCGCCGGCCAGGCCAAGGGGCCGACCTCGATGCACAACGCCTGGAGCTACGACTCGCGCTACGCGTTCACGCTGGATCGCGTCGACGACAACTTCGTCGTAATCGACCGCAACGACTGGTCGGTGAAAAAGATCAAGACGCCCTCCAAGCCGCACTATGTGACCCCCAGCCCGGATGGCAAGGAAGTCTGGGTAACGATCGAGGGCAAGGACAAAGACAAGGAGCGTCCGGGCGCACTGGTCTATGACCTGACCCGCCCCGGCATGCCGCAGATCGCGCGCGTGGATATGCCGCTGAAGCAGCAGAACGTGCTCGAAGGCCATCACGGCAACTTTACGCAGGACGGAAAGCACTTCTACATTCTCAACCGTGGCCCTGGCAGCAAGCTCGAAGGCAACGAGATCGCCGTCTTCGATACGGCCACCAAGCAGCTCGTCACGAGCATCGATACCGGCAGCACCGGCATCGGTCACACCTACAACACGCCGGACGGCAAATACGCGGTGGTCACCAACTACGGCAACAATACGATTTCCATCGTCGACGCCAAGAGCTTCAAGCTGGTCAAGGACATCCAGCTCGGCAAGGGGCGCATGGGGCACATCGCCTTCACGCCGGACAGCCGCTGGGGCTACGTGTCGAACGCCGGCGACGGCAATCTGCACAAGATCGACATGGCGAAACTCGAAGCGGTCAAGGAAATCAAGACCGGCAACGCGCCCGGCGGCTCCCAGGTGCTCAACGTGTGGACCAACGTTTTTGAGGAGCTGCCGCGCTAACCTGGGCCTTTCATCGATTCGCAAAACCCCCGAGTGGGAGCGGCCTTGGCCGCGATTGGGCCGTGCCGATCCACCAGCGCCCAATCGCGGCCAAGGCTGCTCCCACAGACGCTATCGAATCTTTGTGGAATACCGGGCAAGGCTACATCGGTTTGAATCACACCATTTACTGCCGGCTTGCGCGACGGCGGCGGTTAGAATCTCTCCATGCTGCTCTTTCCCGTTTCCGGCGTCGAAGTCTCGTGGTGGCTACCGCCGCTCGCCGCCTGCGTGGTTTCCTTGTTCACCTCGATGGTGGGCGTTTCCGGCGCCTTCCTGCTGATGCCTTTCCAGATGAGCGTGCTCGGTTACGCCAGCCCGTCGGCGTCGGCGACGAACCTGGTGTTCAATCTGTTTGCCACGCCCGGCGGTATCTGGCGCTATGCGCGCCTGGGGCGGATGGTCTGGCCGCTGGCCTGGGTCTTCGCGCTGGGCAGTTTGCCCGGCATCGTCGCGGGCTTCTATCTGCGCGCGCTGTGGCTGCCGGACGCCGCGCGCTTCAAGCTCTTGGTCGGCGCGGTGATGCTCTATCTCGCCTGGCGGCTATTGGGCGAGTTCGCTCCGTGGCGCAAGCAGGCCGCGTCGCCGCTACCTCTTGTCGTTGGCAGCGTAACCATGCTGCAAGCCGATACGCGGCGCATGCTCTTCGCCGTCGGCGAGGCACGCTTCGCGGTTGCCGTGCCGGCGCTGGTGCTGCTGTCGCTCGTCGTCGGCGTCATCGGCGGCACTTACGGCATCGGCGGCGGCGCTATCGTCGCGCCGTTTTGTATCGCGGTGCTGCGCCTGCCGGTGGCGGTGGTCGCGGGCGCCGCGCTCGTCGGCACTTTCGCGACCTCGGTATTGGGCGTGCTGGTCTATACGCTGCTGCCGCTGCCCGGCGGCGGTTCCGCCGCGCCGGACTGGGCGCTCGGCGCGCTGTTGGGCGGGGGCGGACTGGTCGGCATGACGCTGGGAGCGGGTCTCCAGCAGCATGTGCCGCAACGCATCCTCAAGTTCGGCCTCGGGCTGTTGGTTGCCGGGCTGGGGTCGTATTACCTGAGCGGTCGCTAACCCGGATTTTTCATAAAAACGGTGAAATCCAGCCATGAAATATTTTGTTCGCTTGCTCTGCCTTCTGGCCTGTTGCACCGTTTTGCCGACACGCGCGGCCGATGTTCCGCCCGTCGCTGCCGCCGCCGATCTCAAGTTCGCGCTGCCGGAAATCGCCAGGCGCTTCGAGCAGGACACCGGCCGCACGATCAAGCTGTCCTTCGGTTCGTCGGGCAATTTCACGCAGCAGATCGAGCAGGGCGCACCCTTTCAGATGTTCCTCTGCGCCGACGAGAACTTCATCTTCCGGCTCGCCGACAAGGGCTTGGCGACGGATCGCGGCGCGCTCTACGCCATCGGTCGGGTGGCGCTGTTTGCACCGCACGGTTCATTGCTCAAAGTCGACGCCGCGTTGAAAGACGTGCGGGCGGCGCTTGCCGACGGCCGCATCAAGCGCTTCGCCGTCGCCAACCCCGAGCATGCACCCTACGGCCGCGCCGCGCGCGCGGCGCTGCAACACGCCGGGCTGTGGGAAGCCGTCCGGCCGAAACTCGTGCTCGGCGAGAATGCCGCGCAGGCGATGCAGTTCGCCGCCTCCGGTTCGAGCCAGGGCGGCATCGTGCCGCTCTCGCTTTCCAAGGCGCCGGAAATCGCCGCGCTCGGCC
Organism: Betaproteobacteria bacterium; assembly: GCA_016208425.1. Taxonomy (GTDB): domain Bacteria; phylum Pseudomonadota; class Gammaproteobacteria; order Burkholderiales; family Rhodocyclaceae; genus JACQYA01. The sequence continues at coordinate 3,475 of JACQYA010000028.1, forward strand.
ACTTCGCCCTCATCCCCGCCGCCTGGCACGCCGACGAGCCGCTACGCCAGCGCATGGCGTTGCTGAAATCGGCGGGCGAAACCGCGCGGCTGTTTTACGACTACGTGCAGAAGCCTGCGGCGCGCGAAGTCTTTGTCCGCTACGGTTTCGTGCTGCCGGGAGAGACTGAAAAGTGATGGACTGGGGCGCCATCGTCCTGTCGGCGCAGCTTGCGCTGGCGACGCTGATCGTTTTGCTGCCGCTGGCGCTTGCCGTCGCGCGCTGGCTGGCGGTGACTTCGTTCAACGGCAAGGCCTGGATCGAGGGCCTGCTGGCGCTGCCGCTGGTGCTGCCGCCGACGGTGCTGGGCTATTACCTGCTGGTGGCGCTGGGCGGCAATTCGGCGCTGGGGCAATGGTTCGCCGCCCTGTTTGGCCAAACGCTGGCCTTCAGCTTCACCGGGCTGGTGATCGCCTCCGTCGTCTTCAACATTCCCTTCGCGGTACAGCCGATCCAGCGCGCCTTCGAGGCGATTCCGCAGGACGTGCGGGAAGCGGCGCAATGTTGCGGGCTGACTTTCCGGCAGGCATTCCTGCGCATCGAGCTGCCGCTCGCCTGGCCGGGCATCCTTTCTGCGGCGGTGATGACCTTCGCCCATACGCTGGGCGAATTTGGCGTGGTGTTGATGGTCGGCGGCAACATTCCCGGCGAGACGCAAACCGTCGCCATTGCCATTTACGACCGCACACAGGCTTTCGATCATGCCGGCGCCGGCGCAATGTCGCTGCTGCTCCTGATCGTCTCGCTCGTCACCATCGCGGTGAGCTACGGCCTGGTCGAACGGCTGATGAAGCGGCGGCGGGCGGCATGACGCTGATCCTCGATCTCGTCCACGATGCCCCTGCGCTCGATTTCCGCAGCGAGATTCCCGAAGGACAGATCACCGCACTGGTCGGCCCCTCGGGCAGCGGCAAGACATCGATCCTGCGCGCCGTGGCGGGGCTGCTGCGCACGAAGCAAGCGCATGTCGCGCTTGGCGGCGACATCTGGGATGACGCAAGCACGCACTTGCCGACGCGCGAACGGCCCATCGGCTTTGTGCCGCAGCAATACGGGCTGTTTCCGCACCTCACGGCGTCCGGCAACGTCGGGGTAGCGCTCATGCATCTGCCGTCTGCCGAGCGTCTGGCGCGCGCCGAAGAATGTCTCGCACTCGCCCACGTCGCCGGGCTGGAGAACCGCTATCCGCGCGAATTGTCCGGCGGCCAGAAACAGCGTGTCGCGCTCGCCCGCGCCATCGCCCGCGCACCGAAACTGCTGCTGCTCGACGAACCGTTCTCGGCGGTGGATCGCAGCACGCGCAAGCGCCTTTACCTGGAACTGCGGCGCCTGCACGAACAATTGCGCACCACCGTGCTGCTGGTGACGCACGATCTCGATGAAGCGGCCCAACTCGCTTCCCACCTGATTTTGCTGCACCACGGCCGACTGTTGCAGACGGGGCCGACCGGCGAAGTGCTGCGGCGTCCGCGTTCCGTGGCAGCGGCGCGGTTGCTCGACTTTCCGAACCTCTTCGACGGCCATCTCGATGCCGCGCCGCCGGGACGCAAGGCACTGCTGCGCTGGGGGCCGCACACGCTGCGCGCCAACGCCGGGGACACGCCTTCCGGCTCAGTGCGCTGGGCCATCCAGTCGGGCGACGTGCTGCTGGTTGCCCCGGACAAGCCTTGGGGCGGCCATCTGCAGAACCCGGTGGCGGCGCGGGTTAGCGAAGTGCTGGAACTCGGGATGGATGCGCTGGTCTGGCTCGAACCCGAGGGCCTGCCGGCCACGCGGCTGCAAATGCGCCTGCCGGCCCGCACGCTTGAGCGCCATCGCGTTGCGGTCGGCGCCGCGTTGACGGTGTGTCTGCGGCCGGGCGACATCATGCTGCTGGCCGACTCTGGTCGACGCTGACGGACAGTCCTTGCCTTACACTCATCGCATGGATAGACGCACATTTCTCACCCTGGTCGGCGCCGCCCTGCTGACTGCGCCCTGGCGCGAGCAGGGCGGCGCCTCGGCGGCTCCACTGCCGCTGCCCGGCGACGACATCTGCCGCAGCCCGCGCGCGCTGCCGATTTTTGTCGCCTCGACCGGCGCCCGCGACCTGTCTTACCAGGGCACGCACATTCTCGCCTACGGCGTGCTGAAAGACCTCGCGCCGGCCTTCGCCGCGACGGGTCGCGGGCGTCTGGCGGTAGCCGGGGGCGGTTGCGACGACGGCGTCGCCGGCGTCAAACGCCGCCTGGCGGATTTCGGCGGCTTGTGCTGCCCGGTCAAAGGGTCGCCCGCCGCAAGACTGCCGCATCTGCTGGTGGCGCACGATATGAAAGCGGTGGTCGCGCACGGCGACAACCCCGTGACCGGGCTATCGTTCGCGCAACTGAAAGCCGTCGCGCGCGGAAAGATTCTCGACTGGCGCGATTTGGGCGGCGCGGCGCGCCCGATTGCGCAGGTGGTGCGCCGTCATTGCCCGGACTATGTGGAGCCCGTACGCGCCGCGCTGCTCGACAACAGGCCGGACTGGTCGGGCAAGGCGCTGTTTGTCGATACCGACGAGCAGATCGTCGATCTGGTGTCGCGTTTTCCCGCCGGCCTCGGCGTGGTGAGCTGGGTCTTTGCCCGGCCGCTGGTCGAAGCGGGCAAGCTGCGTCTGCTGGCGCTCGACGGCCTCAAGCCCGACCGCGACCGCACACGCTACCCCCTGAGCGGCCCGCTGTCGCTGATTTTTCGCACTTGGCAGGCCGAGCGCATGACGCCGTTTTTCGATTTTCTCTATGGCGCCACCGGACGCGCCATCGTCGCCCGCGACCTGATTCCGGTATCGCGCGAGGACGCCGCTTACCGGGGTGCTTCGACCTTCGACCGCGCCTGAGCCTTCCGCAACGGCAGGCGCACGATCACGCACCCACCGGTTTTTGCACCCGTTTCGCTAATTTCCCGTTCGCCAATTCCCATCTCGCCGCCGTGAGCGCGCGCGATGGCCAGCGCCGAGGCCAGCCCCAGCCCCGTGCCGCCCGCCTTGGTGGTGTGAAAAGGCTCGAACAGGTGGGCGCGCGTCGCTGCCGGGAATCCTGGCCCGCTATCCGTCACCGTCAGCCGCGCCTGCCCGTCCGCGATTTCTGCGCCCACGCTCACGCTGCCGTCGGCTCCGCAAGCCTCGCGCGCATTGGTCAGCAGGTTGTCGAGCAACTGTTCCAGTTGCAGCCGGTCGCCTTCGACGGGAATCGTCTCGCGCGCGTGCACCTCGGCCTTCCAGCGCCGGCCCATATCGCGGGCGAGCTGCGCGAGATCGAGCGGCGCGGCGTGGATACGCACCGGCCGGCCATAGTCGAGCAGCAATTCCAGCGTGCGCATGCAGCGCTCGCCGTGATGCACAATGCGGCGCAAGTCCTCGGCGAGCCGGGGATCGTCGGGTGGCGTGCGTAGCGCCAGTTGCGCGGTGTTGGCGATCACCGTGAGCGGGTTGTTGATGTCGTGCGCGACGCGCGCGGCGACGCGGCCGATAGCGGAAAGCTGCTCCTGGTGCGCCAGCCGTCGCTCCAGTACGCGCAACTGCGCCAGATCGGCCGCCATCGCGTTGAAAGCGCGCGCCAGGCGGGCAACCTCGGTCTCGCCCGGCGCCTCGACGCGCTGGCCGAAATCGCCGCGCCCGACCGCGCCGGCGGCAGCCGAGAGTGCGGCCAGCGGCCTGAGCTGCCAGCGCAGGTAAAAGCCCAGCGCCAGCGCCAGGAGCAGACCGCCACCGACGAGGATCGTCGCCAGCACCGTTTTCGCCTCGCCCAGCGCCTCGCCCACCGTGTCTGGCAGCGACAGCTCCAGCGTCACCGGCGGCAGTTCGATGCGTGTCGCGCCAGGCGACAAAGTTTCTTCCGCCACCTTGAGCGATGCCGGATAGAGCGCCGGCAAGCCGGCAGCCAGCACCGCCTCCAGCGAACGCGCGAGGCGCAGCACGGCAATAGCGTTTCCTTCGCGCAACAGCGGCGCGTCGGCGACCAGCCAGGCGCGGCCGTTTTCGCGCAGCAAGCGGCTACCGGGAACGGTAGCCGGGACGGATGGCGTAGCGCCGGATTCCGGTGCCGGCGAGACGGCGATCAAACGCCCATTCTTATCCCACAGACTGACCGCCGCGAAACCGAAGGCGCGCGCGATGCGCTCCACGGCGGCCTGCGGGTGGTCGCGCTCGCCGGCCAGAGCCAGGTGGTAGAAGGTGCTGTGGTTAAGATCGGCATCCTTCGACAAGAGCACCGCCAGGCTGACCAAACGCTCGCCTTCGGCATCGACGAGGCGGTGCACCTCGTCGGCTGCACGGACGATTTGCTCTTCGCGCAGGCGGGCGAACTGGGTGCTGACGAAATGGTCAAGCCCGAAGAAGAGCGCCAGGACGCCGAGCGCCAGCGCCGCCAGCAGCACGGCCAGGAGGCGCGCCAGCAGCGAGTGCTGGAAGGGGGCAAGCGCATTCGTTATCATGGTCGCATGAGTATAGCCCAGCCCGCTTTTGCCGCCGCCGCCCCCCCGCTGCTGAATATCCTGATCGTCGAAGACGAGCCGGATGTAGCGGCAATCCTCAAACGCATCGTCGAAGCTGCCGGCGCCTACCGCGCGCGCGTGCTGCTTGACCCGTCCGGGCTGGACGCTGCGCTCGATCCGCTGCCCGATCTCGTGTTGACCGATCTGGCGATGCCGGGACTGGACGGCTTCGAGGTGATCCGCCGGGTGCGCGAACGCGATGCCGATCTGCCGGTGGTGGTAGTCAGCGCCCACGCCAGCCTGGAAAACGCGGTGCGCGCGGTCAAGTCCGGCGCCTTCGATTTTCTCGCCAAGCCCTTCAAACCGGAGTCGGTGGAGTTGATCCTCGCCAAGACCGAGCGCGACCGCGCGCTGCGCCGCCGGGTCGCCGGCGCAGATCCGGAACTTGCGGCGCTGCTCGGCGAAAGCGCCGCCATGTGCCGCGTGCGCGAGTGGATCATGACCGTGCGGGCAACGCGCACCAACGTGCTGGTCGAGGGCGAGAGCGGCACCGGCAAGGAACTCGTCGCGCGCGCCATCCACAGCGGAACGGGAGCGTCGACAGTGTCGGCCCCTTTCGTCGCCGTCAACGCCGCCGCGATTCCCGAGGCGCTCGCCGAAGCCGAACTCTTCGGCTACCGGCGCGGCGCTTTTACCGGCGCCAGCCGCGACCACGCCGGGCTGTTGCGCGAGGCGCATGGCGGCACGCTCTTCCTTGACGAAGTGAATGCCATGCCCGGCTCGTTGCAAGCCAAGCTGTTGCGCGTCATCGAAGAAAAGCGCCTGCGCCCGGTGGGCGGCAGCCAGGACGTGGCCGCCGACTTCCGGCTGATCTGCGCGAGCAACGCCGCGCTCGAAACCCTGGTCGACCGGGGCGTCTTCCGCCGCGATCTCTATCACCGCATCCACGTACTGCACCTGCGCCTGCCGCCGCTACGCGAACGGCGCGAGGACATCCCCTTGCTGGCGGAGCACTTCCTGCACCGTTACGCGCGTGCGCACGGGCGCAACGTGCGACGGCTGTCGCCTGCAACGGCGGCGGCGCTCGCGGGTGCGGGCGCCAATTGGCCGGGCAATGTGCGCGAACTGGAAAACGTCGTCGAGCAGGCCGTCGTGCTGTGTCCCCCGGAGCATAGCGAGCTGCCGGTGGAGGTGCTGCCACCGGCGCTGGGCGGGCGCGGCTGGGCCGAATCGCCGGCAACAAGCGGCGACGGCCGCCCCCCGACGCTGGCCGAGGTCGAACGGCGCCATGTCGCGGAAGTGCTGCGCCAGACCGGCGGCAACAAGGCCGAGGCGGCGCGCCTGTTGGCCGTCGACTACAAAACGCTGCTGCGCAAACTGGCGGATTAGCGATCGAACGGCAGCATGCCCAAGAGCCGCACCAGACGGCCATCTACGCGAGCCAATGTCGTGGAAGCCTATATCACGCCACTCTTTGAACACAACAGGCCACGTAGATCCGCCTGTCCGCCGCCTTCGACTCGGCGACCCTGCGCGGCACGGTGCAGGCCGACATCCTGAAGGAAGACCAGAGTCAGAACACCTGCATTTTCTCGACCGAGTTCTCGCTGAAGATGATGGGCGACATCCAGGAATTCTTCGTGCATCACAAGGTGCAGAACTATGTGATGAATTGACTGAAGGCCAATGAATCCGCCACTCTGGGCGTAGTTGCAACGCAGATCGCCATTCTGCGCGCCTTCCAGCCATACGGCTCAGTGCCTCAAACGAAGGTCGCCGGAGAAACTCCAAAACGCTCACTGAGGGCCCGAATCTGGCGAATGTTGAGTTCCCGCTTGCCGGAAAGGATTTCAGAAACCACGCCTTGGCTGCCGATCTCACGCAGATCGCTTTGTTTCAAGCCGTGTTGCTCCATCAGAAACTTCAGCGTCTGTATGCTGGTAACGTCTGGTAGCGGATGATGTTCGGCCTCGTAGTCTTCGATCAGATCGCCGACGATGTCGACCAACCCCATCGCGGGATGCTCTTCGTTGCCGCCAGCTTCATCGAGCAGGGCTTCGAGCATTGCCGTCATCTGTTGATAGTGCGCTTCGTCACGGATCGGGGCAATGTCGGTGGCGTTACGAAAGGCCTCCCATGCGGGAAGCAGGTATTTCACCCGAAGATGTGCATTCATGATTTCCATGCGCCTTTGTCGTAGTCGCGGTGCGTCAGTACCGCTTTGATGTAGACGATCTGTTTCTCGAAACGGACGTAAGCGATCAGTCGGTATTTGTTGCCACCGATATCGAAGACCGTCAACTCTCCAACTTTGTCGATCATGTTGAAGGCTGCTTTCATTTCAGCCCAGTTACAAAACCGGTTTTTCTCAATCACCCGTCGCCATCCCTGTAAGGGTTCATCGGCTTGGGGGTGCAGTACAGCGAAAGCCCGCAGGGCGCTGTTGCTGATTATTTTCATGAGCAAAGTATATCTCTTTTTGAGATTCCCGAGTCCGCTTGCGTCGAAGCCTATCTGGCGCGCGGCATGCACATCGACGACTTCTCGCCGAATCTCTCCTTCTTCTTCAGCAACGGCATGGACCCGGAATATTCGGTGATCGGCCGCGTCGCCCGCCGCATCTGGGCAGTGGCGATGAAGAACAAGTACGGCGCAAACGAGCGCAGCCAGAAGCTCAAATACCACATCCAGACCTCCGGCCGCTCGCTGCACGCGCAGGAGATGGATTTCAACGACATCCGCACCACCCTGCAGGCGCTGATCGCCATCTACGACAACTGCAACAGCCTGCACACCAACGCCTACGACGAAGCGATCACCACGCCGACCGAGGAATCGGTGCGCCGCGCGATGGCCATCCAGCTCATCATCAACCGCGAATGGGGTCTGGCGAAGAACGAGAACCCGAACCAGGGCGCCTTCATCATCGACGAACTGACCGACCTCGTCGAAGAAGCGGTGCTCAAGGAGTTCGAGGCCATCAGCTCACGCGGCGGTGTGCTCGGCGCGATGGAGACCGGCTTCCAGCGCGGCAAGATCCAGGAAGAGTCTCCGAAGGGCAACGCGCAACAGGATATCGAACTGGCGCGCTCGACCGAAGAGGAAAAGCAGAGCCAGCTCACCCGCCTCGCTACCTTCCACCAGCGCAACGCCGATCAGGCACCGGCCTGGCTGTCCAAGCTCAAGCAGACGGTAATCGAAGACGGCAACGTCTTCGCCGTGCTGGTCGACGCCGTGCGGCACTGTTCGCTCGGGCAGATCACGAGCGCGCTGTACGAGGTGGGGGGGCAGTATCGGCGGAGTATGTAGTCCGCTTCTCGGAAAAGCGTTCGGCTCGGTGGAAGGAAACAACGATGATTAAACGTCGCTATGAATACTCATCTGACGTTTCCCCAGCAATCTATGACAAGCAATAGTTCGTCCGGCGACAGCGCGTCTGGCGAAACCTGAGCGGTTTGATTTGCTTGTGACGCTTGATTATTCGTGGTAAGGCGGAATGGCCGCATGGAAATCCGACTGAAATCTACGTGCCTCTGGCAGGTGAGCAACAACGTATGGCCATTTGGCTTTGAAATCGGTTCTTAGAGCAGCATAGTCCGCTTGTGTCTTGGCGAATCGAACGTTCACGGGCTGTTGCGCGAGCCTACTCTCCGGTTTAGGATGACATTCCCAGCCCTTCTTCTCCATTTCTTTGTCATTCTGGAAGAACGCAGCCATTACCCAAGCCTCGGTACTCTTTGAAGGGGTGCAGATGACTGTCCTAGGGGGGATTCCTGCTTCTCCGACCCACGAAAGAAAGACACAGCGCAACAACTCCGTCGTTGTTGTCGGGGGTGGGCAAGGCTGTTCACACGGCAACACCCCCGCTAGTTCTGGAATCGGATCGATCTTACTATGGGCGGGATCTTCGCCTGCTACGTCGGCGTCTAAATGAAGCAATAGCAAGTCATAGCTAAGAAAGAGTGGATCATCACGCAATTTTCCACCACTACGTTGAACAGCCTGAAGACACCATTGATACACACCTTTCCATCCACCACCAAAATGTCCAGCACTACCTTTGCCGGTAAACGCAATGCTTCCTTCTGGCTGAAGAAGTTTGAGAATATACGATCTGCCATTCAGCATGCTTTCAACAGCAGCGTCCAGAATCTCATAGTCCGTAATTCCTTCGGCAACCAGCGCTATTCTCAATGAATCAGACATTCGGCATCCCGCCGATGTATTTGTTCATCCACAGTCGCGACAGCGTCCAACCTTTCGTGCTCATGTCCAGTAGCTTCTGATCCACGGCGACGCGTTTGATGATGGTCTTTCCTTTGTTGTCGCGGTCTACGGTGAACAATCGGACTCTATCGTCTTGTAAGGGCAAACCGTCAAGAATGGCAGGATTGTGGCTCGTCATTAAAATCTGACGCTGATCTTGGCTACTCGTAACCCAATTTGCGAAGTGCTTCATTAGACTTGTCGCTAGGCCTGGATTAAGCCCGTGGTCTGCATTGTCCACCGCGAAGAAAGACGGGGACTTCGGATGAGCGGCAAGAACGGCAAGAAAGAGAATAAGAAGAGCTCCCTCGCTGGCATCATAGCCAGAAAGGACATTACGCCCTTCCTTCATGTACTTATCTACGAATTTAATGACTCTAGGAGAAGAACTGGCTGCTGGAGAAAGAGGAAGACTAGCGGCTTGAGCCGATCCATAGCTTTTTGCCCAACTAATGAGAGCAAGAGCTTCATTGCATACCTTCTTCGCATGGTCATTTTCTGAGCGCTGGGACAACAGTAGTTCGTGCACAGCTTCGGGCAAGCGACCGCCTGAAAGACCTAGCGGCTGCCTTGGTTGGGTTTCCGGCGCAACCCCCCGAAGAACCGGGGTAGTTGGTGAATAGATAACGTAATTTTGTAGCCCGCGAATCAGCGCTAAAGCGGCACTGCTTTCATCAAGCTCAACTGCTTTCAAGGCCGCAAGACCATTTTCAGTGTTGAGGTTGCCTCGGGAGTTGGGGCCTCTACTTGTAAGTTTCGTCTTACCTTCTTCAAACAGCTCGGTCTTGAATTTCCATGCGGGACTAGGGTCGGTCATCGGATTGTTCAGCGAGACATCATAATGAGCTTCATCCGATGACCCACTAAAATATATGTGCGATGATTGGCGACTAGTCGTTGAAGGAAAGGCACTCTTGTAGAGTTTTGGAACGCCCGGACGAACTCCCCGCTGGAGCAATGCTTGATCGGTGACTTTTCCATCTGCGGCTGCCGAGAGAACTCCGATGGCTTCAAGAAGATTGCTTTTCCCTGCGCCATTTGCGCCCACAAATACATTGAGATTCCCAAGTTCAATCTGCACTTTTTCAAGCGACTTAAATGATTCGATGGAAACTGTCTTAATCATGGCATCCTGAGTCACTTACGTAGGTTTGGCAGATTGTTGCATTTTATGCGTGTGTGCGATAGTTGAATCGGTGCGACCACAACCAAGCGTTTGACAAGAGTTTCTCAGCGGCCAAGTTTTGGGAACACCATCTGTTCGCTACCCAACGGCAACGTCTTCGCCGTGCTGGTCGACGCGGTGCGTTACTGCTCGCTGGGGCAGATCACCCATGCGCTGTATCTGGTCGGGGGGCAGTATCGGCGGAGTATGTAGTGCTGCTTCCCGGGAGAGCATTCAGCGACCATCTCTCCCGGGCACGTTGATCGTCAAAACGGCACCTCGCGGGGCACCGTTCTCTTGCCCGCACGACGCCACAGCCAACGGAAAACATTAGCGGCCGGACGTCGCCCGCTCCACCATATTTTCCACGGCAGGCGTCATGTGCGTGGGAATTAGCTTGGTGTTCGGATGCGCGTTTTGAAATACTCTCAGTACCTCATCGGCGAAAGCTTGACCAATCTCGGCGACGCCATCGAAATCCAGGATGACCGTTTGAAATCGCTCAAAACGCATGGTAAGCCGCCGTGCTTGTGATCTGGAGACCAGTTTCTCCCCCTCGTATTGGGCCAGCTTTACCGGAACAATCGTTTTGGCAAAGGTATATTCCTCGGGTGCGGCAAAGGTATCGAAAACTTCCTGTGTGGTTCGGGCGCTATCGTTATCGACACGCATGATGACCAGGGTGCCTGCAGCGTCCTTGGGACGCTCAATCAGAACATCGGAAAGACCGGCATCGTGCATGAAGTGCAGCGCCCCCGATCGAATGTCGAACAGGTCGAATACCCTGCTCGAAAAGAAGATTCCCTCTCCGGTGTGATTCTCCGGGTCGGTAGTCAATTTGCCCTTGGCAAGTTCCAGGATGGCTTCGCGCGTGTCGTACAAACCTAGTGCCTTCTGTATCTTCAGAAAGATACCTTCTCCGTGATCGACCACGGCGGCAGTAGTAAATAAGGCGTTGCGCCGCATACTGACGATTACGTCCGGCGATCCAGAATGATCGATTGCGTTGTTGACCATTTCTGTTATTCCGTAACGCCAAATATCGCGTACGTTTTCTGGGAATTGCGCAACCACCGGAGCGCACAGCTCTCGCCAGACGATGTCTTCTCGCAATCCGTCGCGGCGGTAGTTTGCTTCAACCGCTTGCAGGTCAACCAAGGCATATCGCTTGTTCCGCGTAGCCCCCGTCGAAGCAAGAAGCCCGGAGCGCTCGATGGTCTTCAGCCTTACGCCTGCAGCTTGCCGAGAAATCCCGAACTCCTGCGAAAGTACGGCAGCGATACCGTTCACTCCCTGGGCAGCAAGACGCAGAGCACGTCGTTGCACGGCGAATTTGTCAATCATAAAACCGTATTTTGCAAATAATAGGACAGACAATTGTCAATATAAACTGTTCGATTGTCAATCCCTCCGTTCTGAAGGATGATCGACCGATGCCGGCAATCCTTCTTCACCCGCCGCAGTGACGGCTGAACTGTCTCGCAATTGTGACGACCCGTTCCGGGGGAAAAGCAGCGGCGCATGGCGCGGACTGTCGGCGGATTGAGGTCGTCGGGGCCGAGCACCCGCCGCCGGACGAAGCGGGCGCGGCACGACACATCCTGGAGCTGATTCCGGCGCTGGAGCCGGACGACCTGGTGATCTGCCTGGTTTCGGGCGGCGGTTCTGGTTCTGTAGCCGGCTCGCGTCGCTTGACGATCGTACGGGGACGATGCACAGTGATGGCGGGGTTTCCCGCAGCAACCGTGCGGCGAAGCGGCTTTCATTTCCGTTTTCTGGAGCACGTCCTGTCCTCGCGTCCTGTCCTCGATCCGCCCGGAGCAGGCTGTTGCCGATGAAACGTACCGCGTGCTCCGCCCGGCTTGCCGGATCGTTCGGCCGCTTGCTGTGGCGCCTTCCGGCCGCCGCCCTTGCGCTCTTGCCGTCGCCCGGTGCGCGTGCCGCCGGCGCGGTTGCGCCGGCCGACAACGGAAGCGGCGCCGCGCTCGCTGTCGGCGCCGCGCTCTGTAGCCTGGTTCTGCTGGCCGTTGCCGCCCGTCTCTGGCTGTCCGTCCGCCGGCTCAAGGTCAAGCGTCAGCCGCTCGGGCAAAGCATGGATCGCCTGGCCGAGAGCGAAGCCCGGCAGAAGGCCATCCTGCACGCGCTGGGCGAGGGCGTTTGCGGCGTCGACGGCGAGGGGCGCTGCACCTTTATCAACGCCGCTGCCCTGGCGATGCTGCAAAGGGAAGAGAGCGAGGTGCTCGGGCAAGACCTGCACGGTTTATTGCACCGCGACCGCGCGGCGGGGCAGCCCTATCCGGCGGGCGCTTGCCCGGCCGGCCTGACCTTGCGGGACGGCTTGAACCGCGGCCAGGAAGACTGGTTCTTCCGCAAGGACGGCGCGGGGTTCCCGGTGTGGCTGGCGGTGACGCCCTTGAGCGGCGAACGGCCGTCGGCCGGCGCGATTCTGGCGTTCCGCGACATCGGCCACAAGCGGGCGGCGGAGGCCGAGTTTCGCAAGCTGTCGCAGGCCGTCGAACAAAGCCCGGTGAGCATCGTGATCACCGATACCGAAGGGCGCATCGACTACGTGAACGAATTCTGCCTCGACAACACCGGTTACAGCCGCGAAGAGGTGACCGGGGAAAATCCGCGCATTTTCAGTTCGGGCCAGACGCCGCCGGAGGTCTATTCGGCCATGTGGGAGGCGCTGCTCGCGGGCCACACCTGGCAGGGCGAGTTCGTCAACCGGCGCAAGGATGGCAGCGAGTTCGTCGAACACGTCGTGATCGCCCCGATCCGCGATACGGGCGGTCGCGCGACGCATTACCTGGCGGTCAAACAGGACGTTACCGAGCGCAAGGCGGCCGAAGATGAAGTCCGCTACCTGGCTTTCTACGATTCGCTCACCCACCTGCCCAACCGCCGCCTGTTGCTCGACCGCTTGCAGCACGCGCTGTTGAGCACCGCGCGCAGCCGGCGACAGGGCGCGCTGATGCTGATCGATCTGGACAATTTCAAGACGCTGAACGACACCCACGGCCATGCCGTCGGCGACCGGCTGTTGCAGCAGATCGCCCCCTGGATCGCCGGCTGTCTGCGCGAAGGCGATACGGTCGGGCGCCTGGGCGGCGACGAGTTTGTCGTGATGCTCGAAAACCTGAGCGAGAAACCCGCCGACGCGGCCGCCCAGGTGACGGTCGTCGGCGAGAAAGTGGTCGCCGCTCTGAACCAGGTCTTCCATTTCGGCGAAAGCGAGCATTACTGTAGCGCCAGCATCGGCGTGACCCTGTTTTGCGGTACGGGCGAAAGCGGCGACCAGTATGCCGACGAGGTCGTAGACAGCCTGCTGCGGCAGGCCGATCTGGCCATGTATCAGGCCAAGGCGGCCGGGCGCAACACGCTGCGTTTTTTCGACCACGCGATGCAGGCGGTGGCGAGCGCGCGCGCGGCGATCGAAACCGACCTGCGGCAAGGCATCAAGGAAGCGCAGTTCGCCCTGCACTATCAGGCGCAGGTCGATGCCGCCGGGCGCCTGACCGGCGTCGAGGCTCTGCTGCGCTGGCGGCACCCCCGGCGCGGCATGGTGTCGCCGGTCGAATTCATCCCGGTCGCCGAGGAAACCGGATTGATTCTCCCGCTCGGGCTGTGGGTGCTGGAAACCGCCTGCCGGCAGTTGGCCGCCTGGGCAGAACGGGCGGAGACAGCACACCTGACGGTGGCGGTCAACGTCAGCGCGCGCCAGTTCCGGCGCATAGATTTTGTCGGCCAGGTGCTCGACGTGATCGGGAAGACCGGCGCCTGCCCCGGCCTGCTCAAGCTGGAACTAACCGAAAGCATGCTGCTCGACAACATCGAAGAGATCGTCGGGAAAATGCGCGCGCTCAAGGCTAGGGGCGTCGGCTTTTCGCACGACGATTTCGGCACCGGCTATTCTTCGCTCTCGTATCTGAAACGCCTGCCGCTCGACCAGTTAAAGATCGACCAGTCCTTCGTGCGCGATGTGTTGAGCGACCCGAACGATGCGGCGATTGCCCGAACCATCGTCGCGCTGGGGCAGAGCATGGGTCTGGCGGTCATCGCCGAGGGCGTGGAGACCGTCGCGCAACGCAATTTGCTGGCGCAAATCGGCTGTTATGCCTACCAGGGTTACCTGTTCGGCCGCCCGGGGCCGGTCGAATCGCTGGAGACGATGCTTGCCGGCCGGTGACGGATCCGGGCAGTTCCAATTCGCGTTAGAAACAGGAATTATGTGGGGTCGCGATTGGCGCCGTATCGCGGCCAAGGCCGCTCCCACGAAGCGCAACGGTTATTCAGCATTTGTATCGCGAATCGGAATAAGCAGGGTGGTTGGCCGAAACCGGAAACGTGTTCCGCACCCGTTTTGGGCCGGCTTCTTGGCCGGTCAGGTCAGATCGCAGGCGGGAGCGGGCTTGCCGGTGGTGGTGGATGGCGCTTTCGCGGCTGCCACCGGACAGCGCCGGCGACGATTTCTTCCCACGGCAAATCGGCCAGGCTGGCGCCTTGCCCGTGGTGCTGCCGGATCATGCGGTGCACGTCGGCGTCCGGCGCCGAAAGCGTTTGTTGCAGGGCAAGCAGGCCGCCGCAGTACAGCTTGACGGCTTTGGCGTGGGGCAGCGACCCGCCGCCGGCGCGCGGCAGGCGTAGCGCGAAAGTCGCGCGCTCGTAAAGCAGCGCGGCAAGCGTTCCGCAGTTGATGCGCGCCGTCGGTATTGTGCAAAAAACGGTCTCGCGTTCGGCCAATGCGTGCCGTTCGGCCAGCTCGCACTGCACGCAACGCGCCAGCAAAGCCCGCGAAAACACGCAGGGGGCAGAGTTGTTCGGCGCGCCGGTCCGGCGATAGGCCGATCCGCCCACGATCAGCCGTCGCCTTCGGGAACCGGTTCGCGCACCTGGCACAGCAGGTCTTCGGCGTGCAGTTCGTCGTCGGCGAAGATCAGCTTGACGCCCCCCGGCCCGCCGCTTCCGGCGCCCGCCTCGGCGCGCAAGGCCTTGGCCAGCGCCGAAGCCGTTTTGTAGGTATCGAACTCGCCTTGCTTGTCGAGCTGCGCGAAAGGGCGTACGCGGTAAACGTAGTAGGGCATGGTGGCTTTCTGGCCGCGATCGCCGTCAATCGCCGTCAATCGCCGTCGCGAAGATCTGCCCGGCCGGAACGCCGATCCCGCGCAGCTCCCCGTTCAGCACGCGGACGAATTCCTCCGGCCCGGCGAGGTAATAATCGCCGTCCGCAAACTTTGGGCCGGCTCCGATCGCTTGCGCCATCTGCCGCGCGCCGCGCGCCGCGCAGGTCTCCGCCGACAGCGCGTAAGCGAATTGATCCAGCGCCTGCGCCCAGGCGCGGCACTGCTTTTCCAGAAAATGTCCGTCGCTGCGCGTGGCCAGCCAGAAGAGGGAAAGCGACGGCGACTCGTCGAGCGCCAGCGCATGCTCGATCAGGCTTTTGACCGGCATGAAGCCGAGGTCGCAAGCGGCGAAAACGAGCGGGCGGTTCCCGTTGGCCAGCACGAATTCGCCGCTCGGCCCGCGCACGGTGATGGCTCCTCCCGCCTTGATGCGGCCGGCGAACAGTTGCCCGGCAAACGGGTCGCGGGGGTTGCGCGCGATATAAAACAGAAGGTTGCGGTCGTCGCACGGGCAACTGGCGACCGCATAGGTCGCGCGGCTGTCTTCGTTCGCCGGGCCGGCCCAGCCGAGCGAGACCGACTGTCCGGCGAGGAAGCGCAGGCGGTGCGTGCGCGGCGTTTGCAGATGCAGCAGGCGGATGTCGGGCGCCGGGTCGGCGACGGCGCGTACCTGGGCGACGATTTCCTGCTCCGGTATATCCTGTGCGCCGCCGGCTTCGAGCACTTCCAGCGACAGTTCGCCGCTCGCCGCCGTGTGCGCGCAAAGCAGGGTATATCCCTGGCGCTTCTCTGCTTCCGACAGGGGGTAGTCGTAGGGCTGGATTTTTGCGACCTCGCCGGACACGACCCTGACCTTGCACATGCCGCAGGTGCCGTTGCCGCAGCCGTAGTTGAACTTGAGCCCGGCGCGCAAGCCGGCCTGCAGCAGGGTATCGCGGCCCTCGACGGTGAATTCGTGGCCGCTCGGGCGAACCGTAACATGCGCGGCGATCACTTTCAGCATATCGTCCATCACCTCGATATAGTTGGCCGTCCCGGTCGCCAGCACGCCGGCCAGCCCCCGCGCGGCGAAGCGTTCCAGCGCTTGCAGGCTTTCGTCGCCGGTTTTCGCCAGTTCGCCGATGCGTTCTTGCAGCGCGACGACCAGGCGGTGGTAGCGCTGCAAATGCCGCCGCACGTCGGCCAGCTCCTGGCTTTGCCCGAACAGGCGTTGCGCGAGCACCTCCTGGCTCGGCAGGAGGCGCTCGCGAACGCGCTTGCCGAACGCCTGTTCCTTGATTTGCGTGACCCGTTCGAGCAGCCCGGATTCCTCGAACTGCGCTGTCGGGTAAAGGCGCAACAGATCGTCGGCCGAAATCGAACCGTCGCCCAGCTCAAGCTCGCCGTCGCGAACCTGTTTCTGCAATACGCCGCGCGCGACGCCGACCAGTTGTGCGGCGCGCCAGACGCTCAGCCGATGCGTTCCCATAGCGGGATCATACGCCCAACCGGAACCGGCGTGCAGGTTGGGCGACCCGCCGCCCGCCGCCGGGGCTTCCGCGCCGATATTGCGCGTGCCGCCCCGGGGACTCAGGCGCTCAGACGCAGCCGGTCGGCTTTGGCGTGCCCGCGTAACGCCCGGCCTGCTTGGCCGGGCCGAAGGGGAAGAGGTCGAAGAGAAACTTTTTGTCGCCCCATTCTGCGCCGAACTCTTCCTTCAAGCCCTTCATCAGGAAGCGCAGATTGGGCGCGATTCCCGTTTCCGAGAAGACGTTGCGCATATAGTTAATGATTTTCCAGTGGTTTTCCTGAAGCTCCAGATGGTCGGTCTCGGCCAGCGTGCTGGCCAGCTCTTCCGACCACTCGTCGAGATTGACCAGGTAGCCTTCGGCGTCGGTTTCGACAGTTTTGCCGTTGATTTCGAGTTTCATTTTTTTGCCTTTCGGGAAACGGGTTTGCCACAACCGGGCTTACCGGATTGGGGGAGGAAAGCGAGCGCAATAGCCGACTGTAATAGTCAGCTATTGGCAGCGCCGGTTCGACAACCGGTCCGGCGAAAAAGTTGCAAGGTGACCGACTTGTGACGTAGATCAATTCAATCGGGGCGCAAGTGTCGATAATTGACGGCTCCCACCATCACTAACCCCCCATCGACGGCTCGAACCATGAACCCCATTGAGATCGGCAACGCCCTGAAGATGAACCGCCCCGTGCTTGGCAACGATGTCGGAATCGGACTGTTCCGGCTAGTCAGGCTGGTCGCCATGGAAGACATTCTGGGCACCGGCGCGTCGGCGGTGACTTACTACGCCGGCAAGAAATTGGGGCAGAGCCTGGGTCTGACGCATCTGGATCAGTTTCTGGAACTCTGCAACCAGTTGAAAATCGGCCTGATTTCCATCCCGACGATGACCGACGACGAGATTCATGTCGATGTCTGCGAATGCGTCACCTGCGCCGGCATGGCTCCGGTCGGCCGCGTGCTGTGCCACTTCGAGGGCGGGCTGATCGCCGGCGCCGTCGGCAGCATTCTGAAAAAGGATTTCCAGGCGCGGGAAGTCACCTGCATCGGCGGTCTGGGCGACGCCTCCTGCGGCTTCGACCTGGTCGCGCGCCCGGCGCGCTGATCTCCGGCATGATCGCGCCCCGTCCCTTTTTGCCCGGCCCGCCTTGCCGGCGCCACATCGATGCTCAAGCGCGAACTCGCTTACTTCTTCGGCGCACTCCGCTTCTTCACGCGCCTGCCGGTGCCGGCATGGGTGGGGCATAGCAGCGCGGCGCTCGACCGTTCGGCGCGCTATTTTCCGGCGTTAGGGCTACTGGTCGGCGCGATAGGCGCGCTGGTCTTTGCTCTGGCTTCCCTCTTCTGGCCCGCGACGCTGGCCGTGCTCGCCTCGATGGCGGCAACAGTTTACGCCACCGGCGCGTTTCACGAAGACGGCTGGAGCGACATGGTGGACGGCTTCGGCGGCGGCGGGCGGGGCGACAACGACAAAGCGCGGGTTCTCGACATCATGAAGGACTCGCGGATCGGCAGCTTCGGCGCCGTGGCGCTGGTCATGCTGCTGCTCGCCAAGTTCTGCGCGCTGATCGAGCTCGAACGGGCGACGGTTCCCGTGGCGCTGGTCGCCGGCCACGCGCTGTCGCGCTTTTGCGCGACGACGCTGCTGCGCGGGCTGGACTACGTGCGCGACGAAGGCAAAGCCAAACCGCTGGCCACCCGCATCGGCCGGGGCGAGCTGGCGCTGGCCGGGGCGGCCGCCGCGCTTCCCCTGTTCTGCTTGCCCCCGGCGCAAGCGTTGTGCGCCTGCCTGTTCGCCGCCGCCGCCACGCTCTGGCTGGCGCGCCAGTTCAAGCGCCGCATCGGCGGCTACACCGGGGACTGCCTGGGCGCCGCGCAACAGCTTTCTGAAGTGGCGTTTTATGGCGGGTTGCTGTGCGGTTTTTCCTGATTCGCCACCCGCGCCCGCTGATCGACGATGGCATCTGTTACGGGCGGTTGGATGTCGGCTGCGCGGACCCGCAGCCCGTGGCAGAGCGCTTGCGCAAACATCTGCCGGCGGCGGTGCCGCTGATCTCCAGCCCCTTGCGGCGCGCCCGCCGACTGGCCGAACTGCTGCACGCGCAGCCGCGGTTCGACGACCGGCTGATGGAAATCGACTTCGGCGAGTGGGAAGGCCGGCGCTGGCCGGAGATCGGCCGCGCGGCCATCGACGCCTGGGCGGCCGACGTGCTCCACTTTGCCCCGCCCGGCGGCGAATCGGCAGCGACGTTGCAGGCCAGGGCCATCGATTGCGTGTCGGGCTTGAGCGGCCGTCAATTTGAGCCAGATGAAAGTGGGAGCGGGCTTGCCCGCGATTGGCGCCAATCGCGGGCAAGCCCGCTCCCACCCAAACAGCAGCATCTTGTTACCTCGGTCGCGCTGGTCACGCACGGCGGCGTGCTGCGCGCCTTGCTCGGCCATTGGCTGCAACTGCCGGCCGGCGAGTGGTGCGCGCTACCGTTCGACTTCGGCAGCATCACGCGCGTCGATGTCGGGAACGGCAAAGCGACGTTGCGTTACCTGAACAGGTAAAATCCGCGGATGGTCAAAGATCCCGTCCCGCTAGGCGAAGTGCGCCGCGCGCTCGTCGTCAAGCTGCGGCATCACGGCGACGTGCTGCTCGGTTCGCCGGTATTCTCGGCGCTCAAAGCGCGCGCGCCGCACATCGAGATCGACGCGCTGGTCTACGCCGATACCGCCGAAATGTTGGCGCTGCACCCGGCGATTCGCCAGGTGCACACAATAGACCGGCAGTGGAAGAAACTCGACGCCTTCGCGCATATCGCCGCCGAGTGGCGCTTGCTGCAAACGCTGCGCAATTGCCGCTACGACCTGGTCGTGCATCTGACCGAACATCCGCGCGGCGCCTGGCTGGCGCGCCTGTGCGGCGCGCGCTGGGCGGTGGCGCCGGCGATCAAGCGGCGCGGGCGTTTCTGGCAGAACAGTTTCAGCCATTTCACCGGCAAGCCGGCCAACGCGCTGCGCCACACCGTCGAGCGCAATCTCGACGCGCTGCGCCGCATCGGCCTCTACCCGGGGGCGGACGAGCGCGCGCTCACCCTCGTCCCCGGCCGGGACGCCGAGGAGCGGGTGACGCTGCTGCTGCGCGAACACGGTGTCGGGACGAAAAGCTTCATCCACATCCATCCGGCCTCGCGCTGGCATTTCAAGTGCTGGACGGCCGAGAAAATGGCCGCGCTGATCGACCGTTTGCACGACGCCGGCCACACCGTCGTGTTGAGCGCCGCGCCCGACGCGGCGGAAACCGCGATGCTGGAAGCCATCCAGTCGCAGCTGCGGCATCCGGCGACCAGCCTCGCCGGACAGCTTTCGCTCAAGGAGCTGGCGGCGCTGACGGCGAGAGCGCGCCTGTTCGTCGGCGTCGACTCGGCGCCGATGCATATCGCCGCCGCGATGGGCACGCCGACGGTGGCGCTCTTCGGCCCCTCCGGCGACCGCGAATGGGGCCCTTGGGGGGTGCCGGCGCGCGTGGTGGCGAGCGACGCCCACCCCTGCCGCCCCTGCGGTATCGACGGCTGCGGCGGCGGCAAGGTCAGCGATTGCCTGGCCGGCCTGCCGGTCGACCGCGTCCATACGGCCGTGCTGGAATTGTTGGCCGGATGAAAATCGCCATCGTCCGCCAGCGCTACAACCCGTATGGTGGCGCCGAGCGTTTCGTCGAGCGGGCATTGTGCGGTCTGGTCAAGGAAGGCGCCGAAGTCACGCTGATCACGCGCAGCTGGGAAGGCGCCGAGAGTCGCGGGGGCTACCGGCAGGTGTTGTGCGACCCGCGGGGTTGGACAAGCGGCCGCGCGGCGCGCGACCGCAGCTTCGCGCGCTGCGCGCAGGCTGCGATGGCGGGCGGCGGCTACGACATCACCCAGTCGCACGAACGCATACCGGGCTGCATGATCTTCCGCGCCGGCGATGGCGTGCATGCCGCCTGGCTGGAGCACCTGCGCCGCGTGCGCGGGCCGCTCGCCCGTCTGGGCCTGGCGCTCAACCCTTACCATCGCTACCTCTTGGCGGCCGAGCGCGACATGTTTGCGCACCCCGATCTGCGCGCCGTGATCTGCAACTCGCGCATGGTGCGCGACGAAGTCGCGCGTTACTACGGCGTGCCGGAAGACAAGCTGGAAATCATCCATAACGGCATCGACCTGAAGGCCTTCCATCCGGGTCTCGCCGGCGCGCACCGCCGCGCGCTGCGCGAGCGCTACGGCATCGCGCAAGACGCGCCGCTCGTGCTGTTCGTCGGTAACGGCTTCGAGCGCAAAGGCGTGCCGCAGTTGTTGCGCGCTTTTTCCCGCATGCGGCGGGGCGACGCCCGGCTGCTCGTCGTCGGCGGCGACCGCAAGCTGGCGGCGACGCAAGGGCTCGCGCGCCGGCTCGGGATCGCGGAGCGGGTACGTTTCGCCGGCGCGCAGCGGGAAGTCAAACCCTTCTACGGCGCGGCGGACGCTTTCGCCTTGCCGACGCTGTACGACCCTTTTCCGAACGCCGCGCTCGAAGCGCTGGCCTGCGGCCTGCCGCTACTCACCAGCCACAGTTGCGGCGCGGCGGAGCTGATCGCCGACGGGGGCAACGGCTATGTGCGCGACGCGCTGGACGAAACGGGTCTCGCCGGGGCGCTCGACAGCCTTGCCGAAAGGGGCGGCGCGATGCGCGATGCGGCTCGCGCCAGCGCCGAAACGCTACCGATCGAAGCGATGTCGGAACGCCTGATGGCGCTTTACCGGACGATTTGAAGCGGCATGAAACGCCTGTTCCCGCTGCATATCCACATCTCGGCACTGTTCCTGCTGCTCGTCCTGCTCGTTGGCGGACTGGTCGGCGGGGTCGGTTACAAGCTGTCGCGCAACATGCTGGAAGCATCGGTGAGCGCGCTCACCGCGCGCATCGACCGGGAGATTGCCAGCGAGCTGCAGCACACCGTCGCACCGGGCGAAATGGCGGCAAACGTGCTGGTTTATTCGGGTATCGCGGACGACAAGACCTTCGCGGAACGCTCGCGCCGGCTGGCTTTGATGCGGGAAACGCTCAAGAGATCGGCCGCCTTGGCGTCGATATACGTGGGCTACGAGTCGGGCGATTTTTTCTATCTGCTGCGGATACGCGACGAGAAGGACAGGCAGCTGGCCGGCGCGCCCGAACGAACGGGCTACGTCCTGCAAAGCATCGAGCGCGAAGCCGGAACCCCGAAGCACCCCACCGATCCGCCGCGCGGCCGTTTCACCTATCTCGACGAAAATCTGAAAACCCTGCGCGACGACGGGCGGCCGGACTATGCGCGCAGCTACGATCCGCGCACCCGCGACTGGTACCGGAACGCGCTGGCGGGTTCGGCGCAGATCATGAGTTCCCCGTACGTATTCTTCACCAGCCAGAAGGTTGGCGTCACGATCTCGGCGCGCGCGGAAAATCGGCGAGCCGTCGTGGGCGCCGACATCCGGCTCGAAACGTTGAGCGAAAGCCTGAAAACGCAAAAAGTCACCGCCGGGTCGCAGGTCGCGCTGGCCGACGCCAGGGGCCGGGTCATCGCGCACGAAGAGTTGTCCGCCCGGCTGGGCACGGCCGGCGCGCCAAATGGTGCGCTTGCCCTGCCGCACCTCGACGATCTGGCGATACCGGTGTTGGCCAAGCTGGCCGAAATGATCGTCTCGCCGCGCGGCGAGACGGCCGGCCAATACTACCGCTCGAAACTGGCGCTCGCCGACGGCGACTGGCGGGCCGCGATCCGGCCGCTGGCAATCGAAGGCGCCCAACCCCTGTATCTGCTCACCGCCATCCCCGAGCGCGAATTGCTCGCCGCCGCGCTGGAACTACGCTCGATCTCGCTGATCGTCACCGTCCTGATCGTTTTGTGCGCGATCCCCGTCACTTGGGCGATCGCGCGCACCCTCTCCGGCACCTTGCGCAAACTGGCCGGCGAGGCCGAGGCGATCCGCCGCTTCGAGTTCGCGCGACCGATAGACGTGCGCTCCAACATCCGGGAAGTCGACGAGCTGACGACTACGATGGACGGCATGAAAACCGCCATCCGCCGTTTCCTCGACATCAGCCAGTCGGTGGCGGCGGAAGAAAACTTCGACCGCCTGCTACCGATGCTGCTCGGCGAGACGCTGTCGGCCGCAGGCGCGGAAGCGGGTGTTCTCTATCTTGCCGACGAGGAGCGGCTCGTTCCCGCGTGCGCGCTGAACGGCGAGGGACACGACCTGATCGGCGTGCTCCGGGCGATCCCGGTCTCCGGAACGGACACGCTGGTCGGCGACGCGGTGCGCGGCGGTGCGCCCTGTTTCCGGCAACTGTCCCGTGCCGACCTCGAACAGGGCGGGCTCGGCGCCCTGTTCGATGCGGGCGTGTCCGCGCACGGCGTCGCCGTCCCCTTGCTGAACCGGCGGCGCGAGCTGGTCGGCGCCATCCTGCTCCTGCGGCGGGCGCCTTTCGAGGCGGGGCAGGTATCCTTTGTCCGGGCGCTGTCCGGCTCCGCCGCCAGCTCGCTGGAAACGCGCGAGCTCATCAAGGCACAGAAAGAGCTGTTCGCGGCGTTCATCCAGCTCATCGCCGGCGCCATCGACGCCAAAAGCCCCTACACCGGCGGCCACTGCGCGCGCGTGCCCGAGCTGACCAAAATGCTCGCGCGCGCCGCCTGCGCCGAAAGCTCTGGCCCGTTCAAGGATTTCGATCTCGACGACCAGGATTGGGAGGCCGTCCACGTCGCGGCCTGGCTGCACGATTGCGGCAAGGTGACGACGCCCGAGCATGTGGTCGACAAGGCGACCAAGCTGGAGACCCTCTACGACCGGATACACGAGGTGCGCATGCGTTTCGAGGTGCTCAAGCGCGACGCCGAAATCGCCTGCCTCAAAGCCGTTGCCGCCGGCGCCGACGAGGCTGCGGCGCGGGCCGGCCTGACCGGGGAAACCCGTCGCCTCGACGAAGACTTTCGCTTCGTCGCCGCCTGTAACGAAGGCGGCGAATTCATGGCGCCCGAGGACGTCGCCCGGCTCAAGCAAATCGCGGCGCGCACCTGGCAGCGCACGCTCGACGACCGGCTCGGCATCTCCTACGAAGAAAAGGAACGCAAGGCGGACGGCTCCGCGCCGGCGCTGCCCGCGACCGAATTTTTGCTGGCCGACAAGCCGGAACATCTTTTCAGGCGCCGGGCGCAAGACTGCATGCCCGAAGACAACCCCTGGGGAATCCGCATGGCGATGCCGGAACTCCTCTACAACAAGGGCGAAGTCTACAACCTGGCGGTCGGGCGCGGCACGCTTTCCGAGGAAGAGCGCTACAAGATCAACGAACACAGCGTCCAGACCCTGATCATGCTGGCGCAACTGCCCTTCCCCAAACACATGCGGCAGGTGCCAGAAATTGCCGGCGGCCACCACGAAAAGATGGATGGCGGCGGCTATCCGAAGCGCCTGACCAAAGACGAGATGAGCCCGCTGGCGCGCATGATGGCGATTGCCGACATCTTCGAGGCGCTCACGGCGGTCGATCGGCCGTACAAAAAGGGCAAGACCTTGTCCGAAGCGATCCGCATCATGTCCCGTATGAAAAAGGATAGCCATATCGACCCGGATCTGTTCGATCTCTTCCTGCGCTCGGGCGTCTATCGCGAATACGCCCGGCGCTTCATGAAACCCGAACAGATCGACGAGGTCTACGAAACCGGCGAAACCGGCCGGGAGTGCCACATTGGCGGCGCCATGACATGAGAAACGTCGGGCACGGCAAGTTTGGTATTTGTGTTTTGCCGGCTTAGGAGTAGGATCGGCGCTATGTATTCCACCACCAAACAGCCATAAGGGAGGTTCGCAAATGAATTTTGAAGACGCAATTGCAGCTCATATCAAGTGGAAAGTCCGGTTGAACCAGTTCATCGACGGCACGAGCACCGAGAAGTTGGCCAGCGCGACCGTGTGCAAAGACAATCTTTGCGATCTGGGCAAGTGGATTTACGGCGACGGCGCACAGTACAAGAGCGCCCCCCATTACCAGGATCTGGTGAAGAAACACGCGAACTTCCACGTCTGCGCCGCCGACGTAGTCAAGAAAGTAGAAACCGGCGACAAGGCGGGAGCCAAAGGGCTTCTCGGCGCCGCATTTGCCGTCGCTTCCAAGGAAACGGTCGCGGCAATCATGGAGCTGAAAAAGGAAGCCACCAAGGGTTGACCGCGTCAGCGCAAAACGTCGTCTGCGGACAAACGGCCGACCCTCCCAGAAAAACCACGAGATACGCCGCGCGCGGCTTGCGCGGCCGGTATCGCGGTTCTATGCGCTGCACCGGCCGGGCGTAGGCGAGGACGAGCACGGCCGAACTACCGCTGCTCCTCCCGGTGCCGCACCCAGCCGACCAGCAGAGGAACCAGCGAGATGCCGATAATCGCCAATATCACCAGCGTCAGGTGCTGCTGTATCCACGGCAAGTTGCCGAACCAGTAGCCGGCCAGCGTCAGCGAGCCGACCCATCCGATGCCGCCGATCAGGTTGAACAGCGTGAAACGCGCGTAGGTCATCGCGCCTATGCCGGCGACGAAGGGTGCGAAGGTGCGAAAAAGCGGCAGGAAACGCGAAATAATCAGCGTCTTGCCGCCGTGTTTTTCGTAGAAGGCGTGGGTTTTTTCGAGCGCGGCTCTGTTGAAGAAGCGCGAGCTTTCCCAGTGGAAGACCTTGGGGCCGAGAAAACGCCCGATCTGGTAGTTGAGCGTGTTGCCGAGCACCGCCGCTGTGGCGAGGACGGCGATCAGGATGGCGATGTCCATCCCGCCGAGCGCAGCCAGCGCGCCGGCGACGAAGAGCAGCGAATCGCCGGGCAGGAAGGGGGTCACGACGAAACCGGTTTCGCTGAAGATGATGGCGAAGAGAATCGCGTAGATCCACGGCCCGTATTGCTGCACCAGCACGGCGAGGTGCTTGTCAAGATGCAGGACGATGTCGGTGAAAGCGGCAAGATATTCCATAGTGGATAGCGCAAGGCAGGAAAGGCCGCGATTCTACCCGAAGGACAGCCGGTATAATCCGCCGATGCTCGACGCGATGCCGATTGTCCACCCGACCATCCACCTACTTCCCGACCTGCTGATTAGCCAGATCGCGGCCGGCGAGGTGGTCGAACGCCCGGCGTCGGTGCTCAAGGAATTGCTCGAAAACGCGCTGGACGCCGGCAGTTCGGCGATCCAGATCCAGCTCGAAGAAGGCGGCGTCAAGCTGATCCGGGTGAGCGACGACGGTTGCGGTATCGCGCGGGACGAGCTGGCGCTGGCGCTGACCCGCCACGCCACGTCGAAAATCGCCTCGCTAGCCGATCTGGAGCGCGTTGCGACGCTGGGTTTTCGCGGCGAGGCGCTGGCCTCGGTGGCTTCCGTTGCGCGCTTGACCCTCACCAGCCGCCAAAGCGGGTCGGCGCACGCTTGGCGGCTCAACGAAAGTCGCGCGACACCGGAGCCGGTCGCGCTGGCCGCCGGCACGGTCGTCGAAATGCGCGATCTCTACTACAACACACCGGCGCGGCGGAAGTTCCTCAAGTCGGAAGCTACCGAGTTCGCGCATTGCGCCGAGGTGGTCAAGCGCATTGCGCTGGCGCATCCCGCCGCCGCTTTTACCCTCGCGCACAACGGCCGTGTCGGTTTGCACCTGGCGAAGAGCGATGCGCGCGGGCGCGCCGGGGCGATTCTCGGCGACGACTTTCTGGCCGAATCGCGCACGCTGGATACCGGATCGTCCGGCCCGCTGCGCGTATTCGGCCATTGCGCGCTGCCCGCCCATTCGCGCGCGCGCAGCGACGCCCAGTATTGCTACGTCAACGGGCGTTTCGTGCGCGACAAGCTGCTCGGGCACGCGCTGCGCGAAGCCTATCAGGACTTGCTGCACGGCAGCCGTTACCCGGCCTACTGCGTTTTTCTGGAAATCGACCCGGCGACGGTGGACGTCAACGTGCATCCGGCGAAGACCGAGGTGCGGTTTCGCGACAGCCGTGCCGTGCACCAGTTCGTTTTCCATGCCGTGCAGCGCGTGCTGTCCGCGTCGGCGGCAGCCGACATCGAAGCGCAGGCAACGATTCCTGCCGCGCCGCGTTCCGCTTACGGCAACTGGACACCGCGCCAGGAGCCGCTACGCGTGAACGAGGCGGCGGCGACGGCCTATCTCACTTTTGCGCAGTCGGCACAGCACAGCCGGAGCGTGGCGTCATCCGGCTCTGCGCCCGGCGAATGGACGCCCTCACACACCGAAACGCCGCCGCTCGGCCACGCGCTGGCGCAACTGCACGGCGTCTACATCCTCGCCCAGAACGCGCAAGGTTTGATCGTCGTCGATATGCACGCCGCGCACGAACGCATCCTCTACGAAAAGCTGAAAAATGCGCTCGACGGCCGCCAGGTGGCGACGCAAGCGCTGCTCATTCCCGCCGTATTCGCCGCCGACGCGCTGGAGGTTGCGGCCGCCGAAGAACACGCCGACGCCTTGCGCGAACTGGGTTTCGACCTCGCGCCGATGGGGCCGGCGCAGCTTGCCGTGCGCGCCGTCCCGGCTTTGCTGCAAGCCGCCGACCCCGCCGCCCTGGCGCGTTCGTTGCTCGGCGAGCTGCGCGAGCACGGCGTTAGCCAAATGCTTGCCGCGCGGCGCAACGAGCTGCTGGCGACGATGGCCTGCCACGGCGCGGTGCGCGCCCGGCGCCAGCTTTCGCTGCCGGAAATGGACGCGCTGTTGCGCCAGATGGAAGCAACCGAGCGCGCCGACCAGTGCAACCACGGCCGGCCGACGTGGACGCGCCTGTCGATGGCCGACCTCGACCGTCTTTTCCTGCGCGGACGATGAGTGCGACTGGCTTTGCCCGGCTACCGCCCGCCATCCTGTTGATGGGGCCGACCGCCAGCGGAAAAACCGCCGTGGCGATGGATTTGACGCGCCGCTTTCCGGTCGAGATCGTCAGCGTCGATTCGGCGCAGGTTTTCCGCGACATGAATATCGGCACGGCCAAGCCCGATACCGCGACGCTCGGGGAATTCCCCCATCGCCTGATCGACCTGGTTAGCCCGGAAGAAGCCTATTCGGCGGCACGCTTCTGCGCCGATGCGCGAACCGCGATGGCCGACATCGCGGCAAGCGGGAAAGTGCCGCTGCTCGTCGGCGGTACGATGCTC
The DNA here is from genome assembly GCA_016208425.1 of Betaproteobacteria bacterium. GTDB lineage: Bacteria > Pseudomonadota > Gammaproteobacteria > Burkholderiales > Rhodocyclaceae > JACQYA01. Next base: position 31,192 of record JACQYA010000028.1, read on the forward strand.
TACTTCAAGGCGCTGCTCGCAGGGCTGGCCGACCTGCCCCCAGCCTGCCCGGAAACCCGCGCCCGTATCGACGCGCAGGCCGACGCCGAGGGCTGGCCGGCGGTGCATGCCGAACTCGCGCGGGTCGACCCGGAAACCGCCGCGCGCTTGCATCCCACCGACGCGCAACGCATCCAGCGCGCGCTGGAAGTCGCCCGCCTCGCCGGCCGGCCGATGTCGGCGCTGCTCGCCGCCGCGCGCCACCGGGCGCCAGCCTGCGATTTCCTCAAAATCGGCCTGCTGCCTGCCGAGCGCAGCGTGTTGCACGCGCGCATTGCCGGGCGTTTCGACGCGATGCTGGCCGCCGGGCTGGAAGGCGAAGTCGAGATGCTGCGCGCCAAGTACCGCCTCGATCCGAAGCTACCGGCCATGCGCTGTGTCGGTTACCGGCAGGTGTGGGAGGTGCAGGATGGCCGCGCGCCGCGCGCCGAGCTGCGCGATCGCGGCATCTACGCGACCCGCCAGCTCGCCAAGCGGCAAATCACCTGGCTGGGCAACAGCTTGCAGCCGGAGGTTTTCGATTGCCTGGCCGGCGATCTGGCGGCGCAGGTCGCCGGCCGCGTGGCGCGTTTTCTCGGAAACACACCACCCCCATGACGCCACCGCCATGATCGAAATCAGCGAATCGGCCGGCGTCCGCTATCTGCACTTCGGCTCCGGCTGGGTGCAGGGCGCGATGCGTATCGCCCGGCCCACCGCGCTTGAACTGGCCTACACGCGCGAGATGATGGCCGGGCTGTTGCTGCGCGAGCCGCCGTGGCCGCGCGAGGCGCTGCTGGTCGGCCTGGGCGCGGGGTCGCTGGCGAAATTCATCTACCACAAGCTACCGGAAACGCGGATGACCGTCGTCGAAATCAACCCCCGGGTCGAGGTCGTAGCGAGGCTGCATTTCAAGCTGCCGGACGATACTGTGCGCCTGCGCGTCGTCATCGGCGACGGCGCCGACTTCATGTTGCAGGGGGATAGGCTTTACGACGCGATCCTCGTCGACGGCTTCGACAAGAACGCCCGCGCCGGTGTGCTCGACACGCAGCCGTTCTACCAGGCTTGCCGCGCGCGCCTGTCGGATCGCGGGTTGCTGGCGGTCAACCTGCTCGGCCGCAGCCGGGGATTTCAGGCCAGCGCGGAACGCATCGGCCGAGCGTTCGGCGGCCGGGCGCTGGTCTTCCCCTCTTGCGACAGCGGCAACACAATCGCCTTTGCCACGGCCGGCGATCCGGTTTCGGTGGCGGTCGAAGACTTGCAGGCGCGCGCCCTGGCGCTCAAGGAAACGATGGGCCTGAATCTGCTGCCGACGGTGGCGCGGCTGAAAGAGACCAAGGAATTGGCGCTTGGCCGCTTGACGCTTTGAGCGCGACCGGCAGCCGGCCAACTTGATATGCCCGTACAGTCCGCCATTCCGGGCTTGACGGTATCGCTCGCGGACTTCTGCCGGACTCAAGCCGCGCCGGAAAGCGAGACCCGCCCGGCAGGCTGCTAGAATGCCGGCTTTCGTTTTCTGGAAGCCGGCTCCGTGGATCTCATGCTCATGCTCAAGGCTTTGATTCTCGGTGTCGTCGAGGGCGTCACCGAATTTTTGCCGGTGTCGTCGACCGGGCACCTGATCCTCGCCGGCGATTTGCTCGATTTCAACGACGAGCGCGGCAAGCTGTTCGAGATCGTCATTCAGTCGGGGGCTATCCTCGCCGTTTGCTGGGAGTATCGGGCGAAAATTGTCGGGGTCGTGCGGGGTCTGCCGCGCGACCCGGCGGCGCGGCGATTCGCGCTCAACCTGCTGCTCGCCTTCCTGCCGCTTGCCGTTCTTGGCCTGTTGTTCGGCAAAACGATCAAGGCGACGCTGTTCAACGCGCCGACGGTGGCTACCGCCTTCATTGTCGGCGGTCTGGTCATACTCTGGGCCGAGCGCCGCGAGCATCGGATCCGGGTCGGGTCCGTCGATGAGCTTTCGGCGCGCGACGCCATCAAGCTAGGCCTGGCGCAAGCGCTGGCGCTGATTCCGGGAACATCGCGTTCCGGGGCAACGATCATCGGCGGGCTTTTTTTTGGTCTGTCGCGCCGCGCGGCGACCGAGTTCTCGTTCTTTCTCGCCATCCCGACGCTGATCGGCGCGACCTTTTACCAACTTTACAAGGAACGCGCGCTGCTTGCCGCCGACGATCTCGGCATGTGGGCGGCCGGTTTTGTCGCCGCGTTCGTTTCGGCTTTCTGGGCGGTGCGCGGGCTGCTGCGTTATATCGCCAGCCACGATTTCACCGTCTTTGCCTGGTACCGCATCGCTTTCGGGGTCGTCGTTCTGCTCACCTGGAAGCTGGATCTGATTTCCTGGGCAGCGGCGTGAGCGCTTCGCCCGTTTTCTGAAAAGCGGGTAGCGTCTCAATAACCCGTAGCAAATCCCTGAATTTCGCAGGTTATAATTTCACCGATGCATGTATTGTTCGAAGAAGACGGCGCCTTCAAAACAGCCACGGTACTGACCGACAACGATGCCTCGCTACAGGTCGAGACAGCCTCCGGAAAGCGCGCCAAGATCAAGTCGGCGAATGTCCTCCTGCGCTACCAGGAACCGGCGCCAGGCTTGTTGCTGGAGAATGCCGGATCGCTGGCCGGGGGCATCGAGGCAGAGTTTCTTTGGGAGTGCGCGAACGATGGCGAATTTGCTTTTTCTGATTTTGCCGACGAATATTTCGGACACAAGGCGTCTCCGGTCGAAGCGGCTGCGCTCTTGCTTGCCTTACATTCAGCACCCGTCTACTTCCATCGCAAGGGCAAAGGGCGTTTCCGCAAGGCGCCTGCCGACATTCTCAAGGCTGCTCTGGCCGGTCTTGAAAAGAAACGCCAACAAGCGCTAGCCATCGAGCGCATGCTCGGCGAGCTGAAGGCTTTCACCTTGCCGCCCGAGTTCGTACCGCTGCTCGACCAGCTCCTCTACAAACCCGACCGCAATCGCGGCGAGACCAAGGCGCTGGAGGCGGCGTGCGGCGAGACCGGCCTTTCCGCCGCGCATTTGCTGGAAAAGTGCGGCGCCATCCGCTCGGCGCACGACTACCATTTCCGGCGTTTTCTGCTCGAATACTTCCCGCGCGGCACCGGCTTTCCGCCCGCCGAAGCGCTCGCACCTCCGGCCGGTTTGCCGCGCGCCGACGTGCGGGCCTTTTCGATCGACGATGCGGCGACCACCGAAATCGACGACGCTTTTTCGCTGCAAGCGTTGCCCGGCGTGGGTTGGCGCGTCGGAATCCACATTGCCGCGCCTTGTCTGGGCATCGCCCACGGTTCGCCGCTCGACGCAATCGCCCGCGAGCGTTTGTCGACCGTCTACATGCCGGGCAACAAGATCACGATGCTGCCCGACACCGCCGTCGAGCGCTTCACGCTGGCCGCCGGCCGCGATTGTCCGGCGGTATCGCTGTACCTGACGGTGACGCCCGAGTTTGAGATCGCCGGCCACGAGTCCCGCACCGAGATCGTGCCGATCATCGCCAACCTGCGCCACCACGACATCGAGCCGGTATTCAACGAAACCACGATTGCCGGCGGCTTGGGCGATTTCCCGTTTCGCGACGAGCTGAAAACGCTCTGGCAGCTGGCCAACGCCTGCGAGGGCCGGCGCGGCAAACCGTCGGCAATGCAGGGCAACAACGACTACAACTTCGTTATCGGCGGCGATCTGGGCGACCCCGAGGTTTCCCCCGACGCCTGCCGCGTCGACATCGCCGAGCGCAAACGCGGCAGCCCGCTCGACAAGCTGGTTGCCGAGCTGATGATCGTCGCCAACAGCACCTGGGGCGGGTTGCTCGCCGAGAAGGGCGTTCCCGCCATCTATCGCGCGCAGACCGGCGGCAAAGTGCGCATGACGACTTCGCCGCAACCGCACGAGGGCTTGGGCGTCAAACAATACGCCTGGTCGTCGTCGCCGCTGCGCCGCTACGTCGATCTGGTCAACCAGTGGCAGCTGATCGCCTGTCTGGGCGGCGATGTGCCGCACTTCGGCGCGAAGGGCGGTAGAGGCGCCGACGCGCTGTTCGCCGCCATGCGCGACTTTGACGTTACCTACACCGCTTACGCCGAGTTCCAGCGCGGCATGGAACGCTACTGGTGCCTGCGCTGGTTGCAGCAGGAAGGCATGAGCAGTATAGGGGCGACGGTCAGGCGGGAAGATCTGCTGAAACTCGACCATTTGCCGCTGTTTCAGCGCGTGCCGTCGGTGCCGGAGCTGAAACCCGGTCAGCGGGTGCGCCTGACCATCGAATCCATCGACACCCTGACGCTGGAACTCTCCTGCCGTTACGCCGAGACGCTGGCTCTCGCCGGAGCGGTGCCCGAAATTGCCGGCGGTGATGAGCTGTCCGAGCTGGCGGAGTTGCCGGAGCCGCTGGACTGACGTGGGCGCGACAGCTATGCGACCCTGGTCTCCTTCTCCCGCCGAACGCAACCTGTGGCTGGCGGTGGGCGTTTCGCTCTTTCTCCATGCCGTGGTGCTGTCGGTGCAGTTCAAGTTCCCGGATGCTTCGCGCGCCTTCAAGGACATGGCGCTGGACATCATTCTGGTCAACAGCAAGTCGGCGAGGAGGCCCGGAGAAGCGCAGGCACGGGCGCAAGCCCGCCTCGACGGCGGCGGCAACACGGACGAGAACCGGCGCGCGAAAACACCGCTGCCGCCCTCGGCCAAACAGCAGACCGGAGCCGATATCGAGCAGTCGAAACGGCGGGTCAAGGAGCTTGAGGCCCAGCAGCAGCGCTTGTTGGTCAAGGAGCGCAGCAAAACCAGCGCCGCGCCGGCACCGGCCAGGGAGCCGGCGCCCGAGACGGTTCCCGGAGTTAACGGCCTCGATCTGGCGCAAAACGCGCTGGCGATGGCCAGGCTGGAGGCCGAGATCTCGAAGAGCGTCGAAGAGTACAACAAACGGCCGCGCAAGAAGTTCATCGGCGCGCGGGCGGACGAATACCGTTTCGCGCAGTACGTCGAAGAATGGCGGATCAAGGTCGAGCGCGTCGGCACGCTCAACTACCCGGAAGCCGCCAGGGGAAAGCTCTACGGGACGCTGGTGTTATCCGTGACGATCAAGAGCGACGGGTCGGTCGACAAGGTGGAGGTCAACCGTTCGTCCGGCCACAAGATTCTCGACGATGCCGCGCGCCGCATCGTCGTGATGGCCGGCCCCTACGCCGCTTTTCCTCCGGATATCCGGCGCGACACCGATATTCTCGAAATCACGCGCAGCTGGAGTTTCACCAACAGCAACGTTCTGGAAACCCGATGACCGACCGCTACGCCGTGTTCGGCAACCCGATAAGCCACAGCAAGTCCCCGTCGATCCACGCGGCCTTTGCACGGCAGACCGGGCAGGATATCCGCTACGACGCGATCCTCGCCCGGCCGGACGATTTTTCCGGCGCCTTGCGCGCTTTTGCCGACGCCGGCGGGCGCGGCGCCAACGTGACCGTGCCGTTCAAAGAAGAAGCGTTCCGTCTGACCACCCGGCGCACCCCGCGCGCCGAGCTGGCGGGGGCGGTCAACACCTTGCTCTTCGGCGACGGGGAATCGGTCGGTGACAACACCGACGGCGCCGGCCTGCTGCGCGACCTGACGGCCAATCTTGGCCGCAGCCTTGCCGGTAGCCGCATTCTGCTGCTCGGCGCCGGCGGCGCGGCGCGCGGCGTCCTGGGGCCGCTGCTCGGCGCCGGCCCCGCCGCGCTGGTCATCGCCAACCGCACGCCGGCCAAGGCGGCCGGCCTCGCGCAGCAGTTTGCCCCGTTCGGCCCGGTGGCGGGCTGCGCTTACCCGGATCTCGCCGGCAGCGCCTTCGATCTCGTCATCAACGCGACCTCGGCCAGCTTGGGCGGCGAACGTCCGCCGCTTCCGCCCGGCGTTTTCTCCGGCGGCAGCCAAGCCTACGACATGATGTACGGCAAAGGCCAAACGCCGTTCCTCGCCTTTGCCGGGGAACAGGGTGCAGCGCATCTGGCCGACGGCCTCGGCATGCTGGTCGAGCAGGCTGCGGAAGCGTTTTTCGTCTGGCGCGGTATCCGGCCGAACGGGGCGCCGGTTCTGGCGGCTTTGCGCGGCGCATGAGCAGCGGCGACAGCCCCGCCGCGAGCCACCCCGCGACCTGGCTCAAGCGCGCCGTCCTCGGCTTATGCGGTCTGGTTCTCCTGTATCAAGTCTGGCTGTTCGGCTGGGTTTTATGGTGGAACTGGTTCAATCCCGGCACCACGCGCTTCATGGAGATACGTCTCGCCGAACTGCGCGCCAAAGACCCGGCAGCCCAACTGAAAAAGGAGTGGGTGGCCTACAGGCAAATTTCGCCGCACCTGAAGCGCGCGATCATCGCCTCCGAAGACGCGAAATTTGTCGGCCACGAGGGTTTCGATTGGGGCGGTATCCAGAAAGCCATCGAGAAAAACCAGAAGAAGGGCAAGGTCGTTGCCGGCGGCTCGACGATTTCGCAGCAGCTGGCGAAAAACCTCTTCCTCTCGCCGTCAAAAACGCCCTGGCGCAAGGCCGAAGAGGCGATGATTACGCTGATGCTCGAAGCCGTCTGGAGCAAGCAGCGCATTTTCGAGGTCTACCTCAACGTGATCGAATGGGGCGACGGCGTTTTCGGGGCGGGCGCCGCCGCCCGGCATTACTACGGGATTGCTGCGGCGCAACTATCGCCCGAACAGGCGGCCAGGCTGGCCGGCATGGTGCCCGCCCCGCGCTTCTACGAGCGCAACCGGAACGCGCCGGGGCTTGCCCGCAAAGCCGAGCTGATACGCGCGCGCATGCCGGCCGCCGAAGTGCCATGAATTTCCCCGTGCGTGCTAGAATTTCCGACGCTTGATGCACCGCACCACCCAAAAGGCAGACCAGATGAACGAGCACGAAGGAATTCAGGCCCACCTCGCCGATGTCAGGGATCTGCTCGCTCGTCACAAGCTGGTGGAAGACCTGGTTCACCGGCAAGACATGCCGCGCCACAATCTGGTCGAGGAGATCGCGCACAAGCAGCATCTGGTCGGTCTGCGCCGCTTGCTGGACCGGCTCGCACCCATCGAAATCGCGCAAGTCCTCGAAGCCCTGGAAGCGGGGGATCGCCTGCTGGCCTGGCAGGAGGTCAAGGAAGAGCGCGGCGAGCGCATCCTCGAAATACTGTCCGACGAAGTGCGCCAGGAGCTGATCGGCGACGGCCATCACCGTAACGAAAAAACTACCGTCAATGCTTTTGAATTGCGCGGCGGCCGTTTGAGCCAGACGACCGTGCAGGGTTCCGAGGATTTGCGGAACCTGAAGCCGATCTGGGTCGACCTGGTCGCGCCGACCGCCGAGATCCGCGCTTGGGTGGGCCGGTTTTTCGATGTCGAGCTGCCCGATCCCGGCAGCCTGACCGACCTCGAAGCCAGCGCCCGTTTTTATGTCGAAGACAACGGTGAAATTCACCTGCACTCGGATTTTCTGCTCGATTCCAAGGAAGGCTCGCGCAACGTCGCCGTCGGCCTGATCCTGCGCAACGACATCCTGTTTACGGTGCGCACCGAGGAACTGCCGGTCTTCCGCCTGCAGCGCCTGCGCGCGCGCACGCAGCCCGGCTACGTGTCCGACGGTAAGGACGTGCTGCTCGACCTCTACGCGGCCGACGCGGAGTACTCGGCGGATGCGCTGGAGGACGTCTACGCGGCGCTCGAAGATGTCAGCAAGCATGTGCTCGGCACCGAAATCACCGACGCCGAAGCGGCCAAGATCCTGGCCGACATCGCGCGCGAGGAAGACCTGAACGGCCGTATCCGGCGCAACGTGCACGACACGCGGCGCGCCGTTTCCTTCCTGTTGCGCGGCAAATTCCTCAGCCTGACCCAGCAGGAGGACGCGCGGCAAATCATGCGCGACATCGAATCGCTCGACGGCCACACCTCTTTCCTGTTCGGCAAAATCAACTTCCTGATGGACGCCACGGTCGGTTTCATCAACATCAACCAGAACAAGATCATCAAGATCTTCTCGGTGGCGTCGGTCGCCATGCTGCCGCCGACGCTGATCGCCAGCATCTACGGCATGAACTTCAAGGCCTGGTTCCCCGAACTGGAGTGGGAATACGGTTACCCCTTCTCGCTGGCGCTGATGGCGGTGTCCGTCGTCATCCCATTCTGGTTTTTCAGCAAGAAGGGCTGGCTACGGTAGGAAGAGGCTCAAAGAACCGATAGCCAATTTCCACGTCAAATTTCTCAAAAGCGACTCGATCCCGTGAGTAGCTAGCGAAAAAGCACTTCACTTAGCTACTCGAGAAGCATGTGCCGTCCCGATTCGTCGTGCAACGTCTGGAAAAGAAAAAGCCCGGATAAACCGGGCGTATTGTCTTTCGCGCTTCGTCCTGAAACGCCCTGAGTTTACTTCAAAGATTTTTCATCAATACCTTCGACCGGCGTTGCAGATTGTAGAGCAGGCGCTTCTCGGCTGGCAGTTCATCGACCGGCCGCTCGGCAAAACCGCGCTCCTTGAACCAGTGTCCGGTAATCGTGGTAAGGACGAACAGGCGCTTGATGCTGGCGGCGCGGGCGCGGGTTTCGATGCGCTTCATCAGTTTTTCGCCGTAGCCCCAGCGGCGGTAGTGCGGATGCACGGCCAGGCAGGCCAGTTCCGCCTGGTCTTCGCCGTAGGGGTAGAGCGCCGCGCAGCCGACGATCATGCCGTCGTGCTCGACAACGGAAAAGCGCGCGATCTCGCGTTCGAGCAGCTCACGGGAACGGCGAACCAGCGTCCCGTCTTCTTCCAGCGGCTCGATCAGCGCCACCAGCCCGCTGATGTCGTCGGGGCGGGCATCACGCAGTATTTCGAGCGACTCGCGCGTGATGATGGTGCCAACGCCGTCGCGCGAAAACAGCTCGCGCAGCAACGTGCCGTCTTCGTTGTAGCCAATCAGGTGCACCCGTCCGACCCCGGCGCGGCTGGCGCGCACCGCGCACGGCAGGTAGCGCTTGAGATCGGGAGATAGCCAGTCGCCAAGGCTGATCAACCGCTCGGCGGCGTCGGCCGTTAACTCGTCGAGCAAGCTGCCGTCGATGTCCGTCGCGCCCCGGCTGTCGGTCAGGAAAACCAGTTTGTCGGCGCCGAGAGCGGTGGCGGTGGCTTCGGCGACCTCCTCCATCGCCAGGTTGAATATCTCGCCGGTCGGGCTGGCTATTGCATGTCGACGCCATCGAGCACGCCGACCGGCCTAGCCGTGATGAAGTTGCCGCCGACCACCCGTATCGTGCTGTTGGCCATCGGCGTATCGGGCAAGCCCTGCGATAGCAGCGCCTCGATTTCGAGATAGACGCTGCCCACCGCATCGATCACGCAGTCGAGCGCGGCCGCATCGGTCACCCGGTAGCGCCCGTGATAGACCGATTCCAGACCCTTTTCGCGCAGCTCCTCCTCGATCTGCGGCCGCGCGCCGTGCACCAGCACCAGGCGCACCCCCAGCGCGGCGAGCAGATTCACGTCATAGGCCAACGTGCGCGCCAGCGGCCCGGCAATCGCCTTGCCGCCGAAAGCGATGACGAAGGTCTTGCCGCGGAAGAGATTGACGTAGGGTGCAACCGAGCGAAACCAGGCGACAAAATGTGCGGAACTCAATTCCTCGGACATGTTTTCTATATCCTCGCGCTCAATCTTTGTCCTTGGTTTTCTTGGGCGTTTCTTCCGTCTTCAATGCCTGCTCCAGGTGCTCGCAGATCGTGCGCAAAATCTTCACCCTGGCAAATCCCTTGTCGTTGGCCTCGACAATCGTCCACGGCGCCAGGCCGGTGCTGGTGCGGTCTATCATGTCGCAGACGGCGGTATGGTAGGCCGCGCTTTTCTCCCGGTTGCGCCAGTCTTCCTCGGTAATCTTGAAACGCTTGAACTCGATTTTCTCGCGTTCCTTGAAGCGTCTGAGCTGTTCCTTGTCGCTGATTTGCAGCCAGAACTTGATGACGATCGCGCCATCACCCTGCAATTCATGCTCGAAGTCGTTGATTTCGGTGTAGGCGCGCAACCAGTCGGCCTCGGCACAATAACCCTCGACGCGCTCGACGAGCACCCGCCCGTACCAGGTGCGGTCGAAAATCGTCACCCGCCCGGTGCGCGGGATGTGCCGCCAAAAGCGCCAGAGATAAGGCTGCGCGCGCTCTTCCTCGGTCGGCGCGGCGACCGGGACGATCTGGTACTGGCGCGCATCCATCGCCGCCGTGATGCGCCGGATGCTGCCGCCCTTGCCGGCCGCATCCGAGCCTTCAAACGCCAGAATCAGCGAGTGCTTCTTGAATTCCGGGTGGCGCACCAGCTCGGAAAGCCGCCCCTGCCATTTCGCCAGTTGCGTCTCGTAATCCTTGCGTTCCAGTTTTTGCGCCAGATCGAGCGCGGTGAGCACGTCCAGGCTGTCGATCTTGGGCGCCATCGGCGGCGCGACGGGGAAATTCTGGTCGCGCGTGTCGGCCAGACGCTTTTGCAGCGCGTCGAGCACGATCTTGCCCACGGTCAGCGAGCGATAGCGGTCGTCCGTGCCTTCAACGACAATCCACGGCGCCCACGGCGTGTTCGTCACGCGCAGCACATGGCCCGCCGCTTCCTGCAGCTTGTCGTAGGTCTTCAGCCGCGCCCAGCTTTCCTTGGTCACCCGCCAGGCGGTCAGCGGGTTCTTCTCCAGCGCTTTGAGCCGCTGGCGCTGCCCGTCCTTCGAGAGGTGGAACCAGAACTTCAGCACCAGCGCGCCTTCGTTGACCAACATCGCCTCAAAGCGGTTGATCTGATCCATGCGCTGGTCGAGATCGCCCTTGTCGAGCTGTCCGAGAATCCGTTCGGTGATCGGGATCGAGTACCAAGAACCGGCGAAAATGCCGGTTCGCCCCTTGGGTGGTAGCGCCCGCCAGTAGCGCCACATGAAGGGGCGCTCGCGCTCCTCGTCGGTCGGCGCCGAAAAGGCCAGCGTCGACAGATAGCGCGGGTCCATCCACTCGTAGAGCACGTTGATCGTCTCGCCCTTGCCCGATCCGTCGACCCCGCTGACCAGGATGACCACCGGAAATTTGCCGTTTTCGCGCAGGTCGAACTGCGCGTCGAGCAGCGCCGCGCGCAGCTTGGGCTCCTCCTCGCGAAACGTCGCCTTGTCGATTTTGTGCCCCAGCTCTGCCGATTCAAACATGATTGGTCTCCCCGAAGTCGCCCCAACAACACTGCATCGCCGCCAGCGCGGCCAAACCCGCCGTCTCGGTGCGCAAAATGCGCGGGCCGAGACGGATTGCCACAAAACCGGCAGCGACGGCCAAACGCATTTCCTCCGGCGCCAGCCCGCCCTCGGCACCGACCAGCAATTCAATGGCCTTGCCACCGGGCGGCGCCAGCGCCGCCAGACTTTTGTCCGACCCGGGCGCCAACATCAAACGCACCGTATCGGGCGGCGCCGGGCATGCCAGCCAGCGCTCCAGGCCGACCAATCCCGCGACTTCGGGCACCGTATTGCGCCCGCTCTGCTCGCAAGCCGAAACGGCAACGCCCCGCCAGTGCTCGACCCGGCGCGCCGCGCGCTCCCCCTCCAGGCGCACCACGCTGCGCCGCGACAGCACCGGAACGATACGCGCCACCCCGAGTTCGACGGCTTTTTGCACCGTCAGATCCATCTTCTCGCCGGACTGCAAGGCCTGCACCAGCGTGACTCGTAGCGGCGACTCGCATGCCGCCGCGCGCCACCCCAGCACCTCGACGCTCACCCGCACTCGTTCGATGTCGGCAATACGCGCCCGATACTCGCCTCCCGTCCCGTCGAACAGCGTCGCCGCATCGCCGACGCGCAGGCGCAAAACCTTGACCGCATGCCGCGCCGCGCCTTCCGGCAGCTCGCAACTCACGCCCTGCGCAAGCGCGACGGGGCAGTAAAAACGGGGCGCATTCATGATGATATTATAGGGCGCTAATTCTTGTCGTTCACAGGAGACTTGCGATCATGGCCGTCAACACCCCGATTTGCGATTTTGGCTGGAAGGCGCCGGATTTTCAGCTTGCCGACACCTCGGGCGCCAGGCACACGCTGGCTTCGCTGCGCGGGCCGAACGGCCTGCTGGTCATGTTCATCTGCAACCACTGCCCCTACGTCAAGGCGATCATCGACCGCATCTGCCGCGACGCGCGCGAGCTGCAGAAACTCGGCGTCGGCGTCGCGGCGATCATGAGCAACGATCCGGCCGAATACGCCGAAGACTCGTTCGAGAACATGCAAAAAGTTGTCAAGGCGCTGGATTTTCCGTTTCCCTACTTGTACGACGCGACGCAGGATGTCGCGCGCGCCTACGGCGCCGTGTGCACGCCCGACTTCTTCGGCTTCAACCGCGATCTGGAACTCCAATACCGCGGCCGGCTCGACGCCAGCGGCCGCGCGCCGGCCGCGCCGGACGTGCAGCGCGAACTCGTCGACGCCATGCGCCAGATCGCCGAAACCGGCCAAGGCCCGCGCGAGCAGATCGCCAGCATGGGGTGTTCGATCAAGTGGCGGGCTTGAGGAAACACCGGGGTTAGTGCGCAACGCCCCGAAATTTCGCTCCGCACTGATGGGCAGCCGGTTTTCCCCGGGGGAGAGCTCCGATTTCATCGCGGGCAAGGGCGGGCATTCCATTGCCGCGCCCAAGGGCAACCGGCTACTTGCACCGGGCGAAGAGGGC
>JACQYA010000029.1 GCA_016208425.1 Betaproteobacteria bacterium
GATGATCTTCCAGGATCCCTTCGCCTCGCTCAACCCGCGCCTGTCGGTCGGCGAAATCATCGGCGAAGGAATGAGCGCACTCGGCGTCGAACTTCAGGAGGCGGGCCGCGCGGCCGCCATCGCCGCGCTGCTGCAACAGGTCGGCCTCGACGCTGCCGCAGCCAGGCGTTATCCGCACGAGTTTTCCGGCGGCCAGCGCCAGCGCGTCGCCATCGCCCGCGCCCTCGCCGTGCAGCCCGAACTGATCGTCTGCGACGAGCCGACTTCGGCGCTGGATGGTTCCGTTCAGGCGCAGATCCTCAACCTGCTCGGCGATTTGCAGCGCGAACTCGATCTGACTTACCTTTTCATCACGCACAACTTCGCCGTCGTCGAATACCTCGCGCACGAGGTCGCCGTGATGTACCTCGGCCGTATCGTCGAACGCGGCGCCGTCGACGAGGTGCTGCGCTCGCCGCGACACCCCTACACCCAGGCGCTGCTTTCCGCCGTACCCAGCCCGCGTCTGGATGCGCAACCGGAATTCGTCCGCCTGGCCGGCGAAACGCCCTCCCCGGCCAAGCCGCCCGCCGGCTGCCATTTCCACCCGCGCTGCGCGCACGCGATGCCGGTCTGCCGCGAACGTTATCCCGAAAGCCGCCGCATTTCGGCGACACAAACCGTTTGCTGCCATCTCTACAAGCGGGAAAATCGGGAATGAGCCAGCCCATCCCCGAGCAACTCGCCGGCTTCCGCAAGGAAATGCTGCGCTTCGCCGTGCTTCAGTTGCGCGACGAAGCGAGCGCCGAAGACGCGGTGCAGGAAGCCGTCGTCGCCGCGCTGGAGGGCGCCGAACGTTTCAACAACAAGGCGCAGCTCAAGACCTGGCTGTTCGCCATCCTGAAGAACAAGATCGTCGACCTGATCCGCCGCCGCGTGCGCGAGCCGAACGCCGCGCAACCGGAAGAAGAGTTCGGCGAGGGAGATTTCGACCCACTGTTCGACCAGCGCGACCACTGGAACCGCGACACGCGGCCGTCGAACTGGGGCGATCCGGCGAAGAGCTTTGAAAACACGCGCTTCTGGGCGGTTTTTGAAGTCTGCATGAACCGCCTGCCGCCGGGCACCGCGCGCGTATTCATGATGCGCGAAATGCTCGGCCTGGACACCGACGAGATCTGCAAGGAGCTTGCGATGAGCACCAACAACTGCTGGGTCGTCCTGCACCGCGCCCGCATGGGTCTGCGCCTGTGCCTGGAAGAAAAATGGTTCGCCGGCGCGGAGATGCCGCGATGATGACCTGCAAGGAAGCAGTCAGGATAATGTCCGAAGGGATGGATCGGGAACTTGACCCGGGCGAACGGCTAGCGTTGCGCTTTCATAAGATATTCTGCGCCGGTTGCCGGAATTACGCGAAGCAGATCGCGTTTTTGCGGGAGAGTTGCCGGGGGTATCTGGAGCGCGGGGGTTTGCCGGATGATGCGGGTGACGGAAAGCACAAAGGGACGTCGGCGTAGATAGGGGTTACGGGCGAACAAACGCGACCCCGGCCGGCCGGTTGCGGGTCACGGCAACCACTTTCCCTACTGACATCACGCTGTCAGTAGCCCCGGCGCATCATTTGGGGCTTCATCATCACACGGGTATTCCAAAATGAAAAACGCTATTGCCTGGTTCGAAATTCCCTGTACCGAACTGGAAAACGCGCAGGCTTTTTACGAGGCTGTTCTGCTATGCAAAATGCGTCGCGAAGCCATGGGCTCATCCTGGGGAGCGGTGTTTCCTTACGACGGGGAAGTGGTCGGTGGCGCCATCATGTGCGGCCCCACGGCTCCCGCACCCGGCGCGGGCGGCACGCGGGTGTATCTGGATGCCTCGCCTTCGCTGGACGCCGTTTTGGCGCGGGTCGCTGCCGCTGGCGGCGGCATTGCCATGCCACGGCAGGCGCTACCGCCCGGCATGGGCTTTATCGCCCACATCACCGATCCGGACGGCAACCGGGTTGGCCTGCACGCGCTGGCGTAAAGGCGTTGACCGTGCGAAACAACTGGATTGCCGTAGCCAGCGCCGAACACGCCCGCCTGGGGTGCAGTGCACCGCACGGCGGATACATGCAGGTGTGCCACGGCAAATGCGCGCCGCTCAAGCGGGTGGCGTCCGGCGACCGCGTGGCGTATTACTCTCCTACCGTCACCATGGGCGGAAAGGACAAATGCCAGAGATTTGTGTCTATCGGTATCGTTCTGGCGGGGCAACCGTACCAATTTGACATGGGCGGCGGATTTCTGCCGTTCCGCCTGGATGTGGCTTATGTGCCCGCGCAAGAGGCCTCCATTCTGCCCTTGCTCGACCGGTTGGAATTTGTGGATGACCGTTTACATTGGGGCTACAAGTTCCGGTTCGGGTTGTTCAAAGTGGGAGATGCCGACATGCGATTGATTGCGCGGGCGATGCAGGCAGATTTTGCTTCATTATCGTTCCCGGAGCCGGTGGCGCACGTACCCTGTGAGCGACAGCTATAAAATATCCAAAACTCATGCGCCGTGCCGACCGCCTGTTTCAAATCGTCCAACTCATTCGCGGCCGTCGCCTGACTACGGCGGCCTTTCTGGCGCAGCGTTTGGAGGTATCGGAACGCACCGTGTACCGCGATGTGGCCGACCTGCAACACCAGGGTGTACCCATCGAAGGCGAAGCCGGTATGGGCTACCGGCTGGGCGCGGGGTTTGACTTGCCACCGCTGATGTTTACCGCGGACGAAGCCCGCGCACTGATGGCTTCGGTGCGCATGGCTCAAGCGTGGCAAGACCCCGTCATGGCGCAAGCCTCGCAAGTGGCATTAGGAAAAATACTTTCGGTGCTGCCGCCCGCAGCACGGGCGGCGGCGCAAAGCATGGCCGTTTACGCGCCCCCTATGGGGTTGGAACCCGCCGTGCAGACCACCCTGCAAGTCCTGCGCGAAACCGCGCAGGAACACCGCAAAATACAAATTCAATACCGCGATGGCGCACGGGCGCTGACCGTGCGCACACTGCGCCCGCTGGGCTGCTTTTACTGGGGCAAGATCTGGACGCTGGCGGCTTGGTGCGAGAACCGGGCTGACTTTCGTACCTTTCGCCTGGATCGCGTGGAGCAGGTTCACGCCGTGGACGGCAAGTCGGAGACATATTGTGACGAGCCCGGCAAAACACTGGCCGACTACCTGCGGGCAGTGGTGCCACCTGACGCGCACGCCAAGCTGGCGGCACACTTGTCGCTTTGAGTTGCCGTTGGGCTGCGCCGGTGCGCCGAAAGGGTACGAGTCTTGCTATAGTTCAGCCTGCGCGCCGCCAGCGGGGTGATTTTCGCCATCCCGGCCGGCGGCTTTTGTTTTTTGCAGCAGAGAGATTGCCATGAGCGCCCCCCCCGCTTCGACCACCTTTCCTCCCGAGATCCTGCGCGATGTCGCCAAACGGCGCACCTTCGCGATCATTTCCCACCCCGACGCCGGCAAGACGACGCTGACCGAAAAACTGCTGCTCTTCGGCGGCGCGATCCAGCTTGCCGGAACGGTCAAAGCACGCAAGAGCGCCCGCCATGCTACTTCTGACTGGATGGAAGTCGAGAAGCAGCGCGGCATTTCGGTGACCAGCTCGGTGATGCAGTTCGACTACTTGGGGCATACCGTCAACCTGCTCGACACGCCGGGGCACGAGGATTTTTCCGAGGACACCTACCGCGTGCTGACCGCCGTCGACGCGGCGGTGATGGTGATCGACGCGGCCAAGGGCGTCGAAGCGCAAACGATCAAGCTGATCGACGTGTGCCGCATGCGCAACACGCCGATCATCACCTTCGTCAACAAATTCGACCGCGAAGTGCGTGAACCTTTCGACTTGCTGGAAGAAATTGAATCGGTGCTGAACATCGAATGTGCCCCGATCACCTGGCCGATCGGCATGGGCAAGACCTTTCGCGGGGTTTACCACCTGCTGAACGATTCGCTGCTGCGTTTTGCCGCCGGCGAAGAACGGCGCGGCGATTCCGAGAAGCTCGACGGGATCGGCAACCCGCTCCTCGACGCGCAGTTCCCCGGCGAAGTCGGCAAGTTGCGCGACGACGTCGACCTGATCCAGAGCGCCAGCAGCCCGTTCAACCTGGTCGATTTTCTGGCCGGACTGCAAACCCCGGTCTTTTTCGGCTCCGGCATCAACAACTTCGGCGTTCAGGAGATCCTGCAAGCCCTGCTCGACTGGGCGCCACCCCCGCAAGAGCGCGATGGGGGGGCACGCATGGTGCAGCCGGCCGAAGCGGCCTTCACCGGTTTCGTGTTCAAGATCCAGGCCAACATGGACCCCAAGCACCGCGACCGCATCGCCTTCTTCCGCGTCTGCTCGGGGCGCTACAGCTCGGGCATGAAGGTGCGGCATGTGCGCATGGAACGCGAGATGAAGCTGGCCAACGCGCTCACCTTCATGGCCAACGAGCGCGTGCTGATGGAAGACGCGGTCGCCGGCGACATCATCGGCATCCACAACCACGGCAACCTGCACATCGGCGATACCCTGACCGAAGGCGAAACGCTCGGCTTCAAAGGCATCCCCTACTTCTCGCCCGAACTCTTTCGCGCCGCGCGCCTGCGCGACCCGCTGAAAAGCAAGCAGCTCCAGAAAGGTTTGCAGGAACTCGGCGAAGAAGGCGCCATCCAGGTCTTCGAGAACCTCGCCAGCGGCGCCATGCTGCTCGGCGCGGTCGGCACGCTGCAATTCGAGGTCGTCGCCCAACGGCTACAGACGGAATACAAGGTCGACGCCATCTTCGAGCCGGCCGACATCCACACGGCGCGCTGGCTGACCTTCCCGGACGAAACCACGCGCCGCAACTTCGAGCGCGAGCAGATGCACCGCATGGCCAAGGATGTAGACGGCAACCCGGTCTACCTGGCCAGCACGCGCTACAACCTCGACGTAACGCGCGAAAAGTGGACCAAGGTCGGCTTCCATGCCTCGCGGGAGCACGGGCAGGTGTTGGGGTAGTCGGGGATTCAACCCCGCCCAACGGCGACAGCAAGGTATCGGCCGGACTGACTAGGTTCTGTCGACAATCAAGCGAGCCAAATGAATGCGGCAGCAAGAGCGACAAAGGAAGCGAAGCGCTGGGCGAGCTTGCCGCAGCGTGTGGCGATGCGGCGGAACTGCTTGATGCGGCAGAAGAACCGCTCGACGGGGTCACGGTTTTTGTAAAGATGCTTATCGTGAGCTCGCCGAACCAAGCGGTTGGCGCGCGGGGGAATCGCCGCCCGAATGTTTTCGGCTCCCAGATACGCCGGGATCAGACCACTATCGTAAGCCTTGTCGGCGCTGGCCGGGCCGCAAATGTTGTAGCGGCGGTAGCGCTTCGGGGCTGTCTCCCGCTTCTCCACCGGCCAGGTGGAATCTTGCCGGTGATCCTGGCCCTTCGGCCAAGGCACGGATCTTGGCGCCCAAGCCACCCCGGGGCCGTCCGAGCGCTTGGCCACCGCTTTTTTTTTGGCGCCCGCCGCGTGCTGATGGGCGCGCACGACGGTGCTACCGGTAAAGGCTTCTTCAAAATCGGCGTCACTTGCCAGATGTGCGGACAACTCGTGCCAGATACCCCGCCGCGACCGACGGGCGAAACGCCGGTAGCCGGTGTTCCGGAGACCAAACGCGGCAGCGCAAACGAAGCTTGATGCATGCCCGGGGAAGGCGAAGTACCGGTACAAAATCACGAACTGGGCGGACTACGACCGTGCGCTGGTCAATCGCGGCAACCTGACGATCTGGTTTGACGAAGCCAGCATCAAGGACAAGTGGACGCCACCACCGCCTGTGGGTCGTGGCAAGCCGGGGCTGTACTCTGATGTCGCCATACAGACCTGTTTGACGCTGAAGACACTGTTCAGGCTGCCCTACCGTGCCACGGAAGGGTTGCTCAAGTCGCTGATACGCCTGTGCCAACTGGATCTTCCGGTGCCGGATCACACCCACCTGTCCCGGCGCGCGGCGACCTTGACGGCACAGATTCCGCGTCGGCCAAGGCGTGGGCCAGCCCATGTCGTGGCCGGCCCGACCGGTCTGAAGGTTTTTGGAGAAGGCGAATGGAAGGTACGCCAGCACGGTGCCGGCAAACGCCGCACCTGGCGCAAGATTCACCTGGCCGTGGATGAAAGCGCCAAGGACATCATCGGGGTTGAAGTCACCACCGCCGACTGGCACGACAGCGAAGTCTTCGCCGATCTCCTCGGCCAGGTTGACGGGGAGGTGTCCCAAGTCTCTGCCGATGGTGCCTATGACACCCAAGGCTGCCACGCGGCGATTGCCGGGCGGGGTGCCAAGGCCACTATCCCGCCCAGAGAGGGCGCCATTCTCTGGGGAAACGACCACCCTCGGGATGGCATCCTCAAGGAAATCGAAGCCAAGGGCCGAGACGGCTGGAAAAACGACAGCGGCTATCATCGGCGCAGCCTGTCCGAAAACATGATGTGCCGGCTCAAGCAACTCGGGGACAAACTGTTCTCCAGGCGCTTCGAACGCCAGGTGGTCGAGAGCCATGTTCGGGTGGCCGTCATCAACACTTTTACCTACCTTGGCATGCCCCAATCCGTCCGGGCTGGGCAAATTGTGTCTGCTGCATGAAACAGGAAGGGTGGGTGTTCAATCGAGCCTTGATCTCGTCTGGCTTCGGGCCAACAAACTGGATAGCCCAACCGTCCATATGAAGTTTTTTCTGGCCGATTGCCCAACCATCAACCTCTGTAAAATGCGCCGATTCTGTGTCGAACAGCACGCCATCGCTTCCAGTCAATCGCTCATCCGTCTTGTTCTTGAACTTCTTGTGGAAGATGCCTGCGCACTGGGCTGGCGCTTTATCGCCTTGATAGTCACCTCGGAGGTAGGCATCAGGATTTGTTCGTACCATGCCCACCTTGTCAAAGCAGGGTTCCGGATTCGGCAACACCGGATTTTCTCATTGGGGAAAATCTTTGCCGCAGCAATTTTTATGCCGTTTTTATGGGGTACATAGTGCGATTGCCCTGGTATTGCCTGGAATACCCCTTTACATACCCGGTTTTTTCACCTATATTCCGCACCCATGTTTCGCCGACCAACCCTTTCTGCGCTATTTGCAATTGTCCTTCTGGCTTTGTCCGGAACGGACATTGCCAATGCCGAAGAGCTACAAAAATCACCGGAAGCACCTACGCTTTTCGAGCGCTACACCAGCAGTGCACAGGATCTTATCCTCAAAGGACTGGAACTCGTCGGAGTAAATTACCGCCGGGGCGGCACCAATCCCGATAATGGTCTCGACTGCAGCGGATATGTTCAACTCGTGTTCAGCGAAGCTGCCGGGTTCCTGCTCCCGCGCACAGCCCGCGAGCAAAGCAAGGTCGGTGAAATGATCGACAAAGCCGAGCTGAAGCCGGGCGACCTCGTTTTTTTTAACACCATGCGCCGCGCCTTTTCGCATGTCGGCATTTATCTTGGTGATAACCGTTTTCTACATGCCCCAAGAACAGGTGCCGAAGTACGGGTGGAAGACATGCGCCAGAGCTACTGGACGAAACGCTACAACGGCGCGCGCCGGGTAGTTAGCCCCTGATCGACATCAACACTTACCCGACAGACGCTGCCGCGTCGTTTTTTGCACTATATATGTGTTAGATAGTGTCGTCACGAGATATGTTAAAATGATTTTTTTATAAGCTGTGGTGCACGCGAATGGCCGACGCTTATCAACGACATGATATCTCTGATGCGGCGTGGGTTCTGCTTGAGCCACGGCTGCCGGGGCGCAAAGGCGTGCGGGGTGGCATCGCACATGACAACCGGCGGTTTATCAATGCGGTATGTTGGATTTT
>JACQYA010000036.1 GCA_016208425.1 Betaproteobacteria bacterium
CCCTGCAAAACATCAGCCAGAAGTGGACCATGCCGATCCGGGATTGGAAAGCTGCGCTAAACCGGTTTATTATCCAATTTGATGACCGGATGCCACAGCGTTAAACGAAAACCCGTTTACACAAAATTCAGGACACCCCCGTTTTTAGGTTGAATCCACCGACAACCGGATCGCCCGCGTGTCCCCATCGTGGCGATGACCGCCAACGCGTTCGACGCGGACAGGGATCTGTGCATGGCGGCGGGCATGGACGATTTCGTCGCCAAACCGGTCGATCCGGACGTGCTGTCGGCGACCGTGCTGAAATGGCTGGCCGTGCGGAAACCCGGGAAGTCCGGTGGTTGATGTGGCCGGCACCGGTAACGGTAACGGGTTTACCGGGAACCCGGCTTGTATTCCGGGACGAATTCGCGCAGACGGTTTCTGAGTCGGTCGGCGTCCTGCGGCGGTTCGTCTTCGATCCATGCTTGAAGATGCTCCAGCCATCCGGCACCGGGCGCTTCGTCGCAGGTGGCCGCGCGCAATTTCGGATGCAGGGTCGGCGCCGTCGTCTCGTCGTCGGCCAACAGTTCCTCGTACAGCTTTTCTCCCGGACGCAGGCCGGTAAAGACGATCTCGATTTCGTCCTCCCCATAGCCGGAGAGGCGGATCATGTCGCGCGCCAGGTCGCGGATGCGTACCGGCTCGCCCATATCCATCACGAAAATTTCTCCGGCCTGCCCCATGTGGCCCGCCTGCAGAACGAGTTGGGCGGCCTCGGGGATGGTCATGAAGTAGCGGTTGATTTCGGGGTGGGTGACGGTTACCGGCCCGCCGCGCGCGATCTGTTCGCGGAATTTCGGGATCACGCTGCCGGTGCTGCCCAACACATTGCCAAAGCGTACGGCGACAAACTGCGTTGCCTCCTCCTTCTGAATGACCTGGCAGATCCGTTCGGAGAGGCGCTTCGAGGCGCCCATCACGTTTGTCGGATTGACCGCCTTGTCAGTCGACACCAGCACAAACTTGCCCACGCCGCCGGCGACCGCTGCCCGGGCGATGCGCAGTGTCCCGAGCACGTTGTTCTCGATGGCCGCCCAAGCGTTATCCGCCTCCATCAACGGCACATGCTTGTAGGCGGCGGCGTGAAAAATCACTTCCGGCCGATATTTGGCGATCACGCCGGCCAAGCGCTGCACGTCCATGATATTGCCGATGGCGCAAACAACCGGCACGTCAGGAAAACAGCGCTGGAACTCCTGCTCCAGGGAATACAGGGCGTATTCGTTGAATTCGAAGAAAATGAGCTGTTTTGGCGAGAAGGCAGCAATTTGTCGGCAGAGTTCCGAACCGATCGAACCTCCGGCGCCGGTGACCATGATGCACCTGCCGGTCAGAAAGGCGTGCAGCCCCGCGTCGTCCAGGTTGACGGCCTCTCTTCCCAGCAAATCTTCCAGCTCGATGCGGCGGATCTCGGAAACGGCGATGCGCCCGCTCAACAAATCCTGCATCGCGGGCACGGTCAACACCGTCAGGTTCGCGTCTCCGGCCAGCTCTATCGCATGGCGGCGCTGGCTGGCGGTCGCCGATGGAAGCGCCATGATGACGTTGCGCAACCCGAATTTTTTCGCCCACACGGGCAGCTCGTCGATATCGCCGAGCACTTTGACGTCGTTGATTTCGCGCCCCCATTTTTTGTGGTCATCGTCGAGAATTCCGACAACGTGCCAAAGCGGGCTGCGGCGCAAATCGCGCAGCAGGTTGATGGCGTGATCGCTGGAACCGAGAACGATGACCGGCTCTCCACGGAGATTGGCGTGCCCGTAGAGGTGGTATTCCTTGAACATTCGATAGCCGAAGCGGCTGCTGCTCATCAGGATGACCAGCAACAGCGGGTTCAGGATCAGGACGGTGCGCGGTATCTGCGATTGCAGCGATGCCAGCGAAACAATAATGGTCACCAGGCAAGCCGATAGACTGACCGCGATCACGATACGCTTGATGTCCGTCAGGCTCGCGTAGCGCCACAGGTTCCGGTACAAGCCGACGCGCCAGGCAATCACGCCATGCAACGGGAGAATCCAGTACAGGGCGTTGGTCATTCCACCGCGGTGGAGTTGCGGCAGCTCGAAGTTGAAGCGAAAGAGATAGGCAAGCGTCCAGGCAAGGGCAACGGCACCGACATCGTGCAGAAACGCCAAGACATTCTTGGGGTCGACCCTCTTCATAGCGGGCGCGGTGTCGATGTTGCCGCTGAAATATCCCGTGTATCTGGCCGGCAATTTTCCGTCGACGCGCGGACACGGCTGCGAGTGTGCACCACGAACCCCGCGCCACCTCTCATTCGGGAAAGATGGGGGTGGCGGCGGTCATTGTGTCTGGGCATCGGAACAGTCGGCAGATCGGTGCAAAGGCGTTATTTTACAGAAATAGCCGTTCGTTTAACGAAAGAGCTGATCGGCCCAGCAGTTCTCAATTCAAGACTGACTTTGTAAAGGGAAGGGGTAGGGTGAATTTCCGTAAAGCCACGACGGAATAAGAGCGCTGATATCCGACCCTTCCGGGATTTGCAATATATATATATATTGCAAACAGTACGTTATGGTGTTAGTCTATTCAAATGCAATTCCCGGCTCCTTGGGGGGCTCACTCTTGCGGTTGTCGTGGGCTTTGATACCTTGTGGCTTGCTGCGGGGTTGTCCGTTTTTCTTCAACACTCGCCAGCAGCACCCGTCGCTTGACGGCAATATGCCCGATATGATCCGTTGCGCCGGCCTGCCGCAAGAGAGGGTCGTGGCATAACGCCCGGGGCACCCGCCGAGCCGCCCGCTTGATAAACCGGCGGGCAGCGGCTTCGCGGATAACCCCACGCCGCAAGGCTCCACTTGTCGCCGTGGAAATTCTGTCCAAATGAACGGGGTCGGCTCTCTTTGCCCGTCCAGCGTTAGTGCGAACATAGCCAAAGAAAATATCGATGAATGAACTCGGGTTGTACGGGCTGGCGGCGCTGCTTGGCGCCGCGCTGTTGTTGCAAATTATCCTGTTGTTGCGCGTCGGCCGGGACAGTGGGACGGTTGCGCCGTATTTTCGGGCGCTGGAAGGCGGGCTTGAGCGCCTGGAGCGCGAGTTGCGCGAGGAAATGGCGCGCGGCCGGCAGGAAGCGGCGGCGGCGGCGCGCGGCGGCCGCGAGGAGCAGTCGTTGGCGCTGGATCGTCTGGCCGGCACGCTGGCGGCGCGATTGGCGCAACTCGGCACCTTGCAGGGGCAGCAGCTCGAATCTTTCGCACAGCAGCTGGCGCGCCTGACGCAAAGCAACGAGCAGCGTTTCGAACAACTG
The DNA here is from genome assembly GCA_016208425.1 of Betaproteobacteria bacterium. Lineage (GTDB taxonomy): Bacteria > Pseudomonadota > Gammaproteobacteria > Burkholderiales > Rhodocyclaceae > JACQYA01. The sequence goes on from JACQYA010000036.1 coordinate 3,317, forward strand.
CGCCTGTCGCTCGAAACCCGCCTCGGTGCGATGCAGGCCGACAACGCGGCCAAGCTCGAAGAAATGCGCAAGACGGTCGATGAGAAATTGCACGCGACGCTGGAGCAGCGCCTGGGCGATTCGTTCAAGCTGGTCAGCGAGCGGCTGGAGCAGGTGCATCGAGGCTTGGGCGAAATGCAGACGCTGGCAGCCGGCGTCGGCGACCTGAAAAAAGTGCTGACCAACGTCAAGACGCGCGGCACCTGGGGCGAGGTGCAACTGGAGGCGCTGCTCGACCAGGTGTTGACCGCCGAACAGTACGACAAGAACGTGGTCACCCGCCCGAAGAGCGCCGAGCGCGTCGAATTCGCGATCCGCCTGCCCGGACGCGAGCTGGAAGTGCCGGGGGCGAACGGCGCGGCGGGCGACCGTCCGGTTTGGCTGCCGATCGACGCCAAGTTCCCGGTCGAGGATTACCGGCGGCTGCTCGAAGCCCAGGAGCGCGCCGATCCGCTGGCCGTGGAAATCGCAGCCAAGGCGCTCGAAATGCGGCTGCGCGACGAGGCAAAAAAAATCCGCGACAAATACATCGAGCCGCCGTACACCACCGACTTTGGCATCCTCTACCTGCCCATCGAAGGGCTTTATGCCGAAGCGCTGCGCCGGCCTGGGTTGGCCGAGGTCTTGCAGCGCGATTTCCGGGTCAGCCTGGCCGGCCCGACGACCTTGGCGGCGCTGCTCAACAGCTTGCAGATGGGCTTTCGCACGCTGGCCATCGAAAAGCGTTCGTCGGAGGTATGGGGCGTGCTCGGCGCGATCAAGACCGAGTTCGGCAAGTTTGGCGAGGTGCTCGAAGCGACGCGCAAGAAGCTCGAACAGGCGACGCGCAGCATCGAGTCGGCGGGCGTCCGCACGCGCCAGATCGAACGCAAGCTGAAGGGTGTCGAGGCGTTGCCGGTGGTCGAAGCGCAGGCGCGGCTGGGCGAGCTGGAAGACATCGAACCCGCAGATTTCGCGGACGAGGAATGAGCGGCGAGGTCTTTGATGCGCTTTTCCGGGCGACGGCTTATCGCGTCGCGACGCCGGACGGGCCGTTCGATTTGCGCATCGGCGCGCCCGACCTCGCTTTCGACGATTTTCTCGCGCGACAAGGCGCTTGCCGCTGGGGGATCGTCACTCCCTGCAACCCCGGCGCGCGGCGGACGAGCGAGGCGCGGAACGCGGAACGCGAGAAGCGCTTTCTGGACAGAATCGATGCGCTGGGCTGGCCTCGTTTCGAGGCCAGCAATCGCCCCGATGCCGGCGACTGGCCGCCCGAACCGGGCTTTCTGCTGCTGCACGCGGATGCGGGATCCCTGCGCGACCTGGCGGCCGAATTCGGCCAGCTCGCGTTTGTCGCCGGGGAAAGAGGGGCGCCGCCGCGCCTGGTCTGGGTTTGAGCGGGAGCGCGGCACGGACAAGTTGAAGAATCTTGTCAACCGCTTGCGGGGCTCATCGTTATTCGGCGCATGGGTGGGCAACCACCAGCCAATAACGGAGATAAAAATGGGCAGCCTGAGCACCGAGTCGTTCGACGAGTTCCTGGATTCCTTGAAACAAGCTGGCGTCGCCATCAGCAACGAGCGCGAGCTGCGCGAGCGTCTCGCCGAAGCCCAGCGCTGGCGTTTTGCCTTTGCCACCCTCGCCTCGAACGGCCGCACGCTGGGCATTCGCTTTGAAGACCGCAGCGCCGGCGTCAACGAAGACCAGATCCACCGCGCCTTCGCCCAGTTCCAGTTCCCCGAAAGCCTGGAAGCCGCTTTCTCGGCCAGCCTGAAAGCCGGCCACTGATCGCGCCCGGGCTTCCTCCCAACCCGGTCTGACGGCCGGGTTTTTTGTGCTCCGAAAAAGTTCGGGAGCGACAGCCTCGTTTCCGTGTCGGCGGCTTCCGCAAAACCGTCGTGCAAAGCCTATACTGGGTCGGATGGTAGCTTTTGCGGGGGGCGATATGTTCTGGAAAACGTTGGTCGCCGTGCCGGTCATCTTTTTCGGCAATCCGGTCGGAGCCGATACGCCGGTGATGCGCGACCCGTCGCGCGGCGAACTGCTGTATGCGACGCACTGCATCGCGTGCCACACCGCAGACATCCATTGGCGGGACAAAAGACTGGTTGTCGACCGGACGAGCCTCCGGGCGCAAGTCCGGCGCTGGCAGGCGATTTCCGGGCTCGGGTGGGACGACGACGACGTGGCGCAGGTATCGCGTTATCTGGACGCTCTACACTACCGCTATTCCGGTACCGATTGAGCGGAAGCCGCGGAATGACGCAGGTTCCGACGCTTCTGCCCTGGTGGCTGGAACCGCCGCCGGGAGGCGCTGCTGCTGCCGGCTTGTCGGGCATCGAGGCCAAGGCCAGGGCGGCAAGATTTGGCTCCAACCGGTTCCGCGAGGGGCAGGAAAAACCGCTGCTGCTACAGTACCTCGGCCGCTTCAAGAACCCGCTGGTACTCATCCTCCTCGCCGCCAGCACGGTTTCGGCGCTGACCGGGGAAATCACCAGCTTTGTCATTATCGCTTGTATCGTTCTGCTCAGTGTCACCCTGGATTTTGTCCAAGAGTACCGTGCCAACGCGGCGGCAGAAAAATTGCGGCAATCGGTTTCTGTGCGCGCCAAACTGCTGCGCGATGGCAAGCCGCTGGCGGTAGCGGTTCTTGACGTGGTGCCCGGCGATATCGTGCTGCTCGCCGCCGGCGACCTGATTCCGGCGGACGGAATCGTGCTCGAAGCCAACGATTTTTTCGTCAAGCAGGCGCTGCTGACCGGCGAATCCTACCCGGTGGAAAAACGCCCCGGCGTGCCGCCGAATACGGCCACGGAGTTGCAGGATGCGGGCAACGCGGTGTTTATGGGCACCTCGGTGATCAGCGGCAGCGCCCGCATGCTGGTGGTAAAAACGGGCGCGCACACGGCCATCGGCGACATCGCCGACAGCGTTTCCCGTCCGTCGGAGCCGACTTCTTTCGAGGCCGGCGCCCGCCGCTTCGGCATGCTGATCATGCGGTTGACCGTCCTGATGGTGATGTTCGTGCTGCTGGTGAACACTTTTTTCCACAAGCCGTGGCTGGAATCTTTCCTGTTCGCCGTGGCGCTGGCGGTCGGGCTGACACCGGAGCTGCTGCCGATGGTGGTCTCGGTCACGCTGTCCCGTGGCGCCCTGCGCATGGCGAAGAAGCACATGATTGTCAAGCGGTTGGCCGCGATTCAGGAGCTGGGCTCGATGGATGTCCTGTGCACCGACAAGACCGGAACCCTGACCGAAGCGAAAATTCGGCTGGAAAGGCATGTCGACGCGCAAGGCCGACCCAGCGAGCGGGTGCTCGAACTCGCCTATTTCAACAGCTTTTTTGAAACCGGCCTGAAAAGCCCGCTCGATGAAGCCATTCTCGCGCACCGGCACATCGATATAGGCGCCTGGAAAAAAATCGACGAGGTTCCTTTCGATTTCGGGCGGCGTCGCGTCTCCGTGTTGATCGATAACGGCGAGACACGCTGGCTGGTGGTCAAAGGCGCCGCAGACGAGATCGTCGGGCTGTGCGCGCGCTATGAAGCGGCGGGCGCCGACCGGCAGCTTCCGCTGGACGATGCGGCGCTAAACGCGGTTCGCGACCAGTACCATGCGCTGGAGGAAGATGGTTTCCGGGTGCTGGGCATTGCCTGGCGACAGGCGCCACCAGATCATCCGCATGCCGTGGTGGGCGACGAAAGCGGGCTGGTGCTCGCCGGTTTCGCGGCCTTTCTCGACCCGCCGAAGGCCAGCGCCGCGTCCGCGCTGGCTGCTCTCGACCGGGTTGGTGTGGCGATCAAGATCGTCACCGGCGACAGCGATCGGGTAACCCGGCACGTGTGCGCACAGTTGAAAATCCCGGTCAAGGGACTGCTCACCGGCCACGAAATCGCGCAGATCGACGATCATGCGCTGCAAGCCGGGGTCGAAGCGGCCAACCTGTTCTGCCGGGTGAATCCGGCTCAGAAGGAGCGTGTCATCCGTGCGCTGAAAGCGCGCGGCCATGTCGTCGGCTACCTGGGCGACGGCATCAACGACGCGCCTTCGCTGCACGCGGCGGATGTCGGGCTGTCGGTCGATTCGGCGGTCGACGTCGCCAGGGAAGCGGCCGACATGATCCTTCTCCAGCACGACCTGCACGTCCTGCACGCCGGCGTGCTGGAAGGGCGGAGGACTTTCGGCAACATCATGAAATACATCCTGATGGGCACCAGCTCGAACTTCGGCAACATGTTCAGCATGGCCGGCGCCGCGCTGTTCCTGCCCTTCCTGCCGATGTTGCCGACCCAGATCCTGCTCAACAACATTCTCTACGACCTCTCGGAAATACCGATTCCGCTGGACAAGGTCGATGCCGGGGAAATTCGCAACCCGCGCGTGCTCGACATCGATTTCGTGCGCAATTTCATGCTCGTCATCGGGCCGATCAGCTCGCTGTTCGATTTTCTGACCTTTTACATCATGCTGGTCGTACTACACGCCGACGAGAAACTGTTTCAAACCGGCTGGTTCGTAGAATCGCTGTGTACCCAGGTGCTGGTGATCTTCATCATCCGCACGCGGGGCAATCCGTTGAAAAGCCATCCTCACCCGATATTGATGGCGACATCGCTGGGTATTGTGGGTCTCGCGGCATTGCTGCCCTTTACGCCGCTGGGCGTCCATTTCGGATTCGTGCCGCCTCCGGTCACTTTCTATTTCATTCTCGGGGTCATGGTGCTCGTCTATCTCTTCGTCGTCGAACTCGCCAAGCAGCGCTTCTACCGGTGGGCGGTGGCGCGAGGAATGTCATGCGGGCGCTGAATCGTCGTTCCGGCGAAAGCTGAAATCCGGTAGCGCGCCTGGATTCCGGGTCAAGCTTGGAATGGCGCGGCTTCTGGACAGCGTTCGTTTCATGTTGACCGCCTGCTCCAAGCTAAAAACTGCCCGTCGCCGGATCGGTCGCCTGCCACCCGCCTCCCAGCGCCCGTATCAACACTACCGCCGCAATCAGCCGCCGGTTGTGCAGATCGAGCGCGGCGCGTTCGGCGGAGAGCAGCGCGCCGTTGCTGACGATGGCTTGCAGGCTGCTGGCGACGCCGGCGCGGTATTGCGCCTGCGTCAGTTCGGCGGCAACGCGGGCCGCTTTAACCGCCTGCTGTTGCACGTCCGCTTCTTCGGCGAGGATGCGTAGCGCCGCCAACTGGTCTTCGACTTCCTGGAAAGCGGCGAGCACGGTTTGGCGGTAAGTCGCGGAAGCCTGTTCCCAGGCGGCGACGGCCTGTGCCTTTTGCGCGCCGCGCAAGCCGCCGTCGAACAAGGGTGCTACCAGCGCTGGGCCGATAGACCAGAAACGCGCCGGCGTGCCGAGTAGCTCGCTCCAGATGCTGGAGCGCTGGCCGCCGGACGCCGACAGGCTGAGTATTGGAAAGAAAGCGCTGTGCGCCACGCCGACCTGGGCGTTGGCCGCAGCCGCGCGCCGTTCGGCGGCGGCGATGTCGGGACGCCGTTCGAGCAGAGTCGACGGCGTGTCCAGCGGTACGGCGGGCAAGGCGGGCACCAGGTCGAAAATGCCGGCGTGGGCGGTGCCGGAACCGGGCTGTGCGGATCGCGCGCCATCCGGCATGTTGTCGGTGCCGCGCAGCGGCGCGCGCAACACGGTCGTCGCAATCGGCCTTGGCGGCAGGCGGAAAGTGGCGGGCAGTTCGCCGGCCAGCACGGCAACTGCGTGTTCGAGCTGCGCGCGCTGGACGCCGGTTTCGATGGCCTGCGCCTGCGCGCTGCGCAACTGCGTTTCGGCCAGCGCCAGATCGGCGCGGCTGGCGACGCCGAAGCGGACGCGGTCGGCGGTGAGCTGGAGGTAGCGCTCGTAGTCCGCCACCGTGGCGTCGAGCAACTGGCGCTGCACTTCGACGACGCGCAGCGAAAGCAGCGCCTGCACCAATTGGGCTTGCAGCGCGAGGCGTACGCCGGCGAGGTCGGCCGCGCTGGCTTTGGCCGACGCTTCGTTGGCGTCGACCGTGCCGCGCAGGCGGCTCCAGAGGTCGATTTCCCAGCTTGCCGAGAGCGAAAGGCTGTCGGTGGTGGTCGGCGGGGTCTGACCGGAACTGCGCGCCCGCGTCGCGGCAAGGCTGCCGCTCACCGCCGGAAACAGTCCGGCGCTGGCCTGGTCGATCAGCGCCGCCGCTTGCCGGTAGCGGGCGCGGGAAACCGCCAGGCTGGCGTTGGCCGTCTCCAGACGGGCGAGCAACCCGGGCAACTCGGGTAGCGCGAACACTTCCCACGGCGCCCGCGCAAGCGCTTCGCCGGCGGCGGCGCCGTCAGCAACGCCGTTGGCAGCGCTGTCGGCAAATTTCCACGGCAGTTGCGCCCGTGTCGGCGTTTGCGCTTCGCGGTAGTTCGCCGGAGGTTCGACACTCTGCAGTTGCAGCGGTGGCGCGAAGGAGCAGGCGGCCAGCGAGGCGGCGATGGCAGCGCTCAGAGTAGCGGTCAGGGCGCGCGGGAAAGAACGGGCGGGCATCGCTTCCTCATCGAAAATGGGTCATGCCGCCGCCGTCAGCCAGTGGCGCAGGCGGTGCAGTGTGGCGTGGCGCGCGCGGTCGAGCACCAGGTAGACGACCGGCGTGGTGTACAGCGTCAGCACCTGGCTGACCAGCAGCCCGCCCATCACGGCGATGCCGAGTTCGGCGACCAGGGCGACGTCGACCATCATGATCGCGTTCTTCTTGACGATACCGATCAGCAGGATGATGCCGATCAGCGCGACGATCGAGAACTCCGTATTGAAGGCGAGGAGGGCGAGCAGCGCGCCGACGCCGGCCGACGGCAGCGTGGACAGGATGGTCAGCGGGTGCAGCGTGCTTTCGTAAAGCATGCCGAGCACCAGGTAGATGGCGACCATCGCCGCCAGGATCAGCGCCGGCTGCGAGGCGAGCGCCGCCTTGAAGGCCGACGCCGTGCCCTGGAAGCTGCCACGCACCGAGTTGGGCACGCCGATGCGGGCGAACATCGCGTCGACGAGTTCGGTGGCCTCGCCGAGCGAGACGCCCGGCTCCAGATCGAAGGAAATCGTCGACGCCGGGAAACCCGACTGGTGGCTGACGCCGAGCGGCGCGGTGCCCGGTTCCCACCTGGCGATGGCCGGAAACGGCACGCGCTGGCCGCTGGCGCCGACCACCCAGATTTGATCCAGGCTCTGCGGGTGCTGCCAGTATTCCGGCGCGCCCTCCATCACCACTTTGTACTGGTTGAGCGGCTGGTAGATCGTCGATA
>JACQYA010000037.1 GCA_016208425.1 Betaproteobacteria bacterium
TCAGGCAGTTCTTCCATGCCTTCTCTTATCGGCTTCCGCTGCCTTTTCTTGAACCCGGTATGGATGTGCTATGCCGGCATACCTGAGTAGTTACACTAACGATTTAGAAATGGAATTATGCCTCACACACAAAATTCCGGACAGGCTCGACGTCGCGGTTTACGCCTTGTTGCTTTTAGACTTTGGGCCTGAAAATTGCTTATACTTCCACCATGAAAGCCGATAACGTCAATTCCCAGCATTTCGTCCTCGATGCAAAATCGTCCGGTGATCTGCGCGCCAGGCTCAAACAAGACCCGCAAGCCGGTTTGAAGCAGGCCGCACAGCAGTTCGAGGGCATGCTCCTGCAGATGATGCTCAAAAGCATGCGCGACACCACGCCCCAGGATGGCTTGCTGGACAGCGACCAGAGCCGCTTCTTTACCGGCATTATGGATCAGCAACTGGCGCAGAACCTTTCGGCGCAAGGCAAGCTCGGATTCGCGAAAATGATCGAGCAGCAACTGGGGCGCAACCTGTCGTCCGGCGGGGCAGCCGGAACGACTTCCGCGCTCGATGCGCTGCAAGCGGCGGTAATTTCCCGGCAAGCGGCAAACTTTGCCGCCCGCGCTGCCGCTCCTGTTGCCGATCTTCCTGCCGGCGCACCGAAAGAAGCGAATGCCGTTCAGCCTTCGGCAAGCACCTCGGCCAACAGTCGCGATTTCGTCAGCCGCACTTGGCCTTATGCGCGGGAAGCGGCCGCCGCTACCGGAGTGCCGGCACACTTTCTCGTCGCGCACGCCGCTCTGGAAAGCGGCTGGGGCAAGAGCGAGATACGCGCGGCGGACGGGTCGCCGACCTATAACCTGTTCGGTATCAAGGCCGGAAAGAGCTGGCAGGGCGCAACGGCCGACGTGCAGACCACCGAGTATGTGAACGGCGTGCCCCAGCCGGCGCGCGAAAAATTCCGTGTCTATAGTTCTTACGGCGAAGCGTTCCGCGATTACGCTAGCCTGCTTTCCGGCAACCCCCGGTTTGCGGGCGTCCTCGGCCAGCAGGATGGCGCGGAATTTGCCCGTTCGCTGCAACAGTCCGGTTATGCGACCGACCCGTCGTACGCCGACAAGCTAGGCCGCATCATCGCCGGCCCGACGCTGCGCCAGGCGTTGGCCGCCTGATGGAAACCGCCGCTAAAGATATTGCCCGTCTTGTCGTAGACAGGGTTGAAAAGGAGCGAACCCATGACCACAGGATTCTTTAGCTCGGGTGTTTCGGGTCTGAACGCGGCGAAGCTGGGACTGCTTACGACCGAGCACAATATCGCTAACGTCAACACTCCGGGCTACAACCGCCAGCGAACGATACAGGCGGCCAACCCGGCCGCGCTGACCGGCGCCGGCTATATCGGCCAAGGCGTCAGCGTATCGACCGTCGAGCGCATCTACAGCGGCTTCCTGAGCGCGCAAGTCAATCAGACGCAGACGACGGTGAGCGAGCTCGATGCCTATGCGGCGCAGATCAAACAGATCGACGACATGCTGGCCGATCCGAGCGCCGGTTTGACGCCGGCCTTGCAGGATTTCTTCAAAGGCGTGCAGGATGCTGCGGCCAACCCCTCGCAGTTGCCGGCGCGCCAGTCCATGATTTCCGCCGCGCAGACGCTGGCGTCGCGCTATCAGACGATGGCGGCGCGGCTGAACGAGATCAACGAAGGCGTGAGCGGGGAGATCACGGGGGCGGTGGCCAGCATCAACGGTTACGCCGAACAGATCGCCGGCCTGAACCAGATGATCGCCAGCTCCGCTTCTTCGTCCAATGCTCCCAACGATCTTCTCGACCAGCGCGACCAGCTCATCGCCGAATTGAACAAGCTCATCAAGGTCAGCACGACGACCGACGACAACGGCAGCTTGAACGTTTTTGTCGGGACTGGCCAGCAACTGGTCATCAGGGGCGAGGCGTCGCGCATGGCGGTCGTCCAGTCGAGCGCCGACCCTTCGAAGATCGAGGTCGGCGTGGTCACGTCCGGCTCTACCCAGGAAATATCGGAATCGCTGATTGTCGGTGGCAGCCTGGGCGGCCTGCTCAAGTTCCGTAACGAGTCGCTCGACAAGACCACCAACGAACTGGGCCGCAACGCGGCATCGCTGGCGCTCACTTTCAACGCGCAGCACGCGCTGGGGCAGGATTTGCTGGGGCAGTCGGCGGCGACTGTGGGCGGCACCTTTCAAGCCAGTTTTTTTAGCGTCCCGCAACCGTCAGTGACGGAAAGTGCGACCAACCCTCCCGGCGGGCCAACCGTAACGGCCAGTTTCAACACGCCGACTTTGAACGGGAATTTCTATACCGACCTGACCGGGAGCGACTATGAGCTGAAAGCCGGTGCAGGCTCGGCGACCCTGACACGGTTGTCCGACAACAAGCAGTGGACGGGCGCGGATGTCGCCGCCATCAATGCGGCGCTTGCCGCCGAGCCGCAGGGCTTTACCCTGGCGACCACGGGGGCGTTGTCGGCAGGTTCAGGCTATCTCATCAAACCGACCCGCGACGCGGCGTCCAATATCTCGGTCAACACCGCTATCGCCGCCGATGCGCGCCTGGTCGCCGCCGCTGCCCCGATACGCACGCAGGCGGGAAGCGGCAACACGGGCACGTCGACGATCAGCGCGGGCAGCGTGGCGCCGGGTTATCCGTCGGCGGTCTCAGCCGCGCCGCTGACGCTGAACTACGACAGCACGACGGTGCCGCCGAGCCTGAATTTCACCCCCGTCGCTCTGCCGGCAGTATTGCCGGCCGTTTCGGTGACGGTTCCGGGAACGCCACCGGTGACGACCAACTATGCCTCGGGTGCGCCCATCCCTTATACCAGCGGCGCAACGATTGCCTTTCTGGGTTCCGGGCCGTCTGGCGGGTTCAGCTTCCAGATCGCGGGCACGCCAAACAACGGCGACAAGTTCACTGTCTCGAAAAACGCCGCTGGCGTTTCCGACGGCCGCAACGCCCTGGCTCTGGGCCAGCTGCAAACGCAAAACACGATGTCCGGCAAGACCGCCAGTTTTCAGGGCACCTACGCCCAGCTTGTGAACGACACGGGCAACAAGACGCGCGAAGCGCAGATCAAAGGTGCCGCGCAGCAGGCCTTGCTGGCGCAGTCGCAGGCGTCGCGAGATTCGCTGTCCGGCGTCAACCTCGACGAGGAGGCGGCAAACCTGATCCGCTACCAGCAAGCGTATCAGGCGGCCGCCAAGGTCATCGAGGTGACCAGCAAGCTTTTCGATACGCTGACTTCGCTGGGTTAGTAAGGAGATAGCGATGCGCATCAGCACCAACCAGATATACGACCAGACGGCGGCCAGCGTTTCGCGTAGCCAAAGCGACCTCTACAAACTGCAAAGCCAGCTTGCGAGCGGCCGTCGCATCCTCTCGCCGGCCGACGATCCGGTCGCCGCTTCGCGCGCGCTGGTATTGACGCAGTCGCTGGAAGTCAACACCCAGTACGCGGAGAACCAGAGCACGGCAAGCAGCCAGCTGGGGCTGGTCGATGGCCAGTTGAGTTCGCTGACCGACCTGCTGCAGAACGTGCGCGAGAAGGTTGTTCAGGCGGGCAATACCGTTCTCAGCAGTTCCGACCGCCAGGCGATCGCCACCGAGCTCGAAGCGCGCTTCGGCGAGCTGATGGGCATCGCCAACAGCCAGAACGGCGCCGGGGACTATTTGTTTTCCGGTTATCAGGGCGCAACGCAACCCTTTGCGTTGGGCGCCGCCGCTGCCATCCCGCCGGCAATAACCGCACCTGCAACCTACTCGGGCGACGACGGGCAGCGCCTGCTGCAAGTGTCGGCGTCGCGCCAGATGGCGATCAGCGTCGCGGGCAGCGATCTGTTCATGAACGCCAAGGAGGGCAACGGGACGTTTGTCGCGGCGACTTCCGGCAACACCGGTGGCGGCATCAACCAGGGGACGGCGACTATCGGTGCGGGCTCCGTGCTGGATCCGCAGAAGTGGGTCAGCGGCCTCAATAGTTATCCGTGGGCGGTGCCGGCCAGCCCGGAGCTGAAGATCCAGTTTTCCGTGGCCGCCGGTGCGACCACCTACCAGCTCTTCAACGGCGCCGCGCCAGTGACAGCCGCTTTGTCCTTCACCCCGGGGCAAGCGATCCCGCTGGTGACGACAGTGGCGCCCGCCACGGACTTTGGCGGGCAGGTGGTGGTCGACGGACAACCCGCCAACGGCGATACGTTTTCGATCAATCCGGCGGCCAATCAAAGCCTGTTCCAGACCGTGGAAAATCTGATTGGCATTATGAAGCAACCGCTCGGAACGCCGGCCTACAGCAACACCGAGTTCACCAACGCCATCGGCGCTCAGATGACCAACCTCGACCAGGCATTGAGCAACGTCGGTCGCGTCCAGGCGACGGTGGGGGCGGGCATGCGCGAACTCGATACCTTGGGCAGCAACGCTTCGGCGCTGGACGTGCAATACCGGTCGACTTTGTCCGACCTTCAGGATCTGGATTACGCAAAGGCGATTTCGGATTTTGCCAAGCAAAACATGAGTCTTGAGGCGGCGCAGAAATCGTTCGTCAAGATCAGCGGCCTGAATCTCTTCAGCTATCTATGAGCACCCGGCTTTCCGGCTTATTCTGCGCGCTGCTGGCGCTGGCCGCCGCCCCGACACGGGCGCTGGCGGCCGACGTGACCGGCGGCGGCGTGCTGGGTGCGGCGGCTTTGCTGCTGATCTACGAACCGCTGTCGCCCAACTGGAGCATCGAGGAAAGGCCGCTGGGCGACGAGACCTATCATCTGTCGTTGCGCGCCAAACGCTTTCGCACGGGCGGCGACGGCGAGGCGTTACAGAATTTCAAACGCCGCGCCCTGCAGCTCCAGCACGACGGCGGATTTTCCGGCTACCGGATACTCAGCTACTCGGAGGGGATCGATTCGGGCACGCCCTTCGCGCAGCGTTACTCCGAAGGGACGATTCAACTGGTGCGTGCCGATCCCGGCGCCGTAAAGTAGCCGAGCACCGACCTTAACCCAAACTCGAACAGTTGTTGTAGCGGTGCGCTCAGGTAGGCCAGGCTCAGCGCCAGCGCGATCAGCCCCAGCGTCAGGGTCAGCGGGAAACCGACCGCCATCAGGTTCAGTTGCGGCGCGACGCGGCCGAGTATGCCCAGCGCGATGTTGGTAATCAGCAGGGCGACGATGATCGGCAGCGCCAGCAGCAGCCCGGATGAGAAAACAACCGCGCCGGCGTTGGCGATGTTCAGCCAGCTTCCGTTGCCGGGCGCGGTCGCGCCGACCGGCAACGCGATAAAGCTGTGCGCCAGCGTGGCGAGCAGCATCAGGTGGCCGTTGATCCCCATAAAAACCAGCAGCGCCAGCATGCCGAGAAATTCCGAGATAACCGGTGTCTGCGAGGTGTTCTGCGGGTCGTAGGCGGTGGCGAAGCCGAGCCCCATCTGCATGCTGACCATGTTGCCGGCCATGTCGATGGCGCTGAACACCAGCCGCATCGAGAACCCCATGCCAGACCCGATGAGGACTTGCTGGGCGAGGATCAGCAGGCCGGCGCCGGAGGCCGGCCCGACCGCCGGCATCTCGGGCAAGACCGGGGTGATCGCGATGGCGATGGCCAGGCCGAGCAACAGGCGGATGCGCCCGGTCAGCGCCGCGTTGTTGAAAGGCGGCGCAGTGGCGAGGAAGGCCAGTATGCGCGCCAAGGGGAAAAAAAAAGCGACGATCCAAGCATTGATCTCCGCCGAGGTCAGGCTAATCATGCCTTCAACCGATGAGCTGCGGAATGCTCTCGAACAGCCGCCGGATGTAGTCGACCATCATTTGCAGCATCCAAGGACCGACCAGTATCAGGACAATGAACATCCCGACCAGCTTGGGGATGAACGATAGCGTCTGCTCGTTGATTTGCGTGGCAGCCTGAAAAATACTGACGATCAGGCCGATCACCAGCGCCGCGAGCAGCAGCGGCCCGGAGATGATGAGCGTCATCTCGATCGCCTGCCGGCCGATGTCCATGACTTTTTCTGGGGTCATCCGAAACTCTGCACGAGAGAACCGAGCAGCAGATGCCAGCCGTCGACCAGCACGAACAGCATCAGCTTGAAGGGCAGCGCCACCATCACCGGGGACATCATCATCATGCCCATCGACATCAAGACGCTGGCGACGACCATGTCGATGATAAGAAACGGGATGAAGATGATAAAGCCGATCTGGAATGCCGTTTTCAGTTCGCTGGTGACGAAAGACGGGATCAGCACGCGCATGGGAACGTCGTCGGGCGACTCGATCTGTGGCGTATTGGCGAGACGGGCGAACAGCCCGATATCGGACTCCCGGGTTTGCTTGAGCATGAATTTGCGCAACGGTACCGCCCCGCGATCCAGCGATTGCTGGAAAGTGATCCTGTTTTCCGACAGCGGCAGATAGGCGTCGGTGTAAATCTTGTCCAGTGTCGGCGACATGATGAAAAAGGTCAGGAACAGCGACAGACCGATCAACACCTGGTTGGGCGGCGAGGTCGGCGTGCCGAGCGCGTGGCGCAGCAGGGCGAGAACGATGACGATGCGCGTAAAGCTGGTCATCATCAGCAGCGCGGCGGGAATAAAGGTCAGCCCGGTCAGCGTCAGCAGCGTCTGGACTGACAGCGTGTAGGTCTGGCTACCGCCCGGGCCGGGCATGCTGGTCAGCGCCGGCATGCCACCGGCTTGCGCCCAAGCGGCCGGCGGGGCGAGCACCACGGCCAGCAGGAGGGCTGGCAACAGGGGTGGCAACAGCCGCTGCCAAGCGCCCGGGCTAGATAAGTTCATTCTTGTGCTCGACAAACTGCTTGAGCCATTGTCCGAAGGGCTTCGCTTCCGCGACGGAAGCGGGCGCTTCGCCCTTGGGCATGGTGTGCAAAGTCTGGATCTGGCCGGGCGCGATGCCGATCACCAGCCAGCTATCGCCGATTTCGACCAGGACAACCCGTTCGCGGGCGCCTACCGCCAGCCCGCCAACGACTTTCAGCGGGCCGCCGCCGAAGCTGCGGCCGCCATTCATTCCGCGCAACAGCCGGGCGGCCAAGAACAGTAGCCCGAGGATGAACGCCAGGCCGAGCGCCATTTGCCACACCGATCCGGCCGAAACGCCAGGCGCGTCGGACGCGGCGGCATCCGCCCAAGCACGGGCGGGCAGCAAGGCCACGGCAAGGCGTGGAACCCGCCGCGCGAAGCGCGGTTTATGGGGTATGAACGAAGCGCTAGCGTCCAATTTTTCGCATGCGTTCCGAGGGTGTGATGATGTCGGTAAGGCGGATGCCGAACTTGTCGTTCACCACGACCACCTCTCCTTGCGCGATCAGCGTGCCGTTGACCAGCACGTTCATCGGTTCGCCGGCCATCGCGTCGAGTTCGACGACGGAGCCGTGCGCGAGTTGCAGCAGGTTGCGGATCGTGATCTTGGTGCGGCCGAGCTCGACCGAAATCTGGACGGGGATGTCCAGGATCATGTCGAGTTCGTTCATCATCGACGCCTTCCCGCCAGGCTCGCCGAAGGAGGGAAAGATTTGGGCGGGTTGCGGGCCGGACGCCGGTGCGGCATCGGCGTCCGCCTGTTCGGCCATCGCCGCTGCCCAGTCGTCGTCGGCGCCCGGGGTGGTGTCTGTGTCAGCCATTGTGCTCTCCCATTGCGGCTTCCGCGCTCTCCGTAGACAAGAAGCGCTCAATCCTGAGCGCGTATTGCCCGCCCTGTTGACCGTAACGGCATTCCATCAAAGGAATCTGGTCGACGTGGGCGACAATCTGGTCGGGAATATGGATCGGAATCACGTCGCCTGCTTTTAATTTCAGTATTTGCCCCAGTGTGACGGTGGTTGTTCCCAGTTCGGCGGCGATTTCGACCTCGGCGTCCTTCAACTGTTTACGCAGCATGATGATCCAGCGTTTGTCAGACGAAAGCTGGTCGCTTTGCATCGAACTGTAGAGCAGATCGCGGATCGGCTCTATCATCGAGTACGGGAAGCAGATGTGCATGTCTGCCGCCGACCCTCCGAACTCCAGCGAGAAGGTTGTCGAGATGACGATCTCCGAGGGCGTGGCGATGTTGGCGAACTGCGAGTTCATTTCCGAGCGGATGTATTCGAAATTGATCGCGTAAACGGGCTTCCACGAGCGGATGTATTCGGTGAAAACGACGCCGAGCAAGCCTTGAATGATGCGCTGTTCGGTCGCCGTGAAGTCGCGTCCTTCGACCCGCGTATGGAAGCGGCCGTCGCTGCCGAACATGTTGTCGACCACCAGGAAAACCAGGTTCGGGTCGAACACGAACAGCGACGTACCGCGCAGCGGCTTGGCCGAAACCAGGTTCAGGTTGGTCGGCACGACGAGGTTGCGGATGAATTCGCTGTATTTCTGAACGCGGATCGGCCCCACCGAAATCTCGGTGTTGCGGTGCATGTAGTTGAACAGCCCAATGCGCAAATAGCGGGCAAAGCGTTCGTTGATGAGTTCGAGCGTCGGCATGCGGCCGCGCACGATACGTTCCTGCGTGCCGAGGTTGTAGGCGCGAACCCCTTCGCCGCTTTCTTCCGCTTGCTCGGGTTCGTCCGATTCCCCGGTGACGCCCTTGAGCAGGGCGTCCACCTCGTCCTGGGAGAGAAAATCCGAGGTCATCGCGGTATTGCCGGGTCTACTGGATGATGAAGGAGGTGAACAACACTTCCTTGATCGGCCCCTCGCCTTTTTTGCCCTTGGTCGAGGGGTCGAGAACGGCATTAATCTGGTCGCGTAATTCTTCCGCCAGCGTTTCCTTGCCTTCCTTGGTAATGAGCTGGGATGCCTTCTTGTCGGAGAGGAGCAACATGACGTTGTTGCGCAGCTTCGGCATGTAAGTCTTCAGCTCGTCGCCGAAGTGCGCGTCCGGCACTTCGAGCGAAATGATCAGCTGCAGGAACTGGTCGCCGGTTTCCGGTATCAGGTTGACGGTAAAGGCTTCAAGCGGCACATAGACGGGCGGCGCTTCCTTTTCGCCTTTCTTCTTTTTGGGGGGCTTGGCTTTTTCGGTGGCGACCTCCTCTTCGTCGCCGTGGTCGGCGTTCTTGCTCATCAGAAAAAACGCCGCCGCGCCGCCGATGCCCAGCACCAGCACGACGACGGCAATGATGACGAGCAGCATCTTCTTGCCTTTTTTCGGTGCCGGTGCTTCTCCGCTTTCCTCGGCGGGTTTCGCGTCCTTGGCCATTCGGGGCTCCTCCTGTGATATTTCTCGACATCGGCATTCAATGTCCGGCAGCTATTCCCCCTTGCCGGCCAACTTCGTTTTCCGGATCTAGGCAAAGGTGTCGACCAGCCCGTTTCCGCGCTGTGCGGAGAACGTCTGGCCGGGCGCTCGGCCTGCCGAACCTGCGCCAAGTATAGCGTTATCGGCGATCCAGCGGGGTGAGCCTTGCCGCGTCCCGCCGTTTCCCGCCTGTTGCTGGAACGACTGGCTGCCGACGTTCGACTGCCCCAGCTCGATGCCGGCGCCGGCCAGCATTTCCTTGAGCCGCGGCAGCGCCGTTTCGATCGACTCGCGAACATCGGCGCTGGACGAGACAAAATATGCGCTGGCGCCGTCCTTGTTGAGGTTTAGCGATATTTCTATCGGCCCCATATCGGGAGGATTGACGGTGAGATGCGCGACCTGCTTGTCGTTGGCCGCCATCCAGACAATCCTCTGGCTGAAGTCGGTGGCCCATGCCGGGTCGTGAAGCGGGGTGGCGAGCGGGGCGATGGTTGCTGGCGCCTGGTTTCCTGCGGTGGCGAGGTTCTGCACGCCCGACGCCGACAGCGGGTTCGACGGGATTTCGGCAGTCGCGGTTTCGCCCGCCGGGCGACCGGGTCTGGCCGGCTCGAAGAGTGGGGGTGGTGCCGCCGCCCCCTTGTTTCCGGGCGCATGACCAAGCGCCGCAGCGACCGGCACAGCGCCAGCTTCGGTACCTGAGGCCGGATTTTGGGTCAAGCCGCCATCCTTGCCGGCCAGCGCGACATCGGAGGCGGCAATTATTGCCGCTTTGCCGCCGTCGCTCGCGCCATCCGGCAAAGCGAAACGGCCGGTGTTGGCGGAACTTGAGCCGGGCGGCGAAGCGTCCGGGTCGCGCGAGTTTGGCTCAAGGCCGGCCGGGAGACCGTCCCGGCCGATCGCCGGAGACGCTGGGTCTGGAGAAAGGGTGGTATCGCCGGCCCGGAAAACGGCCGTCGGCGGTTGGGCGATACCCAGTGCTGCGAGCAGCGACGAGGGGTCTTGTATGCCGCCGGAGCCGGCGGCGCTGTCCGGGTCGGACGGCAAGCCGGCTTCCCGGCGCAGATCCGGCGGCAGACCGGCGCCCGCAGCAAGTTGCCCGATCAGCAAACTCGCGAAATCCTGACCCGGAGCCGCCGTGTCGGTAGCGGTCTGGCTGTCGGTAGCGCCGGTTTGAGCTGGCGCTTTGACCCGCGTTAGAGCGATGGCTGCTGACATGGCAATTCCCTGTGACGATGTGTTGCCATTTTTAAAGCACACATCATGCCAGTCAGCAAATCTCCTCGCTGTCGTTCCGGCGGGCGGCGAATTCGTCCTGCACCTTCTGATCGCTGCGGAACTCGCGCGCCAGTTCGCTGCTCCGGTGTCGCTGCGAGAGCGTGTCGAAGGCTTTCAGCTTGGTGCGCTGCTGCCGCCAGTGCGTCTGGCCGGCGGCGGTGTTCGATGCCTGGGCGGCGACGGCGCGCCCTTGCTGGGTGATGGCTTCGTCCAGACGCCCGAGAAATTCCCGGTAATTGTGCCAGTCGCGCGGGCTCAGGCCACCTTGCGCGGCCTGCTGGAAGCGCAGCGCGTATTCGTCACGATACTGGTTGAGCATCTGCAGCTTGCTCTGCGCGTCCCGTTCCGCCGCGATCAGCTGCGCCAAGCGCAACGTCGCATCGTCGGCGCGCGTCTGCATGAGATCGAGAACGGTTTGTAGCGCGAATGGTTTAGGCATACGAATAACACCTGCGGGAGTGTCTTATTGTAGTGCGTCTTAGCGGGTAGCGCCGAAAAGCCCGTGAAGATCGTGCACGCTGCTCTCGAAATCGGCGCGTTGCACGAGATTTTGTTGCAGGAAGCGCTCGGTTCCGGGTTGCAGCGCGATGGCCTGGTCGAGCAGCGGGTCGCTTCCCGAGACGTAGGCGCCGACGCTGATGAGGTCGCGCGAACGCTGATAACGCGAATAAAGCTGCTTCAAGCGGCGGATCTGGTCGAGATGCCCGGGGGCGATCAGGTTGACCATCGCCCGCGAAATCGACTGTTCGATGTCGATGGCGGGATAGTGGCCGGCATCGGCGAGCGTTCGCGAGAGCACGATGTGGCCGTCCAGGATCGCCCTTGCCGCGTCGGCGATCGGGTCTTGCTGGTCGTCGCCTTCGGCCAGTACCGTGTAGAAGGCGGTGATCGATCCGCTATCCTCGCCGCCGTTGCCGGCGCGTTCGACAAGTTGCGGCAGGCGCGCAAAGACAGAAGGCGGATAACCGCGCGTGACCGGCGGTTCGCCGATGGCCAGCGCAATTTCGCGTTGCGCCATCGCATAGCGGGTCAGCGAATCCATGATGAGCAGCACATGCCGCCCCTGGTCGCGGAAATACTCGGCGATGGATGTCGCGTAAGCGGCACCCTGCAAGCGCATCAGCGGACTGACGTCGGCCGGCGCGGCGACCACCACCGAGCGTCGCAGACCCTCCTCGCCGAGGATCTGTTCGATGAATTCTTTGACCTCGCGCCCGCGTTCGCCGATCAGCCCGACGACAATCACCTCTGCCTCGGTGTAGCGGGCCATCATGCCGAGCAGCACGCTCTTGCCGACGCCGGAGCCGGCGAACAGCCCCATGCGCTGGCCGCGCCCGACGGTCAGCGCGGCGTTGATGGCGCGTATTCCCACATCCAGAACACGCGTGATCGGCGCCCGCGACATCGGGTTGACCGGCCGGCTTTGCAGGGGGCGAAGCGCTTCGGCGACGAGCGGCCCGAGCTTGTCGAGCGGGCGTCCGGCACCATCGAGCACGCGCCCGAGCAGGGCGTCGCCGACCGGCAGCAGTTTCGCGCGGTCTATCGCCCGCCGGTGCGCCGGGCGAGGTTGGCCGATGGCGGGGGAAACGACCTTGGGTTCGAGCGCGACGACCCGTGCGCCCGGCGACAGGCCGTACACGTCCTCGGAAGGCATCAAAAAAAGCCGTTCGCCGTTGAAACCGACGACTTCGGCTTCGATCGGCACGCCGCCTGCCGGCAGGATTCGGCAGGAACTGCCCAAGGGGAGCTTGAGCCCGGAAGCCTCCATCACCAGACCGTTGATCCGCGTCAGATGTCCGCTCGGCAGCAGCGGGCTGGCCTGGCTGGCGGCTTCCCGGCAGTTGTCGAGAAAACTGCACCAGCGCGCCGTATGCGCGGTTTCGGTCGCCGTCACGGTACGGGTGATTTCGGGCCGCTGTCCAGCCAATCCCGGCTCGCGCCAATCGACTCGATGACCCGGCGCCAGCGCGTTTCCAGCGTCGCGTCGACTTCGCTGGCACCCAGTTCGACGCGGCAGCCGCCGGCTTCGATGGTGGCGTCATCGAAGATGCGCCAGCCGGCGTTCGCCAGCTGGTCGCCGAGGTGGGTGCGCACCAGCGCCGTATCGTCGGGATGGACGAAGAGCACCGGGTGGCCGTGGTGCGGGGCCAGCACCGCAACCGCCTCGCGTACCGCCGGCAGCAGGAGCTCGGGTTTGGCGCGCAGGCTTTGGCGCAGCACCTGGCCGGCGATTTCGAGCGCCAGTTCGAGCAACTGGTCGGCGACCCTTTGATCGATCTCTTGCAAGGCGCGCTGGAGGTTGCCCAGCAGCGCACCGATTTGCGCCGCGTCGGCCCGCCCCCGGGCGATGCCTTCTTCGTAGCCGCCGGCGTAGCCCGATTCGTGGGCATCGGCGTACATTTTCTCGATGTCCTCGGCGGTCGGCAGATCGACCGGCGGCGGAGGCGTTTCGGCCTCTGTTTCGGGCGCTTCGGGCGCTTGGTGCGTTTCGGGTTCCGCTTCGGGCGGCCGGTTTTGCGCCGCTTCGCGCTCCGCCTCGTCGAAGGCGGCGAGCTCCCAGCGTTGGTAGGCGGTGAGCTTCTCTTTGGGGATAAAACCGGTCATGGTTTTCCGATGGCGCTCAGATCATCGCCTCGCCGCCCGCGCCGCCCAGCACGATCTGGCCTTCGTCGACCAGACGGCGGACGATCTTGAGGATTTCCTTCTGCTCGCCTTCCACTTCGGAGAGACGCACCGGGCCGCGCGACTCCAGGTCTTCGCGCAGCATTTCGGCGGCGCGTTGCGACATGTTCTTGAAGATTTTTTCGCGCAGACCTTCCGAAGCGCCTTTCAGGGCGAGGATCAGGGAGTCGGACTGGATCTCGCGCAGCAACAGCTGGACGCTGCGGTCTTCGAGGTCGTTCAAATCCTCGAACACGAACATTTCGTCGAGGATTTTCTGCGCGAGGTCGGGGTCGTACTCGCGGATCGAATCGATCACCGTCGTTTCGTTGGCCGAGCCCATGAAATTGAGGATCTCGGCGACCGAGCGCACGCCGCCCATCGCCGATTTTTTGATGTTGGCGGAGCCGGAGAGCAAGCGCAACATCACGTCGTTGAGCTCCCTCAGCGCGGCCGGCTGGATGCCTTCGAGCGTGGCGATGCGCAGCACCACATCGTTGCGCAGGCGCTCGGTGAACTGGTTGAGGATAGCGCTCGAATGGTCGTGTTCCAGATGCACGAGGATCGTCGCGATGATCTGCGGGTGCTCGTTTTTGATGAGGTCGGCGACGGTCGGCGCGTCCATCCACTTGAGCCCCTCGATACCGTTCGTGTCGCCGCCCTGCAGGATGCGCGAGATCAGGTTCGACGCCTTGTCGTCGCCGAGCGCCTTGGTCAGCACCGAGCGCACGTAAGCGTCGGTGTCGGTATGCACGGCGGCGGATTCCAGCGCCGTCGTGTGGAAGTCCGCCAGCACTTCCTCGACGCGCGGGCGCGGCACCGTTTTCAGCAAGGCCATCGCGTGGCCCAGCATCTGCACCTCTTTCGGGCCGAGATGTTTGAGCACCTATCGTCAGCTGGCATTGGCGCCCGTCCATTCCTTGATGATGTTGGCGACAGCCTTCGGATCGGCCTGCGCGATGTTGCGCGCCTGCTCGATCTGCTTTTCGAGCGACGAGGCCGCCGCCGCTCTCGCCGCGCTTCTTTCGTCCTCCGGTTCCCCACCTTCCGCGCCTTCCCCGCCTTCCTCGCCGGCGACGACGTCGACGTGGCTGCCGGGGTGCGGCGTTTCCTTCTCTCCGGCATCGAACATGATTTTGAGCAACGGGCGCACGACGCCGAGCAGCAGATAAGCGACGATGGCTGCGATGGCCGCGTACTTGAACAGTTCCTTGGCGAGCGAAAGAACCTCGGGGTCTTTCCACACGGGGATGCCCGGCTCGTTTTTCTCGATCACGGTAAAGGGCGCGTTGGCGACCGACAGCGTGTCGCCGCGCTCCTTGTTGAAGCCCATCGCTTCCTTGACCAGATCGTTGATCTGCTTGAGTTCGGCGTCGGCGAGCGGCTTGACGCCGCCCTTCACGGTGTCCTTGCGATGGTTGACCACCACCGCCGCCGACAGCCGTTTGATGGCGCCGACCGACTGCCGGGTGTGGCGTATGGTCTTGTCGACCTCGTAGTTGATCGTCGCGTTCTTGGTCGTATTGATCGGCTGCCCGACGCTGGCGATCGCCGCCTGCACCCCGGCGGCATTGAGCTGTCCCGGCACCGGCGCGCCCGTGGCGGCGCCCGGCCCCGCGCCCGGCACGGCCGGCTGGGTCAGCGGCGCCGTGGCAGGGACGGGGGGCTGGTTGGTGAGCGCTCCCGGAACCCCTTGTGCCGACGGCGTGGCGCTCGCCGATTCGGCGGTTTGCTGGCTGCGGATGCTGATGTCGGGCGGCGTCGTGTTCGGGCGGTGCGTTTCCGCCGTTTGTTCGTTTTGCGAAAAATCGATGTCGGCGGCGACCTGCACACGGGCGTTCTCGGAGCCGACGATGGGCGACAGAATATCCTCGATGCGCTTGATGACGCTCGCCTCGATCTCTTGCACATAGCGGATCTGCGTCGGGTCGAGGCCGGCCTCGGTCAGCTTGCTCTTCAACTGCGAGAGCATGGCGCCGCTCTGGTCGAGCAGGGTGACGCCGCCCGGCGGCAGTTGCGGCACGCTGGCCGCCACCAGGTTCTGGATGCCGGCCACCTGAGCCGCTTCCAGCGAGCGCCCGGGGTAGAGATAGAGCAGCACCGAGGCCGACGGCTTCTGGTCTTCGCGCACGAAAACCGTCGGTTTGGGGATCGCCAGATGCACGCGCGCCGTCTGTACGGCGGAGATCGACTGTATCGTTCGCGCCAGCTCGCCTTCGAGCCCGCGCTGGTAATTGACCTGTTCGGCGAACTGGCTGATGCCGAACTTCTGGTTCTCCATCAGCTCGAAGCCGACCGCGCCGCCTTTCGGCAGACCCTGCGATGCGAGCCGCAGGCGCACTTCGTGTACCTTGTTGCCGGGAACGAGGATCGCGCCGCCGCTGTCGTTGAAGCGGTACGGGATGTTGAGCTGTTCGAGGACGCCGATAATGGCGCCGCCGTCGCGTTCGGAGATGTTGGAAAAGAGTATCCTGTAGTCCGATTGCTTGAACCAGGTGTTGCTCGCGACAAGCAGCGCGACGACCGCCGCGAGGGCGACCATCAGCACGATTTTTTGCTGGTTGGACAGCCGAGCAAACGCCCCGCGCAGACGTTCCGAGAGATTTTCGGTCTCTGCTGCGTTCGCGGTATCGTTCGCGGTGGTGTCTCCGGTTGCTGCCATGCCTGCGCTAGTGTTTGAACCTTGTGAACAATAAAAAGGTGACGTCTCGGGTACTCATCAAAAACCCCGTCATCCCCGCGTGGGCGGGAATCCGTGCTGTGGTGAGGAGGCGGAGGCGCTATGGGTTCCCGCCCACGCGGGAATGACGGAACGGCGGTGCTGGACAGCTGCTGAAAAAAGAAACGACAAATGCCAAAAACCACGTCGCCAGAAAGCACGGCGCTATTGTATCTGCTTATTGCGCGGGATTGACCATCCGATGAACGGCGCCCCCCAAAACCCGGTTCCCGATATCAAGGCGCAGGAGTTGCAGCGCGCTTTCGATGTCTTCAACCGGGTATCGCTGGAGCTGACGCAAGCCTACGAGGGCTTGCAGGGCCGGGTCGAGTCCTTGACCGCCGAACTGGCGGTCGCCAACGGCGAACTGCGCCGCCAGTACCGGGAGAAGGAGGCGCTTTCCGAGCGCCTTTCCCTGCTCCTCGACGCCTTGCCGGCGGGCGTTGTCGTGCTCGACAGTTCGGCGCGGGTCAGCGGGGCCAATCCGGCCGCGCTGCTCATGCTCGGCGCAGAAACGGTAGGCGGCGATTGGGCGGCATTGGCGCAAGCGCAGATGGCGCCGACTGGCGCGCCCGACGAGTGGCAGATCGGCGCGCGGCGCGTGGCGATGGCCGAAAGCCCGCTCGATTCCGCCGGCGGGCGCATCCTGCTGATCCACGACATCACCGCCGCGCACGGGCTCAAGGCCGATCTCGAACGCAACCAGCGCCTGGCGGCGATGGGCGAAATGGCCGCGTCGCTCGCCCACCAGTTGCGCACGCCTTTGGCCACCGCGCTGCTGTACAGCGCCAACCTCGCGCAGCCGGAGCTTTCCGGGGCGGCGCGCGCCCGTTTTGCCGGCAAGGCGACGGAACAGCTCAAACGCCTCGAACGCCTGATCCAGGACGTGCTGCTCTTCGCGCGCGGCGAGAGCATCGGGCGCGACGCCATACCCGTCACGACGCTGCTCGCCGACGCGGCGCGGACGCTGGAACCCTTGTTCGCGGAAAAGGGCGTGGTTTTTCGCGTTCTAGCGGACTCCGGCGCCGGCCCGGGGCCCCCCATCATTGTCGGCAGCCGCAAAGCGCTGGGCGGCGCGCTGGTCAATCTTCTGGAAAACGCTTTGCAGGCGTGCGAAAGCGGCGGCGAGGTGGTATTGGGCGCGCTCGGGCAAGGCCGGCGCCTGAGAATCTCGGTGCGCGATAGCGGGCCGGGTATACCGCCCGAGGCGCAGGCACGGATTTTCGAACCCTTCTTCACGATGCGCGCCCAAGGCACCGGGCTGGGTTTGGCGATCGCGCTAGGCATCGCCCGCGCCCACGGCGGGACGATAGAAGTCAGCTCCACGCCGGGTGCCGGCTCGGAGTTTGCCATGCTGCTGCCGGTCGGGCGGGAAGGCGGGGCGTGACGCTCGGCGAGCAGCGAAAGAAACGGGGAGAAAAGCTAAAAAAGGCTCAAGTAGCGAAATCCGATGATAATCTTGTGCCATAAACACCGAAGCGGGGAAGGACGCGGGTCGCAAGGTTTTTCCGGGCGGCCGCCCGATGGCTCTGAAACCGCGACCCCTTCGAGCCCCATCAACCAGATATAGGCGCCATATGAGGTAGGCCGAAAAAAACAGAGTCCGGCGGATCGTGTCATTCAACGGTTTGGGCGAGAACCTGAACTGGCGCGCGCGAGGAACTGGCAGAAGCGAAACGTGGGCGCGGCCCGCCAAAAAAATGTGCGGCGCATTCCGCGGAGGAATCGCGGCGGAATACGGCCGGATCGAAGAGTTGCTGCACCGGCACCCGGTGGCGTCGGCATGTCGCATGCCCGACGTATCGGAGAGCGGCTATCGCGCCTGGCGCAAAAAGCCACCTTCGGTTCGGGCGCGGCAGCATGCCCGGCCGG
>JACQYA010000032.1 GCA_016208425.1 Betaproteobacteria bacterium
CCGTACGGGGGCGGCAAACCCCGCCACGGCGCACCCGCTCTCAAAATCGGGCACACGCCGCATCGATAAACCGCCGGTTGCCGTGCGCGATACCGCCCCGCACGCCCTTGCGCCCCGGCGATCGTGGCTCAAGCAGAGCCCGTGCAGTACCGGAGAGGTCATGCCGCTGGTAGGCCCCGGCCGTTCGCGCCCACCGCAGTTTGTGCGGAATAGTATTATGGCATTTCCAGTGAAAACGTCATCTAGTTTCTGGAATGTCGGCGAATGTACCGGGTTTGCCTGGATCGGGCAATTTTTCTGGCCTTGCTTGAGCGCTAGATCGCCTTTTGGCAAAGCTTTCAGAGATGTTCCTTACCAGACGAAAAACACCAGCGACCAGACCGCCGCCATTGTGCCGATCGGCAGAAGCATCGCCGCGACGGCGCCCAGCGACCGCAAGCGCCCTCCAGCACGGCGACGGACAAGGCTCAACGCCAGCCAGAGCGATCCGAGGCAACCGGCACCGAGCAGGCCCGCGCGGAAATACGGCAGCCAGCCCAACCAGAAGTGTTCGGCCTTGAGGTGGCTGACGGTGAGCATCGACAAGCCGAGAATGACGCTGGCTGCGCCTAATGGTGTCAGTGCCAGCGCAAAGCGTTGCCAGCTTGAACGCCCGTTTTTCAGCAGGCGGGCGGCAATCGTCGGGCCGGCCAGCAGCAGGCTGCCCAGCAAAAAGCCGCCGATGAGCAGATAGGCGAGAATCAAAGCGCCATCCAGCCAGGTGAACTGATCGCTGGCTTCCGGGTAATGGGTGAGCAGCCACCACGGGGCGTCGTTGTCGAGCAGCGCAAAAAATTCACGCTCGACCAGCCAGTCGGCGACGGCCAGTTTTGCGCGCAGGAACCACGGGCTGACCGTCCACTGGAAGGCTGCGGTAGCGACGCCGAGGACGCCGTAGATCAAGGTTAGCGCGTCGGTTGTGCGCGCTGGGCTTTCGGCGGAGAGGATCTCGGCAAACGGCGAGCGGGCGCTCAGGGCGACTGCCTCGCGTTGCCCGGCGCAGCGGCCGCAGGCGTGGCATTCCGAGGCGCTGGTCATGCGGCGGACGTCGACCAGGGGGGCGCAGTTGAGCGGTTCGACCGGGGCGTCGGGGCGATCCCAGGCGGCGCGGTCGACCTTGTAGTGCAGCGGGGCGATCTTGGCGAGTACGGCGAAAACCCCGGAGGCGGGGCAGAGGTAGCGGCACCAGATGCGTTTTTCGCGGCCGTAGAGCAGGCCGATGCCGACGGCGGCGACGGTGGAGCCACCGAGCACCAGCAGCGCCGCCTGCGGGTATTCATAAACGCTGACCAGTTGGCCGTACACCGTGGTGGCGACGAAAGCCACGAAGGGCCAGCCGGACCACTTGAGCCAGACCGGCACGGGCTTACCGCGCC
The DNA here is from genome assembly GCA_016208425.1 of Betaproteobacteria bacterium. Lineage (GTDB taxonomy): Bacteria > Pseudomonadota > Gammaproteobacteria > Burkholderiales > Rhodocyclaceae > JACQYA01. The sequence continues at coordinate 1,416 of JACQYA010000032.1, forward strand.
CGTAGTGGCTGACCCATTCGGAAATCGCCCCTTCCGGGCAGAACAGCCCGCACCAGACGCGACCCAGGCTCACCGTGGCGATCATCACGCCCGGCCACCACAGACCCCAGAAGCAGAACTGCGCGAACAGGCGCAGGTTGTCCCAAATGTGCGCGCCGGCCTGCGGCAGGGGCAAAAAGGCAGGAGCGATGACCAGCGCGGCATAAACGACGACGATTGCCCACTGCACGGAAAGGATGATCCGCCGATGCCGGCGCAGCAACAGTCCAAGGCGAGCGAGCGGGGTTGGTTTTAGCAGCGGCAATAGCGCCGCGCCCGGACGCTGCCGGTGAAAATACAGTGTCTGCTCAAGCATCGCCGGTTTTCCTGTAGCCGATGAAAACCAGCGCCCAGTAGCCGGCCCAGGCAAGCAGCGTGGTCAGTGCCGGGCGCGCGCGATAGCCGGTGAAATCGGCGAGCAGTTTGCCGCCGGTGCTGCTATCGTCGATCAGTGGCGTGCTGTCCCACACCGGGTCGAGCAGAGCGGGCAGCCAGTCCGCGCCGATCAGCCGGTCGACGGCGGCGACCAGCAGCGAGGAAGCAAGCACCAGCAGCAACAGGGAAGAGAGCCGCAGCAACCCGCCGATATTGAGCCTGGCCAGACTTTTAGCGGCTAGCCAGGCGGTAGCGCCGGCGCCGGCAAAGCCGCCCAGCGCGCCAATGGCGAGGGCTTTCAGCTCGCCGCCCTGCGCCAGACCGTAAAGGAAAATCACCGTTTCGGCGCCCTCGCGGGCGACCGCCAGCGCCGCGATAGCGGCAATACCGAGGTGGCCGGAACGTCCGGCGGCAAGCGAGAGGTCGGCATGTAGCTTCGCCTTCATTCGCCGGCCATGCCGGCGCATCCATAACACCATCTGGGCAATCAGCCCGGCAGCGACCAACAGGGTCGCGATCTGGAAGGCCTCCAGCGCGTTGCCGGTCAGTTCGTCCTGCACGCCGAGCAGGGCCGCGCCAAGCAAAACGGCGAGTCCGACGCCGGCCGCCAGCCCGGCGAACAGCGCCCGCTTCCCCTGGCCGCTATCGTCGTTGGCCTTGAGCCAGGCGTAAAGAATCCCGGCAATCAGAAAAGCCTCCAGGCATTCCCGCCAGACCACGAAAAATGCGTTACCCATGCTGCTCTCCTCTTATCTGGCAACGATCCGGCCTTGCCCGGTGTCGGGGTGAAAATCGTCGAAAAACTTGTAGGAACCGGGTTTCATCGGGTGAAAAACCAGCTTGCGGCTAACGCCCGGCGCGAGCACCGATTCTTTTTTGAGTTCGAGGCTCTCGAATTCCGCAGCACCCGGCCCCTCGTTGCGTATTTCCAGGCGGAATTTGGTGTTGGCAGGCACTTCCAGCGTTTCCGGGAAGAGGCGGCCATCCTTCATAACCAGAAGGATGGTGGGCATATCGGCCGTCTTCCCGTCGGTTTGTGCTGCGCCTGGCTGCGGTTGTGCGCCTAGAGCAATAACAAGGGCGAGCGCCACGGAATGGAGAGCGTGCTTCATGAGATTCCTTCCTTAATAGGCGATGTTGGCGCGCAGGCCGATGACCTTCACGGCGCTGGCGCCAGGATTTCCGCCGGCGCGCGTTATCAGCTGGAAGTCGGGCGTGATCTCGAACTGCGGGGAGACGCGGTAGCGGTAGAAAATTTC
>JACQYA010000033.1 GCA_016208425.1 Betaproteobacteria bacterium
CCCTGCAAAACATCAGCCAGAAGTGGACCATGCCGATCCGGGATTGGAAAGCTGCGCTAAACCGGTTTATTATCCAATTTGATGACCGGATGCCACAGCGTTAAACGAAAACCCGTTTACACAAAATTCAGGACACCCCCGGCGCAGGGCACGAAACCCATGATCTCGGGCAACCAGTCGCGGTCGAACTGGAACACTTCTCCGACGGTCAGCACATCGGCCTCGGGCACATTCCACATCAAGTCCACCAGTTCCCTCTGCTCGGCCTCCGGGATGTCGTCCGGCTCGATCCCCTGGCCGCGCTTGGTCATGAAAGCCGACCCGGCAATGGCTTTCTGTAGCGTCGGCTTGTAGCTCACGCGCACCGCACGGTTGCTGTGGCGTTCGATCAGAGTCACGGCCAGCTTGCCCAGGGGCGTCTTTTCCATGTTGCCCTTACCCAGCGTGCAGCCGGTGACGAACTGCACGCCGTCGCCGAAGCACATGCCGCCGTGATCCTCGCCGATCTCGATGAAGCATGCAGTTGCCGGCCTCCGGAACGCGCCACGCCCAGCGCCCGCAGCGCCACGAAACCCACGCGCACGCCAGCGACGCTGGCCCAGCAGCGGTGGCCGTGAAAGTCCAGCGCGTTCAACAGTACTTTTTTCGGATCGCTCAAGTCCATGATTTTCTCCTTGTCAATGCAACACATCCCAGATCAGCTTTGCCGCCACAGCGAGCAACAGCCCACCATAGAGCCGTTTCACCCACGTCGGCTTGTCCCGGCTGGCCATGAACCAGGCGCCGATTTGGGAGCCGGCGACGGCGGCAACCAAGGTCGTTGCCGTCAGCATCGCATCGAACCGACCGGCTGCGACGTGCGCCGCGAAACCGGACACCGAGGCGAAGGTGACGATGAAACTCGTCGTCGCCACCGCGCGCTTGGTGGGAAAACCCAGCGCCATCAGCACCGGCGCGACGATGAAGCCGCCGCCGAGCAGCGCACCGATAAAACCCTCGCCGGCGCCCAAGCCGAGGCCGATCCAAAGTCGGCGCTGGCGGAACGGTGTCAATGCCGATTCAAAACTGACACACTTTCCTGCTTTTTTGCCGATTTAAAACTGATACACCCCCATTGCCTGAAGTGATGCGCGGAGCGTTCGTCCCTACGTTCCGGCCGAAGGCCGGAACGTAGGGACGAACGCTCCGCGCGGCGCTCAGGCGGCGCCGGTTCTTTCTGTCTTTGTCTGCACCATTCCGGCCCGGCGCTGGTGTTTCAGCCGGTAGCTCTCGCCACTGATCGGCACGATATGGGCGTGGTGCAACAGACGATCCCGCAAGGCCGCCGTCAGCGTCGCGTCCTGCGCGAAGGTGGCATCCCATTGGCCGAACGGCAGGTTGCTGGTCACGATCAAGCTGCCGCGTTCGTAGCGTGCGGCAATCACCTGGAAGAACAGATTGGCCTGTTCACGACTCATCGGCAGGTAGCCGATTTCGTCGATGATCAGCAGCCGGTAAGCGTTGATCGAACGCTGCATCACCGCTTTGAGCTGGTTCTGCGCATGCGCGACGCTGAGGGTCAGCAGCAGGTCGGCGGCGCTGGTGAAGCGGGTCTTGATGCCGGCTTGCGCGGCGCGGTAGCCCAGCGCGATGGCCAGATGCGTCTTGCCGACGCCGCTGGGGCCGACCAGGACGACGTTTTCGCTGCGCTCGACGAAGGCCATGCCGGCCAGTTCTTCGATCTGGGCGCGCTTGAGCCCATGCGCGTTGCCGTAGTCGAAATCCTCCAGCGTCTTCACCGCCGGGAAGCCCGCCAGTCGGGTCAGCATGGTTTGCTTTCTGACTTGCCGGCTGTGCGGAATTCAACCCAGCCGACCTGCATCTGGGCGCCGGGTTCGGTTTCGAAGCGGATGACCGGTTCAGTCGGTATCGCTGGCTTCAGGGCATGCATGAAGGCGCGCAACTGGCTGCCGCCGCCGCGATAGCCGCGTTCGACGATCTCACGGTACAGCACGCTGGCCGGGATCCATTCCGGGTGTGCCGCTGCTTGCCGTTCGCGCAGCTAGGTTTCATACGGAGCCAGCTTGCTTGGGGGGGTGGCTTTGCGTTCGTAGCGCGGCAATCCCGGCGCCGATAGATGCGCGCGCACCGTGTTCACTGCGCAACCCACTTCCGCTGCGATTTGTCGCAGGCTCTTCCCCTGCTTTCTCAAGACTTCGATTTCCACATACACCTCGTCACTGATCATCAGGGCTCCGATAAATCCCTGATCGTCCTCGTTCGGTGTGTCAGTTTTCAATCGGCAAGGTGTATCAAATTACATCCGGCAGTGACAGCAGCGGGTCGATCGGCGTCCAGCCGGTGGCCCAGACGACGATGCCGGCGATCATCGCCGCCACCGAGCCGAGCACGTCGCCCAGCACATGCAGAAAAGCGCCGCGCACGTTGATGTTCTGCTGTCCGTGCGAGAGCATCCACGCGACCAGGAGATTGACGCCCAAGCCGACCGCGGCCACCGCGCCGACCAGCGCGCCTTCGATGGCATGTGGCGACCGGAAGCGCGACCAGGCTTCCACGCCGATGCCGAACACCACCGCCAGCATGGCCAGCGCGTTGGTCAACGCCGCCAGCAACTCGATGCGTCCCATGCCGTAAGAGTGCCTTGCCGAGGGTGGCCGCGCGGCGATCCGGGCCGCCAGCAGCGCCAAACCGAGCGCCGCGCCGTCGGTGACCATGTGGCCGGCGTCGGCCAGGAGCGCCAACGAGCCGCCGCGCCAGCCCGCCAGCGCCTCGACGACGGCGAAGGCTCGAACCCGGCGGCGGCTGTTAGCGCGCTCGAAAACAAGGGGGCGGCCGCCGTATAATCCCCGGCTCGCCGTTTGCCCGAAAAGGAATCGCCCAGTGAAGAACCCCGCCAATATTGGCGTTCCGCCTGTTGGCCGGAGCCAGGAACCCCGCCCGACGACCGGGGTGCAGCGCGTGGTGCGCTGCCCGCAATGCGGCCGGGAAACAACGTTGGGCCAAAACCGGCTCCCGGACAACCCCTGGCGGCCATTTTGCTCCGAGCGCTGCAAGACGATAGACCTCGGCGCCTGGGCGTCGGAAGCTTACCGTATGCCGGTGCAGGAAGAAGCCGGTAACGTGTCCGGCGAAACGCCCGCCGAGTAGTTGCCGGGCACCGGATCAGCCCCAGCCGCGCATCAGCGCGATGCCCTGCGCCCCATGCTCGCGCGCCGTTTCCAGCATCTCCTGCCGCAAGCCGCCAAGCGCGTAAACCGGCAACGGCGAGATCTCGATCAAACGGGCAAAAGCCTCCCAGCCGATACCGGCCGATCCGGGATGCGTGAGCGTCGGCAGCACGGGGCCGAGCACGGCAAAGTCGAGGCCGAGTTCGGCGGCGCGCGCCAGGTCGGCGGACGTATGGCAGGACGCCGCGACCCAGGCGAAACCGGGCCGCCGCCCGATCTGCGCCAGGCGCAGTGACGAGAGGTGCACGCCGTGCGCCCCGACACTGCGGGCAAGTGCCTCGTCGTCGTTGATGAGCAGGCGGGCGTCGGGATAGGGGCGCAGCCGCGCCATCGCGCCTTCGGCCAGGCGCACGCGATCTTCTGGAGAGAGCGTCTTGTCGCGCGCCTGGACAAGGCGCAAGCCCGTGTCCAGAGCGGTTTCCAGCCGACGTAATTCGGCGTCGATACCGGCTTCTTCCGCATGCGTCAGCGCGTAGACCGGGGGCAGTTCGAGCGCGCGCAGGATCGGGCCGTTGGCCGGCAGGATGGGGGAAACACCCGCCGGCCCGCCGGCCTTCAGCCAGGCCAGACCGCTGTGCTCGATAGGCCGGATCTCGCCCCGCCACGCCGTGACGCGGAAAAATTTCAGGCGCACCGTCGCGTGCGGATAGGTGAATTCTCGGACGACCCACGGCCAGGCGCGGCGCACGTCGATGCCGAGTTCTTCGCGCAGCTCGCGCCCCAGCGCTTCACGGAAAGTCTCGCCCGGCTCGACCTTGCCGCCGGGAAACTCCCAGTAACCCGCATAAACCTTGCCCTCGGGACGCCGGGCGAGCAAAAACTCGGGCGATCCGCCGCTTTCCCGCAGCAGCACGGCGGCGCTGACTTCTACCATCCGCGCGTCGGCGATCCCGTTCATTCGCTGCGTTTGGCCGTCGGAACAGCGCGCGTCCCCGCCCAATCCTTGGCGAACTGCCAGGCCACGCGCCCGCTGCGCGAGCCGCGCTGCAAGGCCCAGTTGAGCGCATCGCGTTCGGCGCCGGCAATCTCGTCTGCCCCGCGGCCGAACGCCTTCAGCCAGTGGGCGACAATATTCAGATAGGCGTCCTGGTCGAAGGGATAAAACGAAATCCACAGCCCGAAGCGCTCCGACAGCGAGATTTTTTCCTCGGTCGCCTCGCCGGGATGGATCTCGTCGCCGACCCGGTGGCTTTCCAGGTTTTCGGCGAAATATTCGGGCATCAGGTGGCGGCGGTTGGACGTGGCGTAGATCAGCACGTTGTCGGGCGCCGCCGACAGCGAACCGTCGAGCACGACTTTCAGCGCCTTGTAGGTCGCGTCGCCGGCATCGAACGAGAGGTCGTCGCAAAAAATGATGAAGCGTTCGGCGCGCCCATCGAGCAGCTCGACGATGTCGGGCAGATCGGTGAGATCGCTCTTGTCGACTTCGATCAGGCGCAGCCCCCGGTCGGCGTACTCGTTGAGCAGCGCCTTGACGATCGACGACTTCCCCGAACCGCGCGCGCCGGTCAGCAGCACGTTGTTGGCCGGCTGCCCGGCGACAAACTGCCGCGTGTTGGCGTCGATGCGCGCCTTCTGCTCGCCGATGTCCTGCAAGTCCCGCAAGCGTATCGCCGGCAGCCGTGGGATCGCCTGCAACCAGCCCGCCCCGCCGCTCTTACGCCAGCGAAAAGCAAGCGCCGCTTGCCAGTCGGGTGTCTGCGAGGCGGGCGGCAGCAGCGGCTCCAGGCGCTCCAGCACTTTTTCGGCGCGCGCCAGGAAACTCGCGAGTTGGGTCATCGGGTCGGTCACGGTGGATGCCTGAAAGTCAGTAACAGGCGGTCGCGCACTTCATGATCTTCAAGGCTCCGGCCATCCATCTGAAAGCGCTTCAGCATCGAGCGGCCGACATCGACGAACTCTTCGCGTTCAAACAAACCATCGGGAATTGGAATATCGCACAGCTTCCGTCCCGAATACTTGGTGCCATCGATACTCAACGCGACGTACACGCCCCGAGCCTTACAAGCGGCGATGGAATCGAAAAGCCGCTCCAGTGAAAACGCCTGCGCGCCATAAAGAATTGCTTGGCTGTCAGTGTAAGGAGGGTCGCAGTAAATCAAATCGCCCGGTTTCGCGCTATCCATGGATTCCGCGAAGTCCAGATGCAGAAAGCGGGCGCCCTGAGTTCGTGCATGCCAAATATCGGCCCGCTTTCCAAAGCTCTCAGGCGAAACCGGATCGTGCGCCCCAACCGGAGTGCTCATATAACCATCGTTCTTGCGAAAGCGGACGACCCCACCGTAGCAGGCGCGACAGAGAAAGAGAAGATCGGCTCCGTTCGGTTTTTTGTTGTAACTGGCCAGCACTTGACCATAAGCCGCCTTTTTGCCCGTCTGCGCAATAAGAGCGTGCCGCTCGGCGTACTGGCGCTTCAACGCCTCTCTGTCCTCATGTAGCGTCTGCCATATCTGTACCAGGGGCGCAAACGTGTCGCTTGCCACCGCGTGTTTTGGAGCAAGCACGCCCAGCACGCCGCCACTGCCAAGGAAAGGCTCAAAATAGGTGCCAAAGCTCTTGGGGAAAAACCGGATGATCGAATCCGCCTGCTGTTGTTTGTTACCGACCCACTTCAAAAGCTGGGTGCGAAATGGCCTGATTTCACCCGAGCGAGGCAATAGCGCCTCTTCAGGGGCAAAAAATTCCGGTGGGCGATAGATGGCGGACGAAAGCATTGGGATGGTGTCATGGTGTCTATGGGCGGTAAGCCAATTGTAGCATTCTAATTTTGAATATTCCAATATCGAATTTACAGTTCCCCGCATGAAGAAAGCTCGCCTCGCCACCTTACTGCGACAAGTCCGTCTGGATGCCAACCTTACCCAGCTTCAACTTGCCGAAAGAATCGGGCAGACACAATCTTACGTGTCCAAGTACGAAAATGGAGAACAAAGATTGGACTTGATCGAACTGGAAGCCGTATGCAGAGCAGTGGGAATTCCATTGACCGACTTTGTGGGACGGTATCTTGAAAGCTAATCCTCGATTTTCCGAAGAACCCAAGGAATTCTGGGCAAACGTCCGCACGATCAGCCAGGAAGTCGGTTACACAGAACGTGGAGCAAATGCCATCAAGGTTCCGACCTTGGAAGCGATCCGTCAAGAATTCACCCGGCTAGGCCTCCGTGTTACCCACATTGCAGGTACGGACGACACGCTGACCGATTTCGGCCAGCGCTTGTTGGACTACTTTGCTTTTCGGGCCTCGGCGCTGAATAGCACGGTGCGTGGATGTTTCATGAAGAAGGACTCGGCCGAAGTTGAGTTCAATCGCCTGAAACTGGAATTGAATCCGCAATGCCCATTGCCGATGAACAAACAAAAAGCCGAGAAAAGGAACTATGCCTTCCTGACGGGCATGGTCAACATGCTGGTCGAAGCAAACATCGGCGGCGCGCCGTGTGACTATGACCCGCGCAGCCTGACAACGATTACTCATGACGCGATGCCATTACGCACACTCGCGCGGCGAGTGGACGGCGCATTCCCCTCTGTCGTCAATCCCGTCGCAATATGGGAAATCAAGGAGTACTACTACACCACGACATTTGGCAGCCGGGTGGCCGACGGGGTATATGAAACCCTATTGGATGGCATGGAGCTGGAAGAACTGGAAACGGCTGCCCAACGCAAGGTTCAGCACGTTCTGTTCATCGACGACTACTTTACCTGGTGGGAGTGCGGACGCTCCTACCTTTGCCGAATGATCGACATGCTGCACATGGGCTACGTCGATGAGATTGTATTTGGTCGCGAAGTCCTTACACGCCTCCCTGAGCTGTCTCTGGAATGGAAGGCGAAATACGACGCGCGTGATAACAGCACCTTCAGCACATCCTAGAAACTGTAATTTCCCTTTCCCGCTCACCACCTTCGCTGAGATGACGAAACCACCGACCTGCCAGCTCTATTTTGACCGCCAGCCAAACCATGCCGAAAAGCCAAACTCGCCGCTTCCCCTCCATTCCCCTGTTGTTCGCCGCCATCGTCGGCACCCTGCTCGCCGCCTGCGCTACTCCGCCCAAGGAAACCACTAGCGCAACCTGCCCGCCCTGCGCGGCCTGCCCGCAATGTCCAGCTCCGACCACGACACCCGTGCAGCCGGCGGCCAAGCCAATGCAGGCGGCAAGCTGGGGCGACTTGCCCGGCTGGCGCGACGACGACGTGATTTCCGCCTGGCCGGCCTTTCTCCAGTCCTGCCGCGCGCTCGCCGGCAGGCCGCAGTGGCCGCTTTGGCGCGCCGCTTGCGAAGAAGCGAAAGGGATGGATGCGCTCAACGCGGGCGCCTTGCGCGGGTTTTTCGAGTCCCGCTTCGAGCCGTACCTGCTGACCAACCCGGATGGAACGACGCGCGGCCTGGTGACCGGCTATTACGAACCGCTGCTGCGCGGCGCGCGCACGCGCGGCAATTCGTTTGAATATCCGCTGCTCGGCGTGCCGGACGACCTGTTGACCATCGACCTGACCGACGTGTTGCCCGACCTGAAATTCATGCGCCTGCGCGGCCGCTTGCAGGGCAACAAGGTCGTTCCTTACTACTCGCGAGCCGAAATCGCCGGCCGCGAGAAGGACTATGCGGATCGCGTCCTGCTCTGGGTCGACGATGCGGTGGAACTCTTCTTCTTGCAGATTCAAGGTTCCGGCCGCGTGCAGTTGCCGGGTGGCGACACGGTGCGCATCGGCTACGCGGATCAGAACGGCCACCCCTACCAGTCGGTCGGGCGCCTGCTCGTCGAGCGCGGCGAGCTGAAGCTGGAACAGGCGTCGATGCAGGGCATCCAGGCGTGGGCGCGCGCCAATCCGGCGAAGCTGAACGAGTTGCTGAACGCCAATCCGAGCTACGTCTTCTTCCGCGAACTCGCCAAACCCGCCTCCGACGGCGAAGGCCCGCCCGGCGCGCTGGGTGTGCCGCTGACGGCGGAGCGCAGTATCGCGGTCGACCCGCGCCATGTGCCGCTCGGCGCGCCGGTTTTTGTATCGACGACGCAACCGAATTCTCCGGCGCCGCTACGCCGCTTGATGATGGCGCAGGATACCGGCGGCGCGATTCGCGGCGTCGTACGCGCCGACCTTTTCTGGGGTTTTGGCGCAGAAGCGGGCAAACAGGCGGGGCGCATGAAACAGCAGGGACAGATGTGGGTGCTGTTGCCGCCGGGCGCCGCACCAAAATAGGGCTAAATATCGGCGACAGCACTACTACAGTGCGTTTCCGGGTGAATGCTAAACGCAAATTGTTGAATTAACTGATATACACAACATGGAACGATTTTTGCTTTCTAGCCGGGATTCAATTCTCAGGAGGTGCCATGGAAGCGCTCAAGTCTGGTAGCGACGTACTCTTCATTCTGCTTGGCGGCATCATGGTGCTGGCCATGCACGCGGGCTTTGCCTTTCTCGAACTGGGCACGGTGCGAAAAAAGAACCAGGTCAATGCGCTGGTCAAGATCATCACCGACTTCTCGGTGTCGACCATCGCCTATTTTTTCGTCGGCTACAGCGTCGCTTACGGCGTCAATTTTTTCGCCGGCGCCGAAACGCTGATGGAGAAAAACGGCTACGAGCTGACCAAGTTCTTCTTCCTGCTCACTTTCGCGGCGGCCATTCCGGCGATCATTTCCGGCGGCATCGCTGAACGCGCCCGGTTCAACCCGCAGTTGGCGGCGACTTTTCTGCTCGTCGGCTTCGTTTACCCCTTCTTCGAAGGCATTTCGTGGAACCAGGCCTACGGCGTCCAGGCATGGCTGAAAGCGACCTTCGGCGAGGAGTTCCACGACTTCGCGGGTTCCGTGGTGGTGCATGCGATGGGTGGCTGGATCGCATTGCCCGCCGTGCTGCTGCTCGGCGCGCGGCATGGTCGCTATACCAAGGAAGGGCGCATCTCGGCGCACCCGCCGTCGTCCATCCCCTTCCTCGCGCTGGGCGCGTGGATACTCACCGTCGGCTGGTTCGGCTTCAACGTGATGAGCGCGCAAACGCTGGACAAGATTTCCGGTCTGGTGGCGCTCAACTCGCTGATGGCGATGGTCGGCGGCACGCTGGTCGCCCTGGTGATGGGCAAAAACGACCCCGGCTTCGTGCATAACGGCCCGCTCGCCGGCTTGGTCGCTGTCTGCGCCGGCTCCGACGTGATGCACCCGATGGGTGCGCTGGTCGTCGGCGGCGTTGCCGGCGCGCTGTTCGTGGTCATGTTCACGCTGACCCAGAACCGCTGGAAGATCGACGACGTGCTCGGCGTCTGGCCGCTGCACGGCCTGTGCGGCGCCTGGGGCGGCATTGCCGCCGGCATTTTCGGCAGCAAAGCGCTGGGCGGCGCCGGAGGCATCGCCTTCATGCCGCAACTCATCATGACCGGAATGGCCATCGTCGTCGCGCTCGTCGGCAGCTTTGCGGTTTACGGCCTGCTGAAGACCGTCGTCGGCCTGCGCCTCGACCAGGAAGAAGAATACGAAGGCGCCGACCTGTCGATCCACAAAATTACGGCGACGCCGGAGCGCGAGCCGAACTGGTGACAATGGATCACAATCCCTATCGGATGGCAAACTGAAGGGTCAGGAAATCCACGCTCTTGTTTGCAGCGACCGCATCGTGGGGCACCAACAGGTATTTCCACGGCTTGAGGTTCCCTCGGTTTTTCGTCTGCCATAGGGTGGATTTCATGCTACCAGTCTTCCCTGATGCTGTTTGCTGATCTAGCTCTCCAAGAACTGGGTTGGCGACCGGTATCCCAGAGTGGAATGCTGTCGCCTAACATTGACCACCACTCATGCAGCATCTCCGCATCGGTCACGTTCCGCGAAATACGCACCAGGACGCGGCCGGCCGCTCGGGACGACTTCGACGCCTTCCTCGACGCATCTTTGCCGGGTGTTGTAGATCATGGTGGAAGAAACTGCCGGTACTCCCATGATCGCCGCGCCCTTGCAGCCGCCTGCCGCTTCCGACAGAACCCGCGCCCGCGTTTGCTTGCGCGCCGCGCTCTTCCCCTCGCGCGGCAAGGCTTCCAGCAGTTCACGCCGGCGTGACCCGATACTTGATCGCCGGCATGGCAGTCCCCCCGTGGTCGGCAATGCCACACTGCCCGCAGCTTCCGTGCCAACTATCTGTTCGTTTCATGGTGACTGACCACTAGATTGCGTCGTCACGAGATAGCGGGCCGAAGTACAAGGCAGCGTATGTGGGCTGCGGCCAGGAACGATGCGGCGTTTTTGGCGTAGCGCGCGGCGATACCCCGCCAGCGCTTGAGATGCGGAAATGCCTTCCCGACGAGGTGGCGATGCCGGTAAAGGTGCCGGTCACAGCTTCGTTGCCCCTTTCTGTTTTTGCGTGGCGGGACCACGGCGCCCATACCCCGGACGGTGGCTTGCCCGGCGATGACACCGCTGCCGCAACCCTTGCCGGCCGACAGATGCCCGGCGCCGGGTCCCTTTTGCAAGACCCGTGGCCTGATCGCAGCCCCCGGCTCCCGCGGCGCGCGGATGAGCCTTGACGTGGCCGGCACCAGTCGTCGGCCATTCGCGACCGGGCCCGCCGACCGGACGATTCATTCAACCGGACGCGAAACATACGCTCTCTGTTTTGCTGCCCCGTCCTTCGCCGCGCCGGTTAATTCAAGCGTTGGGCACCTCAGAACAGCGCGCGTGGCATTGACAATATGTAGCCGTATGGCTACATTTGCTTCATGATTGAAATTCGCAAAACTATCCTCTTCGTTCAGTGGCTCGATGGTCTGCGCGACCTTCAAGCAAGAGCGCGCATCCAAGCCAGGATCGAACGGCTCGCGGCAGGAAACCCTGGTAATGTCGAGCCGATTGGTGAAGGGGTTTCAGAGTTGCGAATCAACCATGGCCCCGGTTACCGGGTGTATTTCAAGAAGCGAGGGCGAGAGTTGATCATTCTGCTGGCTGGTGGAGACAAGACTACCCAAGCCAAGGATATCAAGGCTGCATTGCGCCTCGCACGTAATCTTTCGGAGTAGCAACCATGACTAAGACCATTACCACTCGCTACGACGTCGCCGAACACCTCAGAACTCCAGAGGAAATGGCCGCTTATTTTGAGGCCTGTCTTGAAGAAGCCAACGGAGATGCTGCATTCATTGCCAAAGCACTTGGCGATATTGCTCGCGCCAAGGGTATGTCACAGATCGCACGTGATGCCGGGTTGTCCCGCGAAAGCCTTTACAAGGCGCTTTCCGGTGATCGTAGCCCTGGCTTTGACACCATCCTTAAAGTCATCGGGGCACTTGGGCTTAAGTTGCATGCCAAAGCAAGCCATAGCTAATGAGATTTCGTTGCAGGGGGCGCTGCGCGATAAAGCCGCGCAGCGCCGGTTACCTTTACGTTGGGCATCATAGGCCGCGCTCCCGATCCATATGACAGACAATCCTAACCGTGAGTGGTATGCCAAGTTGAGCGTAGAGATGGTAGGTCTACATCCAGTCGGCCGCATATTCCTGCACCTCCTCAACCGGCTCGAACAGGTAGTGGCTTAGCCAGCCGTAGCGGGCTGTCCGGTTGTGGCGTTCGATATAGGCGTTCTGCTGCGGGTTGCCCGGCCGGATGCCTCTGCGTTCTGCCCGGGCGACAAAGGTTCTACTGATGTACTCCGGGCCGTTGTCGCCGCGAATATCCGGCGGCTTGCCGCGCCACCCGATGATCTGATCCGGCGACCGTACCCCCCCGCTCTGACGGCAACGAAAGATCGATGTCGATCGCCAGGGCTTCACGGTTGAAGTCGTCGATGACGTTGAACAG
>JACQYA010000006.1 GCA_016208425.1 Betaproteobacteria bacterium
ACGAAAAACCGAGGGAAGCTCAGGTTTCACGCTCGCCATCCAGAGCGCGCAACAGCCACGGCAAATGCCCGTAGCCGGCATCGAACACGACATAGGCGAACCGCAGCCCTTCCCGTCGCAGGCGATGGATCATGCTCAGCGCGATTTCGCCCTTGGTACGAAATCCCATGTCTCCTGGAATGCCGGCGTCCTGGCAACGGGTCGCGTCGGCGAACCACTCCTCGGGGGCATACAGCTCGCCCTCGACCAAGGCGGCGGCTCGATCCCGCACCACGGCAGCGAAGGCGCCAACCTGACTGTTGCCGGTCTTGCCCAGACGCCCGTTCCACTGCCGGGCAACACCGGCAGACATGTCACCCTTCTTGGCGAAGGCGCTCTCGTCGATCAGCAGCGCGCAGGCGTAGCCGAAATGTGCGTTGGCGTCGGCGATCAGTTGCCGACGCACGCTGCGGCGATCCCAGGCCGACTCGCTCAGCATGTGGTGCAGCCTCTGATAGCGGCTGCCCGAGACAGTCTCGGCCATCTTCTCCATGTTGCGTCGGTGGCACTGGAACAGGCCATGCAGGTAGAGGCGCGCAGCGTCCTCGACCGAGCGGGTGAGGCTCTGGAAGCACGGCAGGTACGGCGCGAAGTGGGAATCGAAGTGATCGAGCGCGGCAGCGACCAGCGCAGTAATGCTATTAGGGTATTTGAGTTGGCGTGGTAATAATCAACTCCAGGAGAAATTGCATGATAAACAGAAGTGGCTCCACCAAACTGGGCAGCCAGATAAGTGATAACTCTGCTTCAATGAGCGACGCAAGTCGCCAGACAAGGAGCAGAAGCAATGAGAAGACCACGCCGTAACCAAGAAAAACGACAGCGCAAAAATGTTCGCCCATCTTCATGACCGTCGCTCCGGCAAGCGGCGCAGTTTTCTGCGCTTCATCATCACAGCCCTTGGATACCCTGGCGCGCCAACTGGCGATCCGCAAAGGTAGCGCCCGGATAGCTACTGTTTACGCCATTCTCCAGCCATACCCCCCTGAAGAGCTGTTTGCCCAACCGGCTTCCCGGCACCGAAGCCCGCGCGCATCAAAGCCGTCTTCGGAGATTCCGTTGCCGCTACCACGATGCCCGAACACAAGCCTTGCGCGGGCGCACCGCTACGCCGCTCGCCGCCGCCATAGCGTAAACTGCGACCCCTACCCCAGCCTTGCGCTGCATTCCGCCAAACGGGTTCGGTTTTCAATTTGTTCCCGAGCAAAGCATAGCGACGGTACCAACCGGAACACAACGCCATGCATCTGCGCCTGTCGCCCCTAAAACTCTTCGCCGCAATAAGCCTGCTTCTCATCGTCGCGACGCTGGTGGCGACGAGCCTGACGCAATCACGTTTTATTCGCGACGCGGTGATTGGCCGCGAGGCGGTCATCGTGCGCGATATGGTGCACGCGCTGGCGCTACGGGAGCTGCAAGTCTCCGACATCGAGCATTACACCGAGCCGGCCGCGCAGCAGCGCTTCGCGCGCAGCTTTAGCGTCCTGAAGAATCTTTCCGGCGTGGTGCGCATCAAGGTGTTCGACTATGGGGCGCACGGCGGCACCATAGTCTGGTCTGACGAACTGCGGCTCGTCGGCAAGCACGTCACCAGGCACGAGGACGATCTGGGCGAAGCCATCCGGGGCGAGGCGCACGCCGTGATCAACCCGGCCGACCGTCCGTCCCACGCAGACGAAGAACTGCCGGCCGAAGCGCTCATCGAGTTCTACGTACCCTTTTCGATCGCCAGCCCGGAAGCGGCTGGCGGGGCGGTAACCGGCGCCTTCTCGCTCTACCGCTCGGCGAAGGATCTCAACTTCACCATCCGGCGCAGCCTGGCGCTGCTCTGGCTGGTCAGCGGGCTTGGCGGCATCCTGCTTTTCGCCGCGCTGTACGGCTTGTTCCGCTCGGTGTATCGGCGCCAGCGCGCGGCGGAAAGCCAGTTCGCCAAGCTCTCCAGCGAACACGAGCGCATCGTGCAGATGGAGAAGCTCTCGGCGATGGGGCGCATGGTGAGCGAGATCGCTCACCAGATCAACAACCCGCTGGTCGGAGTCATCAACCTGGCGCAAAGAGCGGAGACCCTGACCGACCGGCCGGAACGGGTAAAAAGGCTGCTCGGCGAAATTATCAAAGCCGGCGACCATTGTCGCGGCTTCGTGCAGCGCATGCTGCGTTTCACTCAGTTGGGTCGCTCCGAGCCGCAACCGACCCGGATGGGCGCGCTGCTGCGCGACACGATCACTTTCTTCGCCCAAAGTGTCGGCGATACGCCACGGGTAAGTTTGCTTACGCAGCCGGAAGAAGTGGTACTGCGGGTAGATCCGGTATTGATGCGCCACGCGCTGTTCAATCTCATCCATAATGCCGCTCAGGCCGACCCGGCAGGAACCATCGACATCCGTCTTGTGGCCGAGGCAGACGAGACTACAGCCGGATGGTTGATCGCGGTAAGCGACCGCGGCCGGGGGCTGACACCCGAAGTCATGGAGCATCTTTTTACGCCTTTTTTCAGCACCAGATCCGGCGGCACCGGGCTCGGCCTGTCGGTGGCCCAACAGATCGTGTCGCAACATGGCGGCCGGCTGCGGGCCGAAAACAATCCCGGCGGGGGAGCCAGGTTCGTGATCTGGCTGCCGGCACACGGGGGTGGGGAGAATGAAGCCGAGAATTCTGCTGGTTGACGACGACCCCTTCACTCGGCTGCTGATCGAGGATCTGCTGTGCGACCGGGCGGTCGAAGTGAAAGTTGCCGTCAATGCGGCGCAGGCTCGCGCCGCCTTCCGCCAGACCGATTTCAACCTGATCCTGCTCGACCAGCGCCTGCCAGACGGCAACGGGTTGGACTTGTTCGCCGAAATCCGGCGCGAGCGCCCGCGGCAGGTAGCGCTGCTCATCACCGGCTTCGCCGCAGTGCGCGACGCGGTGCGCGCGGTGCGTGAAGGCTTGTTCGACTACCTGACCAAACCCTTCGAAAACCCCGAGGAGCTGGACGCCGTCATCACCCGCGCGCTGGAGCTGGATCGCGCCTACCGCGAAATTACCGCGTTGCGCGAGAGCCTGGACGCGCGCGGCAGCGGCCCGGTAATCATCGGCCGCTCGGCGGCCATCGAAGGCCTGCTGATGCAAGTGCGCCAGGTGGCGCCACTCGACACGACGGTGCTGGTCGAAGGCGAGAGCGGCACAGGCAAGGAACTGATCGCCCAGCTCATCCATCGTTCCAGCGGCCGCTCGGCCGGCCCGATGCTGGAAATCAATTGCGGCGCACTTTCCGAACAACTGCTCGAAAGCACGCTGTTCGGTTATGAAAAGGGGGCGTTCACAGGCGCCGCGAAGTCTACGGCGGGCTATTTCGAGGAAGCCGACGGCGGCACGCTGTTCCTCGACGAGATCGCCGACATGAGCACCAAGCTACAGTCCAGCCTGCTGCGCGTATTGCAGGAAGGCACCTTCACCCGGTTGGGCACCACCGCGCAGCGCAAAAGCGATATCCGCCTGATCTGCGCCACCAACAAGGCGCTGGCAAACGAAGTCGCCGCCGGCCGCTTCCGCGCCGACCTCTACTACCGCATCAACGTCGTGGCGCTACGCATCCCGCCGCTACGCGAACGGCCAGAGGACGTGATGTCGCTGGCGCTACATTTCCTCGACCACTACAACCGCAAATTCGGCAAGGAAGTGGGTGCTTTTACGCCCGAAGCGGCAACCGCTCTGGAAGCGGCGCACTGGCCGGGCAATGTTCGCGAACTGCAACACGCCATAGAGCGCGCCGTGGCGGTGAAGTCGTCCGGGCTGATCGCGGCGGGCGATCTGGGCACGCTTGCCCCGGCGACACGCGCGGCGGGCGGACTGCACGGGCTCACGCCTTTCCGCGAAGCGCGGGATGCGTTCGATCGCGAGTATTTCTCGCGGCTGCTGGATGCGACAGGCGGCAACATCTCCGAAGCCGCCCGCTTGTCGGGTCTCGCACGCCAGAACCTATACCCCCATTTGAAACGTTTCGGCCTTGTAGCGAGCGCGTGACATATGTCACGTCAGCATGACAGACAGGGCGGCTGCCTGTCTGCCGGCATTTTTGTTAACTCATTGATGTCGGTGCATATTTCCTGCCGCCGGGCAAATGGTACGAACATTGCGATGCTTTCTCCTGTCCGGGATCGATCCCGGTAATCTCTGGAGGAGACACCATGCATAAAAAGTTTGCCGTTCTGGCCGTAGCAAGCGCGATCGGCCCGATTGCCAGCCCCGTTCTGGGCGCCGACCCGGCCAGGATGAAATGGGACAACGTGCCCAAGAGCCAGATCACCTTGTTCTACCCCGGCCAGTCTACGCAGGAATGGATGACCAGCGCCGCACACAAGGCCGGCGCCACGGGCGTCAATGAAGGCAAGAACTGTCAGTCCTGCCACAAGGACGAGGAAGCCGATATTGGCAACGCCATCGTCAGCGGCAAGAAGCTGGAGCCCAATCCCATCCCCGGCAAGCCCGGTTCGGTCAAGGTGACGGTGCAGGCAGCCTACGACAAGGAGTATTTCTACCTGCGGGCGAGCTGGCCGACGAATGCCAAGGAAGCCGGCGTGTTTCATGATTACAAGGGCTACAAGGACGGCAAATGGAGCACTTACGCCAGCGGCCGGACCTACAAGGAGGTGAAAGCGAGAACGGCCAAGGTTTCCTACGAGGACCGCCTCAACTTCATGCTCGGCGACAACAAGGGCAGTGTCGCCAACTTCGAGAACCAGGGCTGCTGGGTCACCTGCCACAACTCGATGCGCGACGCGCCCAACGAACCGGCCAAGGAGCAGGTCAAAGCCCATCCGGTCCTGGGCGACGCGGGCATGAAGAAGAGCGACATCCGCAAGTATCTGCCGGAGACGCGCACCGCCATCGACGATGCCGGCGGCTGGGACAAAGTAAGGGACAAAACGACGCTCGACGCGCTGATGGCCAAGGGCGCCTTCCTCGACCTCTGGCAGGCGCGCGCCTACCGCTCCATCCCGGTGGGCAAGGCCGACGACTCCTACGTCTTCCAGTACCGCAACTTCGACTCGGGCAAGAAGCCCTTCGACAGCAACTGGGACGGCGACAAGAAGCAGCCCAAGCTCATGTTCGACCCGGCGAAAAACAAGGGCGCGGCGGCGCTCACCGAGGCACAGTTCCGCGACCCGAAGGCGCCGCGCCTGGACGATACCAACAGCATCCCCTACGACGCAACCAAGATCAGGGATGGCGACCTCCTGCCCGGCTTCATCCTCAACACGAAGCAGGACGGCTCGGCCGCCGACCTCAATGCCAGCGGCACCTGGGCCAACGGGGCGTGGACCATGACCATCTGGCGCAAGCTCGACACGAAACAGAAAGACGATGTCGCGCTCGTCCCCGGCCAGACATACCCGGTCGGCATAGCTGTGCATGACGACGCCAGCACCACGCGCTTCCACTACGTCAGCCTGCCGCTGAAGCTCTCTCTGGGCAAGAAGGAGGGGCACATCAATGCCGTCGAACTCAAGTAGCGGCGAGGTGCGTTTCGCCCGGACGCGCCGCCTGTGGAGCGCGCTGCACGACTTCTTCAAGAGTCCCCGGAACGGAGCGCTGGCGATCGTCGGCGTAGCGGTGGTGCTGGGCGTTTCCTTCATCGCCGCCGAGGAACTCAACATCCGGGGAAACTCGACAAGGTTCTGCATTTCCTGCCACTCCATGGGCGCCTACGTGTACGAGGAGTTCAAAACCTCGAAACACTACACCAACGCCTCCGGCGTGCGGCCGGAATGCGGGCAGTGCCACGTCTCCAAGCGTTTCTGGCCGGCGGTGTGGGATCACATGAGAGGCACCCACGACCTTGTCGCCGAGTACAGCCACGACTGGACCCGGCCCGAGGTGTTCGAGGCGCGGCGCACGAAGATGGCGGAAAAAGCGCGGCTGAAAATGCTCGACGAGGACAGCCACACCTGCCGCGAGTGCCACAAGATGGAAGCCATCGTGCCGACGCGCAAGCGCGGCGAAAGGGCGCACGAGGATGCCAAGCAGAAGGGCAAGACCAACTGCATCGCCTGCCACTACAACCTGGTGCACAAGGAAGCGCCGCTGACGCCGGGTTTCTCCGAAGCGATCAAGGCGGTGGCGGGTTCGCAGTAATACCTCCTCTGGCCAACTACCGGCGCCGCGCGCAACTCGCGTTCGGCGCCGTCTTTTATTGGTAATTCAAAGCCAGCCAAATCGGCTGGCCGAGGAAGCAAGTACCGGCGCCGCCCTGGCTCCGGCCTTGACGTTTCGTTGATGCTTTCCTGATCCGCCGCTGATGGGCGGCCGGCTAGCATGAAGGCTCCGAATACAGGAGAACATCATGAAACTTGAAGAAAAGACCATGAAAACGTGTCGTTGTAACCATCGTCTGGTCGTCATGCTCGGACTGCTTGCGGCAAGCGCGATTGTTTCCGCCGCCGAACCGGAGCGGCAAAAATTGACATGGGAGCCATCCAGGAACTGGCTCAGCGATGCGCCCACCGCGCAAGACAGCTTTCAGCGGCTTGAGCGCTACCTGGGGGGCTTCGGCCAGCGCATGCGGGAAATCGGCGACCGCTTCGAAGTGCTCCATGACGCGGTCTCGCGGAAGAAATACGAGCTCGCCGCTTTTGAGTGGAAGGAAATCGGCACGGCCATGGTCAGCGGTTACCTGACTCGCCCCCAGTTTCAGGCCAATGCTGAAGGCATGTTTATGACGGGGGCATTTCCAGAATTCAAGGCGGCGCTGGCAAGCGGCGACAAGAAGAAGATCGATGCCATGTTCGAGACCGCCCGCCAGACCTGCATGGCCTGCCATATTGCCGAGAAGGTGGCCTTCATCAACGACCATCCGATTTTTTTGAAGACCGCCAAGCTGAGTCTGCAAAGGTAAGGCAATGCAAAATCTAAGGAGTCAATGAAATGAAAAGTTCAAGCTGGGTTTACCAGCTGGCGGCAAGCTGTCCGATGATTACCGTGCCTGTGAATGCCAACGAAACAATTGCCCGGGAAACCGGCTGTCTGGCTTGCCATGCCGTTGACAAGAGAGTGGTCGGCAAGGCCTATCGCGACGTGGCCGCGAAGTATCGGGGCAACCCGTTTGCCGCCACCATCATCCGCTACAAGGTGCGCAACGGCACGGGCAACAACAAGCCCGTGCCCATGCCGCCGTTCGACGAGAGCAAGATCAGCAAGGCCGATCTGGATTCGGTTATCGACTGGATACTCAAGTCGTGATGGGCGGACCGTGTTTTCCGGTGCTCGTTCCAGAACCGCGAACAATCGGCGAGAATCGGCGCTTCGTCATGTTTCCGATTTTGGCCGATCAAGCATGAACACCGCAACCCGGCTGCGCGTCCTCGTCGTGGAAGACCATGTGGCGCTGGCGGCGAACGTTTTCGACTATCTCGGCGACGAGCGCTACGAGCTCGATCACGCGGCGGACGGACTCACCGCCCTGCACCTGCTGGCGACACAGGCTTACGACGTGATCGTGCTGGACGTCATGCTTCCCGGCGTGGACGGCTTCAGCATTTGCCGGCGCATTCGCGAGGATCTTCGTTCTCCGACGCCGGTGCTGCTGCTCACCGCGCTCGACAGCCTGGAAGACAAGATGCGGGGTTTCGAGGCCGGCGCCGACGATTACCTGGTCAAGCCTTTCGCCATGAAGGAACTGGAACTGCGTATCCAGGCGCTCCATCGGCGCAGCCAGTTCCGGCAGGAGGTGCTGGCGGTCGGTCCGCTCCGCTTCGACATCGGGCAACAACGCGCCTGGGTCGATGCCATGCCGCTCGATCTGCCGCCCGCGACCAACCGCATCCTGGAAACGCTGATGCGGGCCTATCCCCGTTTGGTGACCCACGAAGCACTGGCCCAGGCTCTGTGGGGGGACGACGGCGCCGACATGAACGCGCTGCGTACCCATGTATACGCGTTGCGCAAGGCCATCCAGCAACATCGGCCGGATGACCTGATCCGCACCAGCCATGGGCGCGGATACCGGCTCGCGACTCCGGGAGAAACCTGAGTCGTGGCGGCGGATTCGATCCGCGCGAGGATTTTTCGCGGCGTGGCGGCGGTGAGCGTCGCCACCACGGTGCTCATGTTCATCGCCGTGTTCGTCGCCTATCAGGATCTGGAGCGCACGATGCGGCATCTGGTCTTTGCCGAGGAGAAATCCTTCTTCCTCGCCCACCTCAACCGCAAGCAGGGTAGCGCGATCGAGACGGACAAGCTGAGCGCCGTCTTCGTGCCCGATGGTTCGGCAATCGCGCCGCCCGACCTGTTTTCCGGCCTGTCCGTCCCGCATCGCGGCGAGTTGCGGCGCAATGGCAAGACTTATCTCATCCGCATCGACCGGAGCGCGGACGGCACGCTGTACCTCGCCAAGGACATTTCGCTGTTCGAGCGGCGCGAATGGCTGTTCCGGGGCGTGCTGGCGGCGATCGTGCTGGCCGCGCTGGGTATCGGCCTGCTGCTGGCGCAGGTGACTTCCACGCGCATCGCCCGCCCGATGGCGCGGCTGGCGGCTGCGGTGGGGCGGCTGACGCCGGGCGGGGGCCGGGAGGCATCCTCCGCTTTTCCGACCGATTTCCACGAGAAGGAACTGCGCGAGATTGCCGGCACTTTGGCGCGCTACCTGGCTGCGGTGGACGAACTGATGCGGCGGGAACGGCGGTTGCTGGCCATGGCCAGCCACGAATTGCGCACGCCGGTGGCCGTCATTGCCGGGGCGCTTGAGGTGATCGAGAAACAGGGTGGCGCCGGCGCACCCGCCGCCGGCAAGGCCTGGCGCCGCATCCGCGTCGCCACCGACGAGATGCGCGAGCAACTGGCCGCCATACTGGCGCTGTCGCGAACGCCAGCTTTCACCTCTGTCGGGCAGGCGGACATGGGCGCCGTCGCCGCAGCTGTGCTCGACGATCTGGCTGCGGCCGGTCTGGCCGTGGAGCGGATAGCATGGGCACACCCCCCCATGCCGGTCACGGCCAACGCCGATCCGGTGCTGGCAAAGATGCTGGTCCGCAACCTGATTCAGAACGCTTTGCAGCACACTACGGTCGGCACCGTCGGCGTCGAACTCCAGGCCGACAGCCTGTCGGTAAGCGACAGCGGGCCGGGTCTGCCGACAGCCGACAGGATGCGCCTGGACGGCAAACCCGAGCACGCGGAGGCGCCGCCGGGCGGCGCCCTCGGACTCTATCTGGTGACGCTGATCGCCGAGCGGCTGGGTTGGAGCTTGTCGGTACGGGACATGCCACAGGGCGGCACCTGCGTGACCGTGGGTTGGGAAAGTGCGTAAATGTCGGGCCACGATCATAATTGCGGCTCATTCCCCATTGTTTCCTGATCGAACGAAAGCCATCCGATGGACTACCTGCTGATCTGCGTCACCGCCCTCTTCGCCTCCGGCCTGAGCCTGTTTTCGGGCTTTGGCCTGGGCACGGTGCTCACCCCCGTTTTCGCGCTGTTCTTTCCGGTTCCGGCTGCGATTGCCATGACAGCCGTCGTGCACCTGTCCAACAACCTGTTCAAGATCGGCCTTGTCGGGCGCGACGCCGACTGGCGCACGGTGGCGCGCTTCGGCCTGCCCGCAGCCGTGGCCGCCTTCGCCGGAGCCAGCCTGCTCGCCCTCTTCGCCCATCTGCCGGCCCTGGCGAGCTACAGCCTCGGCGGACGCCTGCACGAGATCACGCCGGTCAAGGCGACCATCGGCCTGCTGATCGTCGCCTTCGCCCTGCTCGAACTCTCGCCCCGCTTCGCCCGGCTCGCCTTCCCGCCGCGCTGGCAGCCTCTGGGCGGGCTGCTGTCGGGCTTCTTCGGCGGCCTGTCGGGCAACCAGGGCGCGCTACGCGCCGCTTTCCTCATCAGGGCCGGTCTGTCCAAGGAAGCGTTCGTCGGCACCGGCGCCGCCTGCACGGTGCTGGTGGACACGGTGCGGCTCGCGGTCTATGGCTTCGCCTTCCAGAGCGGTGGCCAGGCCGTGCTGCAAGGCGACAGCGGCGGCCTGGTGCTCGCCGCCACGCTTTCCGCGTTTGCCGGCGCCTGGCTCGGCAAGCGGCTGCTCAAGAAAATGACGCTGCGCTTCGTCGAGCTGACGGTGGCGGCGATGATGGTGCTGATCGGCGGCGGGCTTGCCTCCGGCCTGCTCTGATACAAAGCCGTTGCCCCCGGTAACGGCCGGCGCACACTCCGGCCCGATGAATCCCATCTCCCCCGCCCGACAGCCCAGGCGCGTCAAAGCCGCCTTCATGGGCTTCTTTGCGGTCGCGGTCACCGTCATCATGGGCGTATTCGCGACGGCCATCTACTTGGTCGAGGCCAGCGTGCGCGACCGCGATCTGGCCGAGCGGTCGGCCGCTGCGGCCAAGCTTTTCGCGCTCAAGCTGGACAAGGACGGCAACCTGATGCGCGCCGTCGGGCACGCCATGATGGGCAATGCGGCCATCGGGGAAGCTTTCCGCAAGCGCGAGCGCGGCGAGCTGGAACGGCATGGCCGCGCCCTGTTCGAGACGCTGCGCGCCGACCATCGCATCACGCATCTGTATTTCACCGGGCCCGATCGCGTCAACCTGTATCGTTTCCACAGCCCGTCCGAACACGGCGACAAGATCGACCGGGCCACGATGCTTCAGGCCCACAGCCGGAAGCAGGCGGTGCACGGCCTCGAGCTGGGGCCGCTGGGAACGCTGACCTTGCGGCTCGTCATGCCTTGGCGACACCGGGAACAAAACCTCGGCTCTATCGAAATCGGCGAAGAAATCAGGCATCTGATCAACGAGGTGAGCGATAGCCTGGCGGTCGATCTGCTGGTTCTAGTGAACAAGCGCTACCTGGAGCCGCAGCAGTGGCAGCGCGGCCAAACCCTGATGAACCGGCAGGGCGACTGGCTGCGCTTTTCCAGCCACGTGGCTCTGGCGCAAACGGCCGCGCAGTTGCCGGCCGCCCTCGACGACCGCGTGCTCGCGCGCCTGCTGGCCGGAAAAGCCGTGGAGATCGATGACCGCGGGCGATCGCTGCACATGGCCGTCGTGCCGCTGGCCGATGCCGGCGGGCACCACATCGGCGAGCTGGCGATCATGCGCGACATCACGGCGCTCGAATCGACCTTCAACGGCACCATGGCCGCCGTCATTCTGCTCAGCCTGGCGGTGGCCGGCGGCGTGCTGGGCGTCTTCCGCGTCGCGCTCGAACGGGTGGAGCGCGACTACCGGCGCCAGCACGACCTCGAACACCAGTTGCTGCGCCTGAACACCGAACACCAACGCATCCTCCAGCTCGAGAAGCTCTCGGCTCTGGGCACGATGGTCGGCAACATCGCCCACCAGCTCAACAACCCGCTGGTCGGCGTGGTCAACATGGCCCAACTGGCCGAGCGCGAGGCCGAAGATCCGGCGCGTACCCGCGAGCTGCTGGCGGAGATCCGCCGCGCCGGCGAAGACTGTCGCGGCTTCATGCGCCGCATGCTCGATTTCACCAAGGTGTCCTGTTTTGAGCGCAAACCCACCGACATGGCGGCGCTGATCGAAGACACGGTGCTCATGTTTCGCCAGACGGAAGAACGGCACTTGCCGGTGGACATCCAGTTGCCCGACGAGCCGCCGGTACTGAACGTCGACCCCATCCTGATCCGCCACGCCCTGTTCAACCTGCTCGCCAATGCCGCCCAGGCCACCGAGGGCAATGCCGGCATCGCGATCCGCCTGGAGCCGCTGACCGATCCCGGCAGCGGCGCGCCGGGTTGGTCTTTGTCGGTGACGGATCACGGCAAAGGCATCGCGCCCGAAGTGATGGACAAAATCTTCGTGCCCTTTTTCACCACGCGCAGCGACGGCACCGGACTCGGCCTGCCGGTTGTGCTGCATGTCGCGCTGCTGCACGACGGCCACGTGACGGCCACCAATCGGCCAGAGGGTGGCACGCAATTTGCATTCTGGTTACCCCGATGACTGCCACCGCAAATAATCCGCCATCCGCCCCGATGCTTCCCAGAGTCCTGGTGGTCGACGACGACCATTACACGCGCACGCTCATCAACCGCCTGATCCAGAAGACGGCCGACGTCCGTTTGGCCGCCGATGGTGCCGAGGCGCGGCAGCTGTTTGCCGAGGATGACTTCAACCTCGTGCTGATGGATCAGCGGTTGCCGGCGGACAACGGCATCGAGCTGCTGCGCGAATTTCGCGCGCGGCGCCCGAAGCTGGTGTCGATCCTGATGACCGGCTTCGCCGATGTCCGCGATGCGGTGGCCGCGGTGCGCGAAGGCGTGTTCGACTATCTGACCAAGCCCTTCGAGGATCTTGAATCGCTCGAGGCGGCGATCGGCAAGGCGCTCGAACTGGATCGCGCCTATCGCGAGATCGACGGCCTGCGCGCGCGTCTCGGCGCCGGGGAGCGGGGGCCGGCGGTGATCGGCCAGAGCGCTGCCATGGAACACATGATCGGACAGGTGCGCCAGGTGGCCGGGCTAGACACGACCGTGCTGCTGGAGGGCGAAAGCGGCACCGGCAAGGATCTGGTCGCCAAGCGTATCCACGCCTGGAGTTCGCGGTCCGAAAAACCCTTCCTGGAAGTCAACTGCGGCGGCCTGCCGGAGACTTTGCTGGAAAGCCTGCTGTTCGGCTACGACAAGGGCGCCTTCACCGGCGCCACCGCCGCCAGCCCCGGCTACTTTGAAAAGGCCCATGGCGGCAACCTGTTCCTCGACGAAATCGCCGACATGAGCCCCAAGCTGCAAAGCAGCCTGTTGCGCGTGCTGCAAGACCATCAGTGCACACGCATCGGCAGCACGCAGCCGCGTCACACTGACTTCCGCCTGATCTGCGCCACCAACCGATCCCTCGCCGGCGAGGTCAAGGCCGGCCGCTTCAGGGAAGACCTGTATTACCGCATCAACGTGGTGATGGTGCGGCTGCCGCCGCTACGCGAGCGCGAGGGCGATGTCATCCGCCTGGTCGCCCATTTTCTCGAACACTTCAACGCCAAGTTCGGCAAGGCGTGCGGGCCACTGACGCCGGCGGCGGTTCATACGCTCGAAAGCTGTCCGTGGCCGGGCAACGTGCGCCAGCTCCAGCATTGTATCGAGCGGGCCGTGGCCTTGCACCCCGACGGCGCTCTTGACATAGTCCATCTGTGTTCGTCCTGCGCTTCGCGAACGGATTGCCGCCCCGAAGAAAGCACGGCCTCCCAAGCTCCGCAGGCAACCGCCGCCATTGCCTACGGCAAAGCCCGTTCCCGGTTCGAGCGCGAATACCTGCAAAGCATCCTCGCAGCCGCCGCCGGCAATGTTTCGGAAGCCGCGCGCCTCTCCGGCATTCCGCGCCAGAATCTCTATGTGCGCATGAAGCGCTGGGGCGTTGTCACCGAATAGCGACACCTGTCGCCAGGTAGTGACAGGCCGCAGCACCACTTGCTCGGCAAAAGCAACAAGATCCCTGACGATTCCTCGCCCCGCTGCACTGGCACAGGTATTGCTGCACTTTGCGGCAAGCAATGCTTTCCCGAGGGGGTTAACGTGTTCATATCCTGGTGCAAGAGCGCCGCCGTCCCGATTCTCGTGTTGACCGGTTCTGTCTGGGCGTTCTCGGTGCTCGCCGCAGAGGCCGCCTCGATCGATACCGCCACCATCGAAAAAAACCGCAAGGCCAACGAGGCGTGCTTTGCCTGCCACAGCGCGGCGGCGATCAACAAGCCTCCCCGCGCCGATCTCGATCTGGGCAAACTCAAGGAATCCCGTCTCCAGCCCGAGGATTTTACCCCGTCTGACCACGGTGTCATGGATTGTCGCCAGTGCCACGGCCGGGGGTACGACGATTTTCCGCACTCGGTGACAGGAAAAGACGAAACCAGCCCGTGCACCGAATGCCATGCCGCCAAGGTGTTGCGCCTCGAACCGCAATTCAACGGCTCGGTTCACGCCAAGGCCAAGGGGTTAAAGGAAAAGTTCACATGCAGCACCTGCCATAACGCGCACATCAACATCGTGGCGCTCAAGCTCAAGGAGCCGCACAAGATT
Source organism: Betaproteobacteria bacterium (assembly GCA_016208425.1). Taxonomy (GTDB): domain Bacteria; phylum Pseudomonadota; class Gammaproteobacteria; order Burkholderiales; family Rhodocyclaceae; genus JACQYA01. Next base: position 14,039 of record JACQYA010000006.1, read on the forward strand.
GTGGCGCAGGACAATCACGGTTGCCTGGAGTGCCACAACTCCGATGAGACCTTCGCCAAGTTCTCTCCCGATGGCGAAAAGACCCCCGGCGTCAAGAAGAAGCGCCCGGACATCGACACCATTCACGAGTGGTTGCCGAACACCCGGTTGCACTGGCAAGCCGTGCGTTGCGTCGAATGCCATACGCCAGAGGTGGCGGCCGGCAAGATGCTGTCGCATGAAATCCTCAACAAGGAGAAGGCCGAGAAGAAATGCGTGACCTGTCATTCGGCCAACAGCTCCCTCAAGACGCGGCTCTACCGCCACATGGTCAAGGACGAGCAGCAGAAATACGGCTTCACCAACAGCGTCATCCTGTCTAACTCCTATGTCATCGGCGCCACCCGTCATCCACTGCTCGACAGCACCGTTATCGGGCTGGTGATCCTGACGCTGCTCGGCGTGCTCGCGCACGGCGCCATCCGCATTATCTGTGCGATCCGTCGCAAGGAGAATTCGCAATGAGCACACGCATCTACCTGCTGCCGCTGTGGATTCGCATCTGGCACTGGACTAACGCGCTGCTGATCGTCACGCTCGCCGTTACCGGCGTCAGCCTGCACTTTGCCGACCCCGGGCTGCCGCTCGTCGAGTTCTCGCTGGCGGCGCGCATCCACGACATCGCCGGCGTTTCGCTGGTGGTGGCCTATGCCTTATTTACCATCGCCAACATCGTCAGCGGCAACTGGTGGCAGTACGTGCCCAAACCGCCCGGCATCCTCGAACGCTGCTGGCGCCAGACGAAGTGGTACTGCCTGGGGATCTTCAAAGGCGAGCCGCACCCCTACCGGGTGACCGAAGAAGCGAACTTCAACGCGCTACAGGCGCTGAGTTACTGGGGGATCATGTACGTGGTGATGCCCGTGATGCTGGCGACCGGCTTGCTGTTTCTCTTCCCGCAGTTTGCGCCCGACCGCTTTTTCGGCTTCGACGGGCTGCTGCCCGTGGCGGTGCTGCACTACCTGACGGGCGCCGCGATCATGATGTTCATGATCGCGCACATCTATCTCGGCACGACCGGCCACACCGCCACCAGCATGTTCAAGACGATGATTACCGGATGGCATGAAGATTAAAGGTCTTCCCGATTGCAGTCCCATAGAGGAGGTAACACCATGAAACGCACCCTAGCCACATTCGCGGTCATTGCGCCGCTCACCCTCGCGGCCAGCCTGGCCTTCGGCGCCGGACGCGAACCGGCCCCCAAGGACAAGCCGAAGGAGTTCAAGCCGATTGTCGTGACCGCCGTGATGGCCTCGGCCGCACCGGCCGTCGACGGCGACGCCAGCGACGCGGTATGGAAATCGGTGCCGGTCACCAAGTTTGAGGCCGTCAAAGGCAGCAATTTCAAGGGCGGCCTGGGCAAGACCAGCGGCACCCTTCAGGTCGCCTACGACAAGGAAAACCTCTACATGCTCATCACCTACGATGATCCGACCTATTCCGTGCAACGCAGCCCCTACCGGAAGCAGAAGGACGGCACCTGGGAGAAACTGAAAGATCCGGACGACAAGGGCGGCGACAACATCGTCTACTACGAGGACAAGATCGCCGTCCTCTGGAACATGGACAACAGCATCGTCGGCTTCGACCGCTTTGGCTGCCAGATCGCCTGCCACGGCGGCGAGCCGGGCAAGCCCTACGGTAACAAGTACGTGGAGGAAGCCGGTGAAATGGGCGACATGTGGCACATGAAGTATGTCCGCACCGGCTCGCTCGGGCAGGCGGACGACGGCTACCTCGACCACACCCGTTTCGACCCGGAGAAGGCCAAGGAGGCCGGGCGCAAGCACGACGCCAAGACCGGCGGCGGCTATGAAGACATCAAACTCGTCAACGGCAAGCCGGAGTTCATGAACAAGGACGGCAAGCCGGCCAACAAGGGGGGCACCTACTGGCTCAAGGCCGAAGACAAGGTTCCGTTCGACGACGCAAAGTTCAAGGCTGGCGACGAGATCGCTTCCATCGTCGTCGCTCCGTTCACGGGCGACCGTGGCGACGTGAAGTTCGGCGGCAAGTGGGCCAAGGGCAAGTGGATCATGGAACTCTCGCGCAAACTGGTCACCGGATCGAAGACCGACGTCAATTTCGACGACCTGAAGAAGACCTACGGCTTCGGCATCGGCCTCTTCGATAACGCCCAGGTTCGCCACGCCTACACGCAAGAACCGTTGATGCTGCAATTCAAGTAAGCCGGGGAAGCACCTCACGAGCCGCCCGCACCGCTGCGGGCGGCTTTTTTTGCCCTGCCTTGCCGGGCAAAAACGAGCCACGGGCACTGGCTCGGAGAGCCAGGTCGCCGACCAAGGTGGGCGCCGGTATCGACACGTCCGTGGCGGCGCCAGTCTACCGCTGGCAGCCGGCTTTTCCGATAGGGCGAATTGTCGCGCGACAAACTGTCGCAGCCGTTTATTCCTCGCCGCGCCCGAAAATCCCTTTGGTGCGGCAATATGCCACATTCCTCAAAGCATCCGCGCTCCCTAAGATCCCCTGCACCAAAAATTATCGTTCAGGGAGCCACCCATGAAGTTCGCCAAAAAACCGATCGCACTCGCGGTCGCCCTTGCCCTGCCGGGTCTGTGGCAAACTGCCCACGCGCAGAGCATTTCGACCACGGAAAAATCGCCGACGCCGACGATGACCGAAGTCGTCATCCAGTCGTCGAGAATCCAGGCCGCCGAGCCGGATAGCAGCCAACTCGACGCAGCCAGACTGGCGCCCATGCGCGCATCGAGCAGCGATACGGCGACGCTGCTGCGCGACATTCCCGGCGTCAGTTTCTACGGTGCCGGCGGCGTATCGAGTCTGCCCGCCATCCACGGCCTGGGCGACGACCGCATCCGCATCAAGGTCGACGGCATGGATCTGATTTCCGCTTGCGGCAACCACATGAACCCGCCGCTTTCCTACATCGACCCCAGCCACGTCGGCAGCGTCAAGGTGTTCGCCGGCATCGCGCCGGTCAGCGCGGGTGGCGACAGTATTGCCGGAACGATACTGGTCGATTCGCCGGCGCCCGTGTTCGCCAAGGCCGGACAAGGCGTCTTGCTCAAGGGCGAAGTCGGCGCGCTTTATCGCAGCAACGGCAATGCGCAAGGCGGCAACGTGTCGGCAACGGTCGCCAACGAGACGTTGAGCATGACCTATAGCGGTTCCACCGTGAAATCCGACAACTACAAGGCCGGCGGCAACTTCAAGCCGGCCGGGCCGGCCTATGTCGCCAGCGCTCCCGGCGGCCCCTCGATGTACACCTCGACCAAGTGGCTGGGCGGCGACGAGGTGGGTTCGTCAATGTTCAAATCGACGAACCAGTCGCTCGGCCTGGCTCTGCGCCATGAAAACCATCTGGCGGAACTGAAGGTCGGGATCCAGGACATTCCCTATCAAGGCTACCCGAACCAGCGCATGGACATGACCGGCAACAAGAGCGAACAGACCAATCTGCGCTACACCGGCCAATACGCTTGGGGCACGTTGCACACGCGCGCCTACCACGAGCACACCCGGCACAAGATGAACTTCCTCGAAGACAAGGCGTTCTGGTACCGTGGCAACGCGCCAGGCATGCCGATGGATACGGAAGGGAAAAACACCGGCGCCGTAGTCAAGGCCGACATCGTGCTTTCCGCGCGCGACCTGCTCAAGGTCGGTGGCGAATATCAGCGATATCGTTTCAGCGACTGGTGGGATGCGTCCGGCACCGGCGGCATGTCGCCGAACCGCTTCTGGGACATCAACGGCGGACAACGCGACCGTTACGCAGCCTTTGCCGAATGGGAGGCGCAATGGAATCCGCAATGGCTCAGTCAGTTCGGCGCGCGCAACGAAACGGTGAAGATGGATACGGGGCCGGTGCAAGGCTACAACGCCAACTATAACGGCGACACCAACGCCTTCAACGCCAAAAACCGCAGCCGCACCGACAACAATTGGGATCTGACCGCGCTGGCCCGCTACACGCCGGCAAGCACGCAAACCTTCGAGTTCGGCTACGCGCAGAAGACCCGCTCGCCCAACCTGTACGAGCGCTATGCTTGGTCGACCGGTGGCATGGCGATGAACATGATTAACATGGCCGGGGATGGCAACGGCTATGTCGGCAACCTGGATCTGAAGCCGGAAATCGCCCACACGTTGAGCGCCACCGCCGACTGGCACGACGCTGGGCAGCAAGACTGGGGGCTGAAGGTCACGCCCTACCTCACCTATGTCAAGGATTACATCAATGCGCGGCGCTGCGGCACCGGCGACAGCCTGATGACCGGCAGCCCCTGCGCGACGGCCAATCTTGCGGGAGCCAATAAGTTTGTGTTCCTGAAATTCGCCAACCAGGACGCCCGCCTTTATGGCATCGATATTTCCGGCACTCTGCCGCTGGCCGGGAACACCGGGCTGGGCAGCTTTAGCGCGACCGGCCTGTTGAACGTTGTGCGGGGAAAAACCGCCGGCGGCACCGGCGACGATCTCTACAACATCATGCCGCCGAACGCGAAACTGGCCATCGTGCACCGCATGGGCAACTGGACCAACACCGTCGAGGGGCAGTTTGTCGATGCCAAGACCGAGATCTCGGCAGTCCGCAACGAGCTCAAAACCCCCGGTTACGGCTTGCTGAACCTGCGCAGCAGCTACGCCTGGAAACAGGCTCGGATCGATCTGGGCATCGAGAACGTGTTCAACAAACTCTACTACACGCCGCTGGGCGGCGCCTATGTGGGGCAAGGGACGACCATGCCGCCAACCGGAGGCGCACCCTACGGCACCGCCGTTCCCGGCATGGGGCGCTCGATCTATGCCGGCCTGAACGTCAAGTTCTGAGCGCGCGCCGGCGCCCCCTCTCCGGTGCACCCCGGTTCCACGTTCGATTTCGACCCGCCCGACGGCGGGTTTTGTCGGACGGGAGTGTGTTGCGCCCGTCACACCCGTCACGGAAACGAACGACAGTCACGGCTCGATGGCGCAATATTCGACCGTCACCACCTCGACCTCGCGCCAGCCCAGCGGACTCTGGAAACGCACCGTGTCGCCCTCGCGCGATTTGATGAGCGCGCGCGCCAGCGGCGAAACCCAGCTGATCCGGCCACGCGCCAAATCGGTTTCATCGACGCCGACGATCCGGTAAGTCTGCTCGCCCCCTTCCTCGTCGGCAATTGTCACCGTCGCCCCGAAAAACACCTGGTCGCCGGCATCCTGCCGCGCCGGATCGACGACCTGCGCAATATCGAGCCGCCGCATCAGAAAGCGGATGCGCCGGTCGATTTCCCGCAGGCGCTTCTTGCCGTAGATGTAGTCGCCGTTTTCCGAACGATCCCCGTTCGACGCCGCCCAGTGAACGACCTCGACAACGCTCGGCCGCTCGCTGCGCAACAGGTGATCGAGCTCCGCTTTAAGGCGCGCATGCCCGCCCGGCGTGATGTAGTTGTGCGTGCCTTGCGGCAGAGGTGGCGAGGGCGCATCTTCGGGATCGTCTTCGCCGTCGCCGTCGTTTTCTCGGGTAAATGCCTTATTCATCGAACCGCGCCATCGAAACAACCGCAGAAAGAATAACGTGTTTATTATCGATCTCCGGGATCGATGTAGTGTCGGCGGTTCCCCATATCCTCAGCAGTTCTCATTTTAAGTTGTGGTTGGATCGGGGAGAGATGTGAGGGGTGATAGGGAAGATAGGTTAGCCGGAGCCAGGCGGATCGTGATTGAGGCGCTTGAGCATGAAGCGCATCAGGTGATCCCGGTCATCGAAAGGCAGGTACTGAATCAAGGCGCGCAGATGCTCGAA
>JACQYA010000007.1 GCA_016208425.1 Betaproteobacteria bacterium
CCGTTCGACTGGCGGCGCGTCGCTCCATTTCTGCTCGAACTTCCGCCGAGCACATGATCTTCGGGGCTACTCTTGACATGCCACCAAGAGTACTTAATAACTCTTTATATTGCAACTAAGCACTAGCATCGCCGCACTCATCCGGATACCCCGCTAATCCATTGGGCTGCTCGTCGACCCCGCGCGGGTGTTGGCGGCCGCTTTGCGGGCATTTTGCCCCTTCCCCGAAATGGTACTATCCGTTCATCGCCCACGAACGTTACGCCGACGAGAACCGGGAACACGACATGCGCTTTATTGCCGAAACCCCGTCCCGGCATCCTCGCCGCTTGCTCATCCTCGGGCTGGTCTGCAGCAATCTGCTGGTCTTTGCGTTTTCCGCGTATTCGCTGCTTGAAAGCCGGCAGCAATACGAGCTGCGCGCGCAGACGCAGACGCAGAATATCGCGCTGGCGGTGGAAGAAAATCTCTCCAACAGCATCGAAAAAATCGATCTGGCCCTGCTTGCGGTGGCCGACGAACTGGAGCGCCAGCTTGCCGGCAAAGGCATCGACGAGGCGGCGACGAACGCTTTCCTCGCCCGGCACGAGCGGCGCTTGCCGGAAGTCGAGGCCTTCCGGGTCGCCGATGCCGGCGGGCTGGTCATCCTCGGCAAAGGGCTGGACAAGAAAGCGCGCGCCAGCTGGGCCGACCGCGAGTATTACCTCTACCACCGCGACCACGCCGACCGCACGCTGCAAATCTCGAAACCGCGCATCGGGCGCGTCGCCAAGCGGTACATCGTCGGTTTCTCGCAACGCTACAATTTTCCCGACGGCCGTTTCGCCGGGGTAATTTCGGCGCCGATCGCGCTCGAACATTTCAGCCGGCTACTGTCGAACTTCGACGTTGGCCCGAACGGTGCCGTCGCGCTGCGCGATATCGACCTCGGCCTGATCGCCCGCATTCCGCCCTTCCGGGTTCCCGAGGCGGAGCCGGTGGGAAACAGTATTGTCTCCGACGAATTTCGCAGGCTGGCCGCGTCCGGGGTTTCCTCGTCCACTTTTCGCGTGTCGGCGACGCCCGACGGCATAACGCGCACGCTGACCTTCCGCCGCTTGGGCAAAGCGCAGATGTATGTCCTCGTCGGGGCGGCGAGCGTGGACTATCTGGCCGCCTGGCGCGACGAGCGGGTCAAGACCGTCGCGGTGGCGTCGGGGTTCCTGCTGCTGTCGCTGCTGCTCGGGGGCATGCTGCTGCGCCTGTTCGTCCACGGCGAGCGGCGCGAGCGGGCGCTGGCCGCGAGCGAAGGCCAGTTGCGGACGCTGGTCGAAGCTGTTCCCGACTCGATCCAGTTCAAGGATGGCGAGGGGCGCTGGCTGATCGCCAACAGCGTCTGCCTGCGGCTTTTCGGCCTGGAAGGGAAGCCGTGGCGGGGGCTGACCGACGCCGAGATCGGCGCCGCCCGCCCGCCGGCGGCGGGCGCGGCCGTTTGCTGGACGGGCGACGACGCCGTCTGGCAAGCGCGTGCGATCTGCCGCAGCGAGGAGCGGGCGACCTGCGGCGAGGGCGAGGTCCGCCACTTCGATGTCATCAGGGTGCCGCTGTTCGACGAACGGGATCGGCGGCGGGCGCTGGTCGTCGTCGGGCGCGACGTGACCGCGCAAAAGCTGGGCGAGGCCGAGCTGGAGCGCCACCGGCACGATCTGGAACAACTTGTGCAGCAGCGCACGGCGGCCTTGCTGGAAACCGAAGCGAGAGCTACCCACATCCTCAATTCCAGCGCCGACGGCCTGTACGGTGTCGACCGCGACGGCATCGTCACCTTTATCAACCCCGCCGCCTGCGCGCTGCTCGGCTACCGCGCCGAAGCCGTCGTCGGACGCGCCGCGCACGCGCTTTTCCACCACAGCCGGCCGGACGGCACGCCGTATCCGGTCGAGGAATGCCACAGCCACACCGGTTTGCGCGTCGGCGAGGCCGTGCGCGTCGACGACGAGGTGTTCTGGCACGCCGACGGCCATGCCGTCCCGGTGATGTACGCCACGCACCCCATCATCCATGACGGCGAAGTGAAGGGCGCGGTGACCAGTTTCGTCGACGTCGGCGTGCAGCGCGCGGCGGCGCGGGCGCGCGAGCAGGCGCTGATCGCGGCGGAAAAGCTGGCGCGGGTGCGTAGCGAGTTTCTGGCCAACATGAGCCACGAGATCCGCACCCCGCTCAACGGCGTGCTCGGCTTTGCCGACATCGGCTACCGCAACTGCGACAACAGCGAGAAGGCGCGCGATGCCTTCGCCAAGATCAAGACATCCGGCAACCGGCTGCTCGCCGTCGTCAACGATATTCTCGATTTTTCCAAGATCGAGGCCGGCAAGCTCGGCGTCGAGCAAACGACGGTGGTCTTGCCCGACGTGATCGGCCATGCCCTGGCCCTGGTCAAGGATCGCGCCGCCGCCCGACAGCTCGACCTGCGCGCCGAGATCGCGGCCGATCTCCCGCAAACCTGTATCGGCGATCCCCGGCGCCTCGGCCAGGTGCTGCTCAACGTGCTCTCCAACGCGGTCAAGTTTACCGAGGCGGGAAGCATCACGCTGGCTGCCTTCCGCCGGGGCGACGAGCTGGTGTTCCGGGTGAGCGACACCGGCATCGGCATGGACGACGAGCTGCTCGGCCAGTTGTTCAACCCGTTCCAGCAGGCCGACGGATCGGCCGCGCGCCGCTTCGGCGGCGCCGGCCTGGGCCTGGCGATCGGCAAGCGGATACTGGAGCTGATGGGCGGCGACATCCGCGTCGACAGCCGGCCCGGCGCCGGCACGACCGTCGAGTTCCGTTTGCCCTATGTGCCGGCGGCGTTGCCGGACGAGTAGTAAATGGGTTGACTTGCTTGCGGAACGGGGCCGCACTATACTGCATCGCATATGTAATGCTCAAAGGAGCGCCATGAAAAACGCGACATTACCGCCGTTGCGGGTAGACAGCACGTTGCGCGTTGCGGCCAAATCGGTGCTGCAGAAAGGCGAAACCCTGTCGGGTTTCGTGCTGGAAGCGGTGCGCCTGAACATCGAGCGGCGCGAGGCGCAACGCGAATTCATCGCGCGCGGCTTGCTGGCCCGGGATGAAGCCAAAGTATCCGGGCAGTATGTTTCGTCTGACGAAATGCTCGGGCGTCTGGACGAATCGCTGGCAAGGGCGCGCACCCGTCAGGCAGACCGCGTCCGGTGAGTTATCAAGTCCGCCTGACGCCCGGCGCGGCAGACGATTTGAAACGCTTGTTCGATTTTCTGGCCGAACATGATCTGGCAGCGGCTGAACGTGCGCGCGTAGCGATCGGCAAAGCGATGGCGTTTCTGCAAACTTTCCCCTTCGCCTGCCGTAAAGTTGCTTCCGATCAGCCTTTATTGCGCGAGATGGTGATTGAATTCGGACAGGACGGGTATGTCGCGTTTTACGAGATCGAGAGTCCCGGCATGGTGACGGTGCTGGCGGTACGCCATCAGCGTGAAAGCGATTTTCATTAACGCTGGCTCCGTCCCGATCTGCTGCCACCGTTTCTGCGCTCCACGCTCTTTTCTCTTCATCGGGTTGTTGCCGAACAAGTGTCTTCAACCCAGATTGCCCATTAGCCCGAAAAGTGGTCGTATTGTGGGCCTTAATGGATACCCTTAGAGCAACTCATTGATTGACAACACCATCAGCTTCTAATAGGCAATCTGGGTTCAACAAACTATTTTGGAACTTGAAATTCGTCATTCCGGGCTTGACCAGCAATCCAGTAGTGCGCTTCTGAATTCCCATTTTCACGGGAATGATGGGGTTTGTTTTGTGGTCGCCGCGTAACATCCGTTATTCATGGGCGGTGCGCCACATCAATAACACCGCATGCGCCAGAAAATGACTCTCGCCCAACTTTCCGTCGATGCCGCACTCGCCAGCCTGAAGTCGGGGGCGTGCGGGTTGAGTGCCGGCGAGGCGGCGCGGCGGCGGGCGGAGTTCGGGCCGAACCGCGTCGAGGCCGTCGCGCGCGAGCCGCTCTGGCTGACCTTCGGCCGGGAATTCGCGCACTTTTTCGCGCTGATCCTGTGGGTGGCGGCCGGGCTCGCTTTTTTCGCCGAAACGCGCGAGCCGGGGCAGGGCATGCTCCAGCTTGCCGTCGCCATCGTCGGCGTCATTCTCGTCAACGGCGTGTTTTCTTTCTGGCAGACCTATCGCGCCGAGCAGGCGCTGGCGGCCTTGCGCAGGCTTTTGCCGCAGCAGGTCGGCGTGCTGCGCGGCGGCGTGCTGCAAACGGCGGACGCCGAAGCTCTGGTTCCCGGCGACGTGCTGGCGCTCGGCGAAGGCGACAAGGTGCCGGCCGATTGCCGCGTTATCGAAGCCTTCGATCTGCGCGTCAACCTGTCGACCGTGACCGGAGAATCGCTGCCCAAAGGGCGCAACGCGGCGCCGGACGCTAGCCCTTCGTCGCCCTCTTCCAACCTGAGCGCGAAAAATCTCCTGCTCGCCGGGACGCTGATCGTCGCCGGGCAGTGCCGCGCCGTGGTTTTCGCCACCGGCATGCGTTCGGAACTCGGCAAGATCGCGCATCTGACGCAAACGGCGGGCAGCGCCACCTCGCCATTGCAGATCGAGATCGCGCGGCTTTCGCATCTGGTTGCGCTGCTCGCCGGCGCGCTGGGCATCGTTTTCTTTCTGGTCGGGCAGGTGATCGGTTTGCCGTTCTGGAACAACCTGCTGTTCGCCATCGGCATTATCGTCGCCAATGTGCCCGAAGGCTTGCTGCCCACCGTCACCCTATCGCTGGCGATGGCGACGCAGCGCATGGCGCGGCGCAATGCGCTGGTGCGCCATTTGCCGGCAGTCGAGACGCTGGGCAGTACGACCGTTATTTGTACCGACAAGACCGGCACGCTGACGCAGAACCGGATGAGCGTAAAGCGTATCTTCGCCGATGGGGATTTTCGCGATCCTCTGGGGCATTTGCCCGACGCGTTGCTGCGCGTGGCCGGTCATTGCCACACGTTGCGCTTCGTCGATGGAAAAGCGCTGGGCGATCCGATGGAAAGCGCCCTGTGGGAAGTCTCGGCGCGCGGCAAGGTGGCGGAGCAACGGCGTACCTGGGCCAGCGAAATAGCCTTCGACGCCGAGCGCCGGCGCATGTCGGTGATCGTCGGGGCCGATCCGGTCGCCGGGCGGGCGCTCTACTGCAAGGGCGCGCCGGAGACCGTCCTGCCGCTCTGTACGCGGGTGCTGGCCGGCGGGCGCAGCGCCCCGCTCGACGAAGCGGCGCGCCAGTCCCTGCTCGGGGCGCAGGACGAGATGGCGGGGCAGGGCTTGCGCGTGCTCGCCCTGGCCTGGAAACCGCTGGCCGCCGGCGAGGAGCCGGAAGAATCGGCGCTGGCGCTGTGCGGTCTGGTCGGCCTGGAAGACCCGCCACGCCCCGGGGTCGCCGACGCGATGGCGCGCTGCCATTCGGCCGGCGTCAAGGTCATCATGGTCACCGGCGACCATCCGCACACGGCGCTGGCCATCGCGCGCGAAATCGGGCTGGTGCGCGGCGCTCAACCGACGGTGCTGATCGGCGACACGCTGCCGAAAATGTCGCCCGCCCAACTGCAACTCGCGCTCGACGCCGAAGAGATCCTCTTTGCCCGCGTCACCGCCGAGCAGAAAATGCTGATCGTGCAGGCGCTCAAGCGCAAGGGCGAGATCGTCGCGGTCACCGGCGACGGGGTGAACGACGCGCCGGCGTTGAAAACCGCCGACATCGGCATCGCCATGGGTCTGTCCGGCACCGATGTGGCGAAGGAGGCGGCCGACATCGTGCTGCTCGACGACAACTTCGCCAGCATCGTCAGCGCCATAGAGGAAGGGCGCGCCGTCTTCGAGAATCTGCGCAAGTTCCTCACCTACATCCTGACTTCCAACATTCCCGAACTGGTTCCCTATCTCGCCTTCATGCTTTTCCGCATCCCGCTGCCGCTCACCGTGATCCAGATTCTCGCCGTCGATCTGGGCACCGACATGCTGCCGGCGCTGGCGCTCGGCGCCGAGGCGCCGCATCCGGGCATCATGCGGCAGCCGCCGCGCGCCAGAAGCGAGCGCCTGCTTTCGCGGGGGCTGGTGGCGCGCGCCTACCTGTGGTTGGGCCTGCTCGAAGCGGCGATGGCGATGGGTATCTTCTTCTTCGTGCTCGATACCGCCGGCTGGCATTACGGCGAGCTGTTGGCGGCGGGCGATCCCGCCTATCTGGCGGCGACCGGCGCCTGTCTCGCCGCTATCGTCGTCGCGCAGATGGTCAACGTCTTTCTCTGCCGCCACCCACAACAGGCGGCGTGGCGTTTCCGCCTGCTCGGCAACCCGCTGCTGCTCGGCGCGCTGCTTTTCGAGCTGGGGCTGATTCTGCTGATTGTTTACACGCCGTGGGGCAACGCCCTGTTCGGCACCGCGCCGCTGGCGGCCGAAGTCTGGCTGGCGATCCTTCCGTTGGCGCTGCTGATAGGGCTGCTGGAAGAAGCGCGCAAAGCCTTCGTCCGGCGCCGCCTGGCGCGCAGCTCCATCGCCGGGCAAAACTGATATTCTGTTGCTTCGCTTCCCTTCCCTGCGCTGCCAACCCAACCCTTTTCTTACATGCCCGATAAATCGCTACGCTACGGCCAGTTTCTCGGCGCGATCCGGCGCCACCAGCGGCAGATCAGCTATAACGACGTGGTGGCGATGGAGCGCGGCATGCCGGTCACGCGCGGCCGTTTGCGCCCGGTGGATCTGCACCGTCTGCTGACGCCCTATGTTTCCGTCAGGCTCTCGGAACAGTTGCGGGCCGTTATTCCCCTAGTGCTGATGCTACTCGGGTTTCAGTCCCTGGCCTTGCGAACGGCACCCGATGAAGCGCAATCCATCGCGTTCGGTATCTGCGCCGTGGTGCTGGGCCTGATGTTCTTCATAGAAGGCGTCAAGCTCGGCTTGATGCCGTTTGCCGAAAACATCGGTTTTCTGATGCCCGACCGTTGCCGGCCGCTGACGATACTCGGTTTCGGCGGGCTTCTCGGAGCGGCAGCAACCTTCGCGGAACCCGCCATTGGTGCCCTGCAGGCGGCAGCGGGGTCGGTTTCCGGCGAGCGTGTCGCGCTCCTCAATGCGCTGCTCGGGCCTCGTGCGCTCTGGCTGGTGTTTGCCGTCGCTGGCAGCGTTGGGGTTGCCGTGGTTCTCGGTCTGTCGCGCTTCATGTTCGGCTGGCGGCTCAAGACGATGGTCATGGTCGTTGTGCCGGTTTGCCTGGGTTTGACGCTCTATGCGTCCGGGCAGCCGGGGCTGGAGCGGGTCGTCGGCCTGGCCTGGGATTGCGGCGCGATCACCACCGGCCCGGTAACGGTGCCGCTGGTGCTGGCAGTGGGCATCGGCGTTGCGGCATCGTCCGGCCGAGGCGATAACCAGTTTTCGGGCTTTGGTCTTGTCACCCTGGCCTCGCTGTTTCCCGTTATCGGTGTGCTGGGCGTGGCGATCTGTCTCGACTCCCAGGGTGCGCTGCCGTCGCCGGAAGCGGTTCAAGGCGTCAAGGAGTGGTTCGATCGGGCGCCATTTGCCGAAATAGCCGGCGCTTTCCGCGCGATTCTGCCCTTGATCCTGCTGCTCTTTGTTGTGCAACGGGTTTTGTTGCGGCAGCCCGTCAAGCACGCCAGCGTGCTCGTTTACGGCATGGTCATGGCGCTGCTCGGCATGATGGTGTTCAACCTCGGCCTGACCGAGGGTCTGGTCGAACTGGGCAATCAGGCCGGCAATAGCGTTCCCTGGGCTTTTGCGCCGCATCGCGAGTCGGGCGCGCCGGCGCTCTATCCCCGCTTGCTCGGCCTGGTGATGACTTTGGTGTTTGCGTTCTGCATCGGCTACGGCGCGACCGTCGCCGAGCCGGCGCTGAACGCGATGGGGATGACGGTCGAAAACCTGTCGGACGGCGCCTTCAAAAAACGTTTTTTGGTTCACGCCGTAGCCCTTGGCGTCGCGACCGGCGCCGTCATCGGCGTGACGAAGATACTTTTCGACTTGCCGATCAGCCGCATTCTGGTCGGTGCCTACGCTCTGGCGCTGGTGCTGACGTATTTCTCGCGCGAAGAGCTGGTCAATCTGGCCTGGGATAGCGCCGGCGTCACGACCGGTCCGGTCACCGTGCCGCTGCTGCTGGCGCTCGGGGTGGGGCTGGCGCAGGCGGTTGGTGCGGCGGAAGGTTTCGGCATTCTGGCCATGTGTTCGGTCTGCCCCATTATCAGTGTGCTGGCCTTTGGCCTTTGGGTCGATTGGCGCGCGCGCCGCAACAAGAAAGGAGCGTAGCGGTGAGCCAGAGCGAAATGATCGTGTTGACCGACGTGGTGCTGATTACCGCCATCGTGCAGCGCGGCGCGGGCGACCGCGTCGTTCAAGCCGCGCAGGAAGCCGGCGCGCAAGGCGCGACGATTTTCCACGCGCGCGGCACCGGCGTGCGCCAGAAGCGCCTCGGCATTCTCGGCCTGACGATCAACGCGGAAAAGGAAGTGATCTACATCGTCGTCCCCGCCGACCAGGCCGATCTGATTTTCGAGCGCATTTTCGTCTGCGCCAAGATGGATACGCCGGGCATGGGCATCCTCTGGATGACGCCGCTGCACAAGATGGCGACCTATGTGCCGCACGAAATCGCCGCCCGCTTCGGCCTGCACGTCGAGGCCAGGAAATGACGCTGCTCGCGCATATCGGGCGGGACATCGAGAAGCGGGTCGTCACCGCCATCGTCGCCGCCGGCAAGGGGCAGCCGATGCTGGAGAAGTTCGGCGAAGCGCCCGGCGTGCTGTCGATCTCGCATCACCACGCGCGCGGCGCCGGCAAGACCATCGTCAAAAAGGGGCAACTGTTCTTCAACGAAATGGACGTGCTGATCCTGCTGGTGGAAAGCGGCTACGCCGACGAAATTTTTTCGGCAGTTTTCCGCGAAGCGGGCATCGGGCAACCCGGCGGCGGCATGATTTTTGTCGGGCCGGTACTCCGGGGGCATCCGATGTTGCCGTTCGACGGGGCCGACTGGTAGCCCGGATATTTCACGAAAACGCGAAGGCGCCTGCCGGCGCCGATGTCGTGCCCGACGGCATCCGGTAAGATGCGGCCTTCACTCCCGACCTGGATTGCCCGACCATGAACCGACTGACCGCCCTTTTTTGCTTCACCTGTGCCACGTTTTCGGCAACCGCCGCCACCTCTCTCGACGACGCGGCAGAGCGCATGACAGCCGCTTCGGCGAAGCAGGAAATCGCGGCCGGCGACCCGCGCGTCGCCCAGGCGCGAAGCCAGCTCGACAAGGCGGCGCGGCTGACTGCCGAGACGCCGATAGCGGTTGCGTCGGCGTGTTCGCGCTACGTCGGCCATTTGCACGACTCGGCGCAGATCGAGGCAACGCCGCTCGAACTGCTCGACGCCCTGGTCAAATTCGGCAAGGCGGGCAAGGCGATGAACGACACCCTGCTCGACTACGTGGCGGCGCGCAAGACGGCGCCCAAGCGCAGCCACGTCGAAGCGATGGCGGCGCTCGACAGGAAATAGGGGCGGTGGTGGCCGGAACCCGTCCCTCGCGCGCGGCGGGGTCGGCCATGTTTTCGCGATGTTCGGCAAACAACCGGGCGTGATGTCGTAGGGGGTATTCTCGGCCATCGCCGCGATGGTCATCCTGACCAGCGCCGCTGGCGCCGCCGGTTCCGGCCGCCTTGTTGCGGCGGGCGGTTTGACTCGCGCGGAACGGGTGTCGCCGGTCAGCGAGCGATCGAGATCGGGTTGCAGGTCGAAGCGCTGTCTTTGCGGCGCATGTTCAAGCCCCCATTTTTGCCTTCATCACCTCGACAAAACGTTTGGCCCAAGGCGACGCATCCGTTACTTTGGCCGGATCTATCAACGCCAGCAGCCTGAAGGAATGCTCCCCTTTGCCATACTGCGTTTTTGTCTTGCAGTCACTGGTCGCCTGGGTCAAAGACCGATAAATCTGCTGCTTGGCGACCGACTCGACCGGATTGGCGGCTGCGGGTAGTTGGTTTTCCTTGAAACCTTGTCCGAAAAAAGTCTTGAGCGCATCTCTGTCGGCGAGCAGCCAGCTTTCCATGCATTGCGTCATCAGATGGCATTGCAAGTCTTCTGCGCCCTCAGGCTTTTCCCACCCATCCCCATCCCGTTGCCGCAAATGTTGCCAGGGCAGCCATTTCTGCCGATCTTCTTTTCTCGTTGCGTCACCGGGTTGAGAAGCAGCGGCAACGGGGGCTTCGCTATCGACAAGCAAAAATGCCGGCTCGCCATTATTGAGCGCCGTACAAAAAGAATCGAAAGCGTCTTTGCGCCCGCCACAGGCGACGATTCTCGGCATGCGCCCATCGAGCCCCGCCTTTTCGATGAAGCTCGAAAAACCTTCGCGGCAGGCCGACTTCAACGAGGCGGCGTCACCGCCACCTTCCACGAACAGCTTCACCATCTTGTTCCCCCGATATCCCCGCGCGTCCATAGCTGGCCCAAACGATATTTCTCCAGCCACGGCTTGAGTTGCTCGGCATCCAGTCGTGTCAGGGTTGTGCCTCTTTCCGTTTTTTCTGCCACCAGAACCGCGTCTGGCCGATCCGTCATCGCATCCACCAGCACGTCGGAATGGGTTGTGATGATGATCTGCGTTCGTTCGGCCGCCTCTTTCAACAATTCTGCCAGCGCAGGCAATACATCCGGGTGCAAACCCAGTTCGGGCTCCTCGATGCAGATCAGAGGGGGTGGGTTGGGATGGCAAAGGATGGCAAGCAGGCACAGATAGCGCAGCGTCCCGTCGGACAAACGTGTTGCCGGGATCTTGAAGCGACCTTCGTGAAAGAACACCTGTACCGTGCCGCCCTCAATCTGCACGCCGTAGTCGTCGATGCCCTTATAGAGCACCCGCAAAGCTCTTAATAGCCGTTGTTTGACAAGCGGTTCGCCGCTGAGGCGGTTGAGCACCAAGCCGAGATTGCTGGCATCCGGTTCCAGCATATCGTTAGGTAGATCCGCCTTTTGTGGCAGGCGAGGAATTGTGTAGCGGCCAAAGCTCCACTCACGGTACAAACGGATTTTGCCCAGCGTCTGGCCCAGATAGGTGATTTCCGGGTACTGCTCGGGGTCGCGACGCTGGGAGAGGATAGATTTCTCCAGATCGACATCCTCTTGCTGAAGCGACCGACGTTTACCCCTCACATTCAATGCCGGACGCCCTTGGTTGAAGTGGTAGTAAAAATATGGCTGTGGATGCTTCGGGCTGTCCGGCTTCTCGTTTTCGACCCGCTCATCGATGATTTGAAAGCGCTGCCCGACCTCAGTGAAAGCGAGCTGGTAGCGAAGGTTCTGCGGCCCCTTGGGATTGGCAATCAGCACCTCCAGGGACGCGGTTGGCGTCACTTGGGCACCCTTCCAGAGCCAATCGCGAACGCCCCCACCTTCACGAATCGGTTTAAGCAATTGCTCGGGCGCGCTGCGCAGCAGTTCGATGGACTCCAGCAAGTTCGACTTGCCGGAGCCATTGGGGCCGATGATGACATTCAATGACTTGAGTGGAATTGCCTCGGATGCATCTCCGAAACTCAGAAAACTGCCCAGTTTGACGGCGTGTATCAGCATGGCATTTGCCCTTTCAATCTCTATGATCTTTCAACCAGCGGCTCGCAGCACCAGCACGGCAGCGAGAAACACCGCAAACTCCAGCGCGCTGATCCACACCAGCAGGCGGACGATGCGGCGCTGGCGCGGTGCCATGCGCGGCAGGAAGCGTTCGTTCCACCCGCGCCAGCCGGGCAGTTTCCCCCAGCGTTGTCTGGCAACCAGATGCCGGCGCAGGGCGACGATCCAGGCGGTCAGCGCGGTATCGACTTCGTTCCGGCGAGGGTCGTCGGGGCCGGCCAGCGGCCGGTAACGTTCGGTGGCGGTGACGTGGGTGCTGTCGCCGAAAGGGGTCAAGCGAAAGACGGTTTCCCGCTTCAGCCCCTCGTCGTAAGCGAGCGTGAAACCGGCGGCGGGATCTTTGTCGCGGCGCTGCACGCCGGTGCGCAGTTCGGCGCCGCTCAGTTCATGGTGGCCGATAACCCGGAAACCACCCTCCGGCCGAACTTGCCAGGAATGGATGTCCAGATGGGGGTGCAGGCGGAACAGGCGCTCGGTGTCGGCGAGAAATTCGCGCAAGGTCTGCGCCGGAAAAGGGAACTCGACCGTGACCCAAACGCTGTCCGGCTCGCCTTCGCCGGGACGGGCGTTCATGGCCGGTGCGCGATCAGCAGCGGGCAAGGCAGGCCGCGCGCCAGCGTCTCCAGGTTCATGCGCGAGCGCAGTCCGGCAACGCCTTTCGGCCGGGGCGGGCCGATGATGGCGAGATCGGCGCCGATTTCTTTCGCCACCGCAACCACACAGTCGGCCGGTTCGCCGACGCGCAGCACCGGGCGATAGGCGATGCCGCGTTCCTGGCAGTGCGCCTCGACGCCGGCCATGTCGCGCCGGGCGTCGTCCTCCAGCATGTTTTCCACGTAGCGGCCGAAGTCGTCGCGGGTCGAGGCGTCGTTGAGCCAGTCGTCGCCCTGCATGCCGGCCCACAGGTCGGGCACCACCAGGCACTGCACCAGCGTCGTGGCGCCGGGCGCGGCGACCTGCCAGGCCAGAGCCTCGGCCGCCGCCGCCCCTGCGCTGCCGTGGTGGCAGAGCAGCAGCGTCTTCGGTGCGATCACTTGCCGATCAGGAACAACACGCCGAAGGCGATGGCCAGCGCGAAAATCAACGCGCCGATGTCCTCGCGCCGGTCGCTGACGAAAATCGACAGGCTGCTGCCGCGCTCGAATTTCTTGTCTTCCATAATGTTTCCTCCTCGTAAGAATCAGGCGCGTCAAACAAATTCGCGCACGAACAACAGCACGACGACCAGCGAGCCGACCGCTTTCAGCGTGCCGACGATGCCGCCGATGATGAGCGGCGTACCGCCGGCCTGCTTGAGCGCCTTGGTGGTGATCTGCATGCCCAGCCCGATCAGGCCGAAGGCAAACAGCCAGGCGATCCAGTCGCGGTAGGCGCGGATGATTTTCGAGTCGTGCCAGGCCACTTTGCCCGCCTTGTCGATGGCGGCCTTGGCCAGTGCGTCCATGCCTTCGCGCCTGGCGACCGACTTCAAAGTGTTGTCCTGCTCGCGGCTGGTCAGTTTGCGGTTGGCGATCAGGTCTTTCAGCGCCTGGCTTTCCGCCGGGCTGGACGCCTTGTCCAGCACCGCCTCCAGCGCGCGCGTCTCCTTGCCTTTCAGCAACTGCTCCTCCTTGACCTGGTCGCCGCTAAAGTACTTGCCCTGATAGTGGCCGGCCGGCGCAAACAGCCCGAGCGACGAGAGCGCGAAGAGCAGGATGAAACCGAGCACGAAAACCGGAAACTTGGCGACCAGCACCTGGCCGAGGTTGACCTTCTGCGCGCCTTCCTCGTGCTTGACGTACCAGGCGGCAAGCCAGAGCACGATGATCGGCAGGAACAACACGCGCGTGATGTTGAAAATCTCCGCCACTTTCAGCGTCTCGATGCCGTGCGGATCGAACGCGAGCGCCGCGCCGGCGACCTGCGCCGAGTTGAGGATGCCGGTGCCGGCCCAAGCGCCGAATTGCACCGGCCCCATGCCTAACAGGTGACCGACGGTGGGGAAGAGGAACATGCAGCCGACGCCCCAGATCAGGATGGTGCCGATGGTGTAGGCGATCTCCGCCGCTTTCGCATTGACCACCGGCGAGACGGCGACCGTGGCCGAAACGCCGCACACGCCCATACCGGCCGAGAGCACCGCCGTCATCGAATTGGCGGACTGCATGCGCTTGCCCATGAACAGCACCAGACCGACCGAGCCGAGCACAAAGATGCCGATCATCACCACCGACAACGCGCCGAGCTGGGCCAGCTCGGCCGCGCTGTACAGCGTGCCGAGCAGGATGACGCCCGTCTTGAGAAAGAAACGCGCCGTGCGCACGCCGTTCGCAGCCCAGTCGGGAATCTTGAACACGTTGACGGCCAGGATGCCGATCACGATGCCGATCACCACGTAGTTGAGGTTGAAGATCTTGGCGAAGTCCCACGACAGGATGCCCGCATCCTGGGTCATCTTGCCCCAGTTGGCGAACATCGGATCGAACCCCCAGCGCACGACGAAGGCGATCAGCAGGATGTAGGCGATGCCGGGAACGACCGACAGATAGTAGTCGAGACTGCCTTCCCTGGCGCCCAGGAACATCACGAGCAGGCCGAGCGCGGCAAACGTTCCGCCGAAAAAGTAGGCGAGCGTGGCCTGGTCGGCTTTGGCGTGGTCGAACTTGGATGCCGGCATCTTCATTTCCGGGGCCGGCTTGCCTTCGGCCTGCGCCATCTCCGTCGCCACGCGCAGCTCGGCCTCAAACTTCTCCTTGACCTTGACGTGGTCCGAGTAGGCACTTTTTTGCAGCCACTTCTGCATGCCGTCCACGCCGCCCCCGGCGTTGAGCCAGCCCCAGGCCAGCATGACAACGCCGATGATGAGCAGCGCGGGCGATTTTTTCGTATAGATCATTGCGATTCCCCTTCTCGTCGAATGAACAGAGGCTTCGGAACCAACCGGCTCCGAAGCATAGACGCCGGTACGCCGGGAATTATTCCGTCGGCAGCTTGCGCGCCTTCCAGTCGGGGTATCCGTTGCGGTACCAGTTCACGTTCTTGTAGCCGGCCTTGGACAGCATCACGGCCGACTTGTAAGACTTCCAGCAGCTACCGGCGTTGCAGAAAGTGACGATTTCCTGGTTCTTGTCGGAAAATTTGGACAGGTCGAACTTGTCCTGCGCCGGATCGAAGGCCGCATCCTTGGCGCTTTTTTCGGGGTCGTAGGGGACGTTGATCGCGCCCTTGATCGTGCCTTCCGCATATTCGGACGCGCGGCGCGTATCGACGACGACCGCGCCTTTCGCTTGCAGCGCCTGCACATCCTTGGCCTCGACCAGCTTGACCCCGGCCGGCGCGCCGGCCGGGGTTTCCTGGGCGAGGGCGGGGCAGGTAGCCAGCAGGCCGCAAGCGGCAACGGAAAACAGCAGATCGTTCAAAGCTTTCATAGTATCTCCTCCTGTTTGCATGGATGCCGGACAGCCACGGCTGACGGCGATGATAATTGCTTGGCCGGCAAAGCGCCGACGCCGTACCGATTCTAAACGCAATGCCGCCGGTAGTGTTGGTTCGGAGGGCACCCCGCAGGATGCGGTGAGGAACGAACCGCATCCTGCGGGGTGCCGCGCAACATCACTTCTTTATCATACACACTCCGTCGCGCCACCGAGCAAAACGTCCGCTCCCACAACAACGCCCCTCCCGCAGCCAAGGGGAATTGGCCGCACTTTCCGGGTTACCCCGGCACGCACATCACCACGCCGGCCGACCCATACCCTTCGGCCACATAGCCTTTCGCGATCATCTGCGCGCGGGTGGCGGGGTCGGTGGTGTAGCGGTGGTTGGTGTCCGGGCGCTGGTTCCACAGCCGGTAGACG
>JACQYA010000020.1 GCA_016208425.1 Betaproteobacteria bacterium
CAACGATTCTGGCATTCATTTCTTTGTCTGTGGTTCTGATAACGCCCTGAAAACAAAGGGATTAAGACTCCAGCCCCCTCTCGCTTTCCGCCGCTCATTAGTTCTGATAACGCCCTGAAAACAAAGGGATTAAGACCTTTTTCGCCCGAAGGGGTAAAACAATAGATGCGTTCTGATAACGCCCTGAAAACAAAGGGATTAAAACGGGATCATGGTGGTCGAAGCGCCGCAACAGGTCAATTGCAAAAGGCTCTCACAAAGCGTATCCTTTTTTTAAGGAGGAAAGCAAAATGAGCACCCAAGATAAAGGCAAATCCCCCACCAAAAGCAACGGGTATGAATATGATTGTGAGGCCTACGAGGGAACTGGCGAGGCATCAATCGACAAGATGTTCCCTGGATGGCGGGAATCAGCTATCCCCGTAGGCGACAACCAAAATCAGGCGTACCCAGCCGCCTAACCCAAGCCGCCTTCGGGCGGCTTTGCATTAAGATGAGGCCATGAGCACTATCACTTTCGACACGCTGGAATTCACGCGCAAACTGCGCGATGCAGGCTTCGACGAAAAGCAGGCCGAGGCGGTTATCCGGGTGATAGCGAGCGCCCAGGACAGCTTGGTGACCCGAGAATATCTGGACAGCAAAATAGAGCCGATTAAATGGATGATGGGCTTCTTGATCGGTCTGGCCGTTGCCAACTTCGCCAAGCAGTTCTTCTAGGCCATGACCCGCTTCGACCAAGCCCTAACGCTTGCCACTCAGGCTCACGCAGGCCGAATCCGCAAGGGCACCGAGAACGCGCTAGGCTTGGCAGTTCAAGGAGCGCGAGTTTTCCGACGCTCCGATGGACATTCCCGGCATGAATACCGAACGGCTGAAGAATTACCAGTGGGGCACGCGCTGCGCTGGGCGCTGAACGCGGGCAAGGGAATTATTGCAAGCGACGTGGGGCTGGGCAAGACGGTAGCTTCACTCATGCTGGTTAAAACTCTGGTTGCTGTTCTGATAACGCCATGAAAACAAATGGATTAAGACGCAAAAACCCGGTCAATCCATCCTGCCCGATCCGTAATCGCATTGTGCGCCAAGCCCAGAGCGGCCTGCCTGACCACCTTCTCGTTATCGTAGAAGACGGCCGCCTCCTTGTGCGCCGGCCACAGGTACAGTGCGTCAAGAATGCGCGAGAGGAACTTGCGCAGTTCGCGCATGACCTTGGCGACGGTTGATTGACCGCGCCGGCTGGCCAGTTCTGCCCAGAAAGCCCGGTCGCCGAACAGGTCTCCCATGGTGTCGGCGAAAACTTCTTCCTGCATTCAGAACTTCGACGGCAGCGCCGGATTCCCTCGCCAGCGGCTCCACGGCAACTTCCATGTCGTGACAGAGATGGCAACAGGTAGGCGACACCAGCGTCAGTTTCATGGCACACCAAAACGTGCCGCCCGGACGGCGTTTGAAATGCCGGCCGAGGCTGCCGCCAATAACGTGTCCATCAATCTCGCCTTCCTTAAAACCGGTATTTTTTCATGCGTCGTTGTTGGCGGAACAGGGTTCCGACCGCGGTACGCTCCGTTAGACGGCCGCCCGTTTAGCCGATCTTCCGTTCGACCGCATCGAGAATCCCGCGCAGGATGTTGATCTCGTCGCGTTCCAGTTCGGCGCGGCCGAACAGGCGGCGCAGCTTGGGAAGCAACCTTTTGGGCTGACGTGGGTCGAGAAAGTCGGTGGCGACCATCACCCGCTCAAGGTGCGCGTAAAAACGTTCGACATCTTCGTTGGTCGCCGGCGGCGAAGCGAACGGCACCGCCTTGCTGACCACCGGCGGACACCCCCCGTAAGCCGCCAGGCGCAGTTCGTAGCACAACAGCTGCACGGCCGACCCCAGGTTCAGCGAGGTGTAGTCCGGGTTGGCCGGAATAAAGGCGGTGCGTTGGCAGCGCTGCACCTCGGCGTTCGACAAACCCGCCGTTTCGTTGCCGAAAACCAGCGCGACTTCGCCGCCCGCCGCCTGCGCCAGCAATACCGGCGCGGCCTGGCGCGCCTGTAGCGGCGCCGGCCCCAGGCTGCGCTGTCGGGCGGAGAGCGCTACGGCAAAGACGGTGTCGGCCAGTGCGGCGTCCAGGCTGTCGCACACGAGAGCCTGCGCGAGAATATCGTCGGCGCCCACAGCGCGCGCGACGGCCTCGGGGTGAGGGAACAATTTCGGATTGACCAGCGTAAGAAGCGACAGCCCCATCGTCTTCATCGCCCGCGCCGCCGCACCGATATTGCCGGGGTGGCTGGTGTGCGAGAGCACGACACGGACGTTGGCCAGCGCCGTATCGGGTGAAGGCAAAGGAGAAAGAGACGCTGAGGGCGGGTTCATATTAAAATGTGCGATTCCACAAACGGAATGGGCGGCCTGCGCCGCCCTTCTTACAAAAACCATGCATCCAGCACTGAACATCATCGTCAAGGCCGCGCGTAGCGCCAGCAAGATCATCAACCGCGCGTCGCACGATATCGAGCATCTCAAGGTCACCGCCAAGCGTCAAAGCGATTTCGTCACGGAAGTAGATCGCGCCGCCGAAGCGGCCATTATCGGCGTGTTGCGCGAGGCTTATCCCGAGTACGGGATTCTAGCAGAAGAGTCGGGCGAGGCCGCCGGACTGGGCGCCGGCAGCGAATACCAGTGGATCATCGACCCGCTCGACGGCACCACCAACTTCATCCACGGCTTCCCGCAATACGCCATCTCGATTGCGCTGGCGCACAAGGGGCAGGTCGTACAATCGCTGGTCTACGATGTCGTGCGCAACGAGATGTTCACCGCCAGCAAGGGCGGCGGCGCCTTCCTCAACGAGCGCCGCATCCGCGTCAGCAAATGCCTTAAGCTGGAGGACGCGCTGCTCGGCACCGGGTTCCCTTACCGTGTCTTCGACCACGTTGACGCCTATTTCGGTATCTTCAAGGAACTGATGCAGAAGACCTCCGGCATCCGCCGCCCCGGCGCGGCGTCGCTCGATCTCGCCTACGTCGCGAGCGGCCGGCTGGATGGTTTCTGGGAATTCGGCCTGGCACCGTGGGACATCGCCGGCGGCGCGCTGTTGATTTCCGAAGCGGGCGGCCTGATCGGCGACCTTTCCGGCAACGACAGCTACCTCGAAACCGGCAACGTCGTCGCCGGCAACCCGAAAATTTTCTCCCTGCTGCTGCAAGTGATCGGCAGCCATCGGACTGCCGGCCTGCAGGCCTGACCACCCCGCTGGAAGCCGCGCCAACCGGCGTTCTACGAGGCGGCCAGCAAACGCTGCATGCTCGGCAGCTTGTCTGTAGACCGTTTATCCGTGCGGCTTGCAACCCTGCCGCCCGCACACCGTTGCGCCTGGCGGCACAAGCATCTACCGCCACCGTTTCTGGAGCGGGCACGCCCGTCCCTACAAGCGATGTCGCCGCTCGATCCGTCGAGCGAAAAACATACTCCTGCCGATGAAACTTAAACGGCGGCCGGGCGTCTGAAAACTCCAGTAGCCCCCCGAAGGAGGAAACCGAAGATGCCACGCTGCTTCTATCTGCCCGCAGCCCTGCTCCCCTCCTCGGCGTGCGCCGACTACCGCTGGAACTTTCCGGAGCCGGTGACACCCATCGCGCGCGATACGCTGCATATCCACAATGAGTTCATGCTGATTATCACCGCGCTTTTTGTCGTGGTGTTCGCCATCATGATTTACTCGATGATCGCGCACCGCAAGAGCGCCGGCCGCCCGCCGGCCCGGTTCAGCGGGCCGGCGGGCGGCGTGCAGTGGTTCTGGGTGCTGGTACCGTTCGCTATCCTGCTGCTCATCGACTTCGTGCTGATGGGCATCCCCGCCTATCGCGCCGTGGTCGACATGGAAGATACGAGAACCAGGGCCGACATGGTGCTCAAAGTCACCGGCATGCAGTGGAAGTGGCAATACGAGTACCCGGACAGCGGCATCAAATACATCAGCACGATGAGCACGCCGCGCGAGCAGATCGGCAACCGGGAAGCCAAGGGCGAACATTACCTGCTGGAGGTGGACAACCCGGTCGTCCTGCCGGTCGGCAAAAAAGTGCGTATCCTGCTGACTTCGACCGACGTGATCCACACTTGGTGGGTGCCGCAATTCGGTGTCAAGCGCGACGCGATCCCCGGCTTCCTGCGCGAAACCTGGGTCAGGATCGAGGAACCCGGCACCTATCGCGGCCAGTGCGCCGAGCTTTGCGGCAAGGATCACGGTTTCATGCCGGTGGTGGTGCGCGCGGTGCCCGAGGCGGAATACCTGGCCTGGGCCGACCTGAAGAAGGCCGAGCAAGCGGCCGCCGCCGGGGGCACCGACCGGGTGTGGAGCCGCGACGAGCTGCTGGTCAAGGGCAAGGACGTTTACGCGAAGCAATGCGCCGTTTGTCACCAGGCAAACGGGCAGGGTCTGCCACCCGCTTTTCCCGCCTTGTCCGGCAGCAAGATCGTCGCCGGCCCGCTGCTCTCGCCGGCAGGCAAACTGATGAAAGACAGCCATCTGGATCGGGTGCTGAACGGCAAGGAAGGCAGCGCCATGCAGGCTTTCGGGAACACGCTGTCGGACACCGAGCTGGCGGCCGTCGTCACCTTCGAGCGCAACAGCTTCGGCAACACCGGGGGCGATCTGATCCAGCCGGCGCAGATCAAATCCTTACGCTAACGTCCGTCATCGGGAGACATCAATGAGCACTGCCACTACTGCCGGCCGCGACGCACGCCCTCCCGCGCATGGCGGGCGCTATCGGGGCGGCATCCTGCGCTGGCTGACGACGACGAACCACAAGGACATCGGGACGATGTACCTGACTTTCGCGCTGCTCATGTTTTTCGTCGGTGGCGCGATGATCCTCGCCGTGCGCGCGGAATTGTTCCAGCCCGGCCTGCAACTGATGAAGCCGGAGTTTTTCAACCAGTTGATCGGCGTACACGCGCTGGTGATGATCTTTGCCGCGCTGATGCCGGCGGCCACCGGTTTCGCCAACTGGCAGCTCCCGCTGATGATCGGCGCGCCCGACATGGCGCTGCCGCGCATCAACAACTGGGGCTTCTGGCTGCTGCCGCCGGCGGCGCTGCTGCTGACGCTGCCCTTTTTCCTGGCGTTGTTCGGCATCGGCGACGGCGCGGTGGCGACCGGCTGGACGCTCTATGCGCCGCTCTCGGTGCAGGGCGGCATCGGTGTGGATTTCGCGATTTTTGCCATACACCTCTTGGGCGTTTCGTCGATCCTCGGCTCGATCAACATCATCGTCACCCTCTTCAACCTGCGCGCGCCGGGCATGACGATGATGAAGCTGCCGCTGTTCGCCTGGGGCTGGCTGATGACGGCCTTCTTGCTGATCGCGACGATTCCGGTGCTGGCCGGCGCGGTGACCATGCTGCTCACCGACCGCCACTTCGGCACGCACTTCTTCGACGCCGCCGGCGGCGGCGATCCGATCCTCTTCCAGCACCTGTTCTGGTTTTTCGGCCACCCGGAGGTATATATCCTGTTGCTTCCGTTGTGGGGGCTGGTGCCGCATGTCGTCGCGACCTTCAGCCGCAAGCCGATCTACGGTTACAAGGCGCAGGTAGTTTCCTTCATCGCCATCGGCGTCCTTTCGGTAATCGTTTGGGCGCACCACTTCTTTACGGCCGGAATGCCGGTTCCGGCACTGCTCTACTTCATGTATAGCACGATGTCGATCTCGCTGCCGCTCGCCGTGCTTTTCTTTTGCTGGATCGCCACCATGTGGCGCGGCGCCATCACCTTTGAAACGCCGATGCTGTTCGCGCTCGGCTTCATCGTGCTGTTCGGCGTCGCCGGGCTGACCGGCCTGGTGCTCGCCGATGTCGCCGCCGACGCGCAGTATCACCACAGCTACTTCGTCGTCGCGCACTTCCACTACGCGCTGTTCGCCGGCGGCATCATGGGCGTGATGGCCGGCGTGTACTACTGGCTGCCAAAATGGACGGGCCACATGTTCAGCGAAAAACTCGGCAAGCTGCATTTCTGGCTGACCGTCGTTTCGTTCAACCTGACCTTCATGCCGCAGTTCTTCCTCGGCCTGGCCGGAATGCCGCGCCGCATACCGGACTACGCGCTGCAATTCGCCGAGTTCAACGCCATTTCGACGGTCGGATCGTTCATCCTCGGCCTGTCGCAACTGATATTCGCCTACAACATCTGGCGGTGCGTGAAGGGCGGCGAAAAGGCGGCCGACAAGGTCTGGGAAGGCGCGGAGGGGCTCGAATGGGAGCTGTCCTCGCCGCCGCCGCACCATTCCTGGGAAATTCGGCCCAACTTCGACAACCGGTGAGCGAGCGATGATGAGCCAAGACGCACCACGCGATCCAACGCAAGTTCCCACGCAAAAACCGGCACCCCCCTCGCCCGCCGCCTTTTCGCCCGAAGAGCTCGCCCGGCGTCGCGCTTCGAGCCGGCGTCTGGCGTGGCTGCTCGGCGCCGTGGCGCTGGGCATTTACCTCGTCGGCTTGCTCTTCAAGCGCTGAAACGATGGAAACGACCGCCAACCGGCCACCCGGTAACCGCAAACTCGTCGCGCGTTTGCTGCTGCTCGTGGCGGCGGCCTTTGCCTTCGGTTTTGCGCTGGTGCCGCTCTACGACGTGCTGTGCGACGCGACCGGCTTCAACGGCAAAACCCGGCCCGGCGGCCTGGGCGTCGGCGGGATCGCCGCCCCGGATGCGCGGGCGCCCTCGCGCATCGATTTGAGCCGCACCGTCACGGTCGAGTTCACCGGCACCGTGATGCCCGGCTTGCCCTGGGAAATGCGCCCGCTGACCACCAGCCTCGACCTGCATCCCGGCGAGCTGCACCAGGCGCGTTTTCTGGTGCACAACCGTTCGCCGCAGACCATCGTCGGCCAGGCCGTACCCAGCGTTTCTCCCGGCCAGGCCGCCCAGCATTTCGAGAAGCTCGACTGTTTTTGCTTCGCGCAACAAACGCTGGCGCCCGGCGAGACGAAGGAGCTTCCGCTGACTTTTATCGTCAAACCCGAAATCGACGAACGGATTCGCACCGTTACCCTGTCTTACGCATTCTTTAACGTCGCCGCCCAAAAACCGGCGCCTCAAGAAAGAGAGTGACGAATGACCGCCACCCCAGCTACCCCCACCACCCATTATTACGTGCCGCAGCCCACCCTGTACCCGTTCATTCTCTCCGGCGGCATGTTCCTGCTCGCGCTCGGTTTTATCCTCAAAATGAACGCCTACGCGCCCGGCCCGTGGATCATGATCGCCGGGACGGCAACCATCGTCTACGTGATGTTCCACTGGTTCGGCAAGGTTATCGCCGAGAACCAGAGCGGCGCCT
Organism: Betaproteobacteria bacterium; assembly: GCA_016208425.1. Classification (GTDB taxonomy): domain Bacteria; phylum Pseudomonadota; class Gammaproteobacteria; order Burkholderiales; family Rhodocyclaceae; genus JACQYA01. The sequence continues at coordinate 7,333 of JACQYA010000020.1, forward strand.
ACGGCGAGTGGGAAGACAAGTCGTTCCGCTACGGGATGATCTGGTTCATTGCCTCGGAAGTAGCGTTTTTTGCCGCGTTCTTCGGCGCGCTGTTCTACTTGCGCACCCTCTCGGTACCGGCGCTGGCCGGCATGGATCCGGCCTTCAGCCTGTGGAAGGACTTCAGCGCCGCGTGGCCGTCGGCCGGCCCCAAGGGCGCAAGCTTCACGCCGGTGGGCGCGTGGGGCATCCCGGCCCTGAACACCGCGCTACTGTTAGGTTCGGGCGCAACGCTGACGTGGGCGCACTGGGGTCTGCTGCAAAACAAGCGCAGCCAGCTCGCGCTGGGCCTGCTGCTGACCATCCTGCTCGGCGCCGCCTTCATCGGCTTTCAGGCCTGGGAATACCATCACGCCTATACCGGATTGGGGCTGACGCTCGGCGCCGGCGTTTACGGGGCGACCTTCTTCATGCTTACCGGATTTCACGGCTTTCACGTCACGTTGGGCGCGATCATGCTGATCGTCGTTTACGGACGCTGCCTGAAGGGGCACTTTACCGCCGATCGCCACTTCGCTTTCGAGGGCGTGGCGTGGTACTGGCATTTTGTGGACGTGGTATGGCTGGTGCTCTTCGTCTTCGTCTACTGGGTATAGCCGGGGATCAACCCGAAACGAAAGCCGATCAACAGCAAGGCGAAAATGGCGATCGACAGGCCGATACGCAACGTGAGCGCGCGCGCCGCACGCACCCCCTGCCCGCGATCCCGATAGAGAAAGAACAGACCGGAAAACAGGCAGACGACCACCCCGACCAGCATGAGAACGACGACGAGCTTGAACATGGCCTACCCCGCTAATCCCACCAGCTCCACCAGCTCCGCCAAAGCCAGCGCCGATTATGCGCGCGGCGGCGACGCGGTGGCAAACGCGGCCGGATGCAAGCGGCGCCATCCGCACATTCGCCCGCATCTCTTGCCGGCGCTGGCGGCGCTGCTGCTCGTCGCGCTCTTTGTTTCGTTCGGCCAGTGGCAGTGGAACAAGGCGACGGTCAAAAGCCATCTGCAAACGCTGCTCGATGCGCGCGGCGCAGAACCTCCCGTGCACCTGCCCGGCACGGCCGTCGATCCCGGGTCGCTGCGGTATCGACGGGTAATCGCCAGCGGCCATTACGAACCCGGACGCCAGATCTTGGTCGACAACCGCATTCACCGCGGACAGGCCGGCTATCACGTCGTGACGCCGCTGCGAATCGAAGGAATTGAAGGCTGCGATGGTCGCGGGATGCGCGTGCTGGTCAACCGTGGCTGGATACCGGCACCCGCCGAACATAGCCAGACGCCCAGAGTCAGTACGCCGGATGGCGCGGTCGAAGTCGCCGGCACGGCGGTTGTTCCCGGCAACCGTTTTTTCACGCTGGGCGGCGGAACAGATGGCGCTGCGGCGGGCTGGCCAAACGTCTGGCAAAACCTGGATCTCGCCCGTTACAGCAAGCGGGTCGACTTCCCGCTGCAACCGGTCGTGATCCAGTTGGCGCCGGAAAGCCCGGCCGGCGGCTTCGCCCGCGAATGGCCGAGACCGGGCGAACGCCTGGAAATGCATGTCGGCTACGCCCTGCAATGGTGGGGTTTTGCGGCGGCCACCGCCGCCATCTGGCTGTTCGCCCTCCTGCGCAAAGACAAAAACCATGACTGACGCCGCGACGCCCTCCTCACCGTTCGCCCCGAATCCCGCACGCCGTGCGATCCTGCTCGTCACGGCGCTGCTGCTCCTGCCTTTCGCGCTCGCCTCCGGCCTCTACGGGTTCGGGTGGCGCCCTGCCCGGCCCGGCAACCACGGCGAACTGATCCAGCCGCCGCTGGCTCTGCCCGAAACGAGCCTCCGGTTCACCGCAGACCAATCCTTGCCGACGGCCGGGCTGCGCGGCAAATGGACGCTGGTGCTGGTCAACAAGAGCCGCTGCGACGCCGCCTGCCGGCATGACCTGCAACAGATGCGACAGGTTCAGGTAGCGCTGAACAAGGAGATGGGACGCCTGCGCCGCCTGCTGGTCGCCGGCGATCTGCCCGACCTGAGCGCCGACCCGGCGATCCCCGAACTGCGCCAAAGCTATCCCGACCTGACGATTGCCGCTCCGGCTGCCGGCGCGGACGGGAATGTCTGGCGCGGCCAGCCCGACAGCGGCGAATATCGCTACTACGTCATCGACCCGCTCGGCAACGTGATGATGCGTTACCCCGAGAATCCGGACATGCAGGGCATGCGCAAGGATCTGGAGCGCCTGCTGAAATATTCTTGGACCGGCTAAACCACGACGATTGACCGGTGTTACGCGGCACGGCGCAGGATGCGGCGAGCAAAGCGAACCCCATCCTGCGTATCTACGTATCTGTGCGGGAGCATCCTTTGTAGCGCCCAAAGGTGCTGTCTGAATTTCGTGAAATATCCGGGCTAAAGAACCAGCGGCGCGTCCGGCAACTCGTTGGGGTTGTCGCCGGCGACCGGGAAGTGCTCGCCGAGCACTTCGGTAATTTCGGCAAACGCCGCCAGTATGCCCGCCTCGAAACGGCGATCCCGGAACGCCGCTTCCATCCGCCGGCAAACGCCCGACCAGAATTCCTGCCCGACCTTGGCGTCGATACCGCGATCGGCGACGATTTCGACCCTGCGGTCGACCAGTTGCAGATAGATCAGCACGCCGCTGTTGCGCCGGGTATCCCATATCCGCATTTGCGAGAACAGTTCCATGGCGCGGGCGCGCGGCGTTTGGCCGCCCATCAGCCCATAAAGCGGCAGACCGGTTTCCACGACAAAACTCAGTTCGCCGCTATGGCGGGCTTCCGAAGCCCGCACCGCCTCCTCGATGGCGCGCAGCAGCGGTTTGGGGAAATCCCTGCGCACCCACCAGGCGGGCAACAGCAAATGGCGGAACAGCCGGATCGCTCGCATCACCAATCTCCCGAAGCGCCACCGCCGCCAAAGCTGCCACCACCACCGGAAAAGCCTCCGGAGCCGCCCGATCCGGCGCTCCACGACCCGCCGCCGGAAGACCATCCACCGCCGCCCGCCGCGCCGGCGAGCAGCGAGAAGAAGAAGGCGATGACGCCGATGACGCCGGCCAGCAGCAGCGAAGAAACGAGCAAGGAGGCGATGAAGCCGACCGCCGCGCCGACGATGCCGGCGCCGATAAACCGCCCGAAAATGCTGCGCAATATGCCGCCAACGACAAAAACCGCGATGAGAGCGACCGGAATCAGCGTATCGAGTTCGCTGCCCCCATCGGCCGAAGGCGAACTCCCGGGCGCCGGCAGCGCCTCGCCGCCGACGGCTTTCATCATCGCCTCCAGCCCGGCGTCGATACCGCCGGCGAAGTCGCCTTCCTTGAAGCGCGGGCCGATCGTTTCGCTGACGATGCGCTTGGCGGTCGCGTCGTTGAGCGCGCCTTCCAGGCCATAACCGACCTCGATGCGCAGCTTGCGATCCTGCTTGGCGACCAGCAACAGGGCGCCATCGTCGACGCCTTTGCGGCCGACCTTCCACGCTTCGACCACACGCAGCGCGTACTGCTCGACCGTTTCCGGCTTGACCGAAGGAACGAGCAGCACGACGATCTGCGCACCCTTTTCGCGCTCGAAGGCGGCGAGCTTCGCTTCCATCCGCTCGCGCCGGTCGACGGCCAGCGTAGCGGTCAGATCGGTGACGCGCGCCGACAGCTCCGGTACGGGCTGCAACTCTTGCGCGCCGGCCAAACCGGCGAAGCAGAGCAGCAGGAAGGCGGCAAATACGGCAAACGGCGCGCGCGGCATGGCGAGAGATTCCGGCGGCTTACTTGCCGCCGAAATCGACCTTGGGTGCCGCCGAAATCGCTTTCTCGTTCTCGACGGTGAAGTTGGGCTTGACCTGGTAGCCGAAAACCATCGCCGTCAGGTTGTTCGGGAAGGTGCGCACCGAGACGTTGTAGCCTTCCACGGCCTTGATATAGCGGTTGCGCGCGACGGTGATCCGGTTTTCGGTGCCCTCTAGCTGCGCCTGCAAGTCGCGGAACGAAGCGTCCGCCTTGAGTTGCGGGTAGTTTTCGGAAACCACCAGCAAACGCGACAGCGCGCTGGAAAGACCGGCCTGCGCCTGCTGGAACTTGGCGAAGGCTTCCGGGTTGTTGATGAGTTCCGGGGTTGCCTGAATGCTGCCGACCTGGGCGCGCGCCTGCGTCACCTGCGTCAGCACATCCTTCTCGTGGCTCGCGTAGCCCTTGACGGTATTGACCAGGTTGGGCACCAGGTCGGCGCGCCGCTGGTACTGGTTGAGCACTTCCGACCACGCGGCCTTGACCGCCTCGTCGCCGGTCTGAAAGGTGTTGTAGCCGCAACCGGAAAGCAGGCTGACAACAAGGGCGAATACCGCTAAGACTTTAACGCGCATAACAATTTCCTCCTCGGAAAGTGAATCGGGTCGCCCGTAAATGGGGGCGCAGGATCAATTCGCAAGCTCGCCCGCTGCTGTTTGCTTCGCTGCGCGCATCAGTGCACGAGCGCGGCATAAATCTTCCCACGCTTTGGCCTTGTCCGGCAGCGTACGCAGCAAATAGGCCGGATGATAGGTGGCGATCACCGGAATATTGCGCCCGCCGTCACGGTATTCAAACACTTTTCCGCGCAGACTGGTCAAAGTATCGTCCTTGCCGAGTACCGCATGCACGGCGGCACGGCCGAGCAGAACGACGATTTTCGGCCGGACCAGCGCGATCTGGCGTTCGAGGTAAGGTTTGCAGGCCGCCATCTCGCCTGCCTCCGGCGCGCGGTTGGACGGCGGCCGGCACTTCACCGCGTTGGCGATATAGACATCCTGCCCGCGCGCCAGCCCGATCGCGGCCAGCATCGCATCGAGCAACTGGCCGGCCGGCCCGACAAACGGCTCGCCACGCGCATCCTCTTCGGCGCCCGGCCCTTCGCCGACGAACAGCCAGCCCGCCGATTTATCGCCGACGCCGAGCACTGCCTGCTTGCGCTGTTCGCACAGGCCGCAGGCGCGGCAGGCGGCGACGGTTGCCGCCAGCTCGTCCCAGCCCATGCGCGCAACCTGCGCTGTGCCGGCAACGGTCGGCCGGTCGGGCGCCGCCGCAACGGAAAGCATGGCCACGGGGGGCGCCTTGCCGGATACTTCGCGCAATTCCTGCGATTTCCGCAGCTCCCTCAACTCCCAGATCGGCGACAGTCCCATTTCGTGCAGAATTTGCCCCCTGTTCATGCCGACACCTCATCCAGCGCATGCGTCAATACCAGCGCATCCTCGCGCACACCCTTGCCCGCCGGATAATAGCCGCACCGCACGCCGATCTGCCGAAAACCGAAGTGGCGGTAGAGCGCCAGCGCCGATGCGTTCGACGGGCGCACTTCAAGCAACAGCGTCTGCGCGCCGGCCAAGCGCGCCTCCGTCATCGCGTGGCGCAGCAGCCGCGCGCCGAAGCCCTTGCCCTGCCACTTCTCGGCCACGCCGATATTGAGCAAATGCGCGTCGTCCACCGCCATCATGACGACCATGTACCCGGCCAGCTCACCACCTATCCGGCATATCCGGCAACTGTAACCCGAAGACATCGAATCGGTGAAATTTCCCCGGCTCCAGGGAAACGCATAAACCCGGTACTCGATCGCCAGCACCTCGTCCACATCGGAGACATTCATCGGCAGCAGGTCGACGTGCGGCGCGAGCAGGGCGTTCATGCCGTTTCAAGCCTTCCCGCCGCGCAGCAAGCGTTCGGCGACCGTCTGCGCCACTTTGTCGCGCACGTAAACCGGCGCCGCATCGGCCGGATCGCCGCCTTCGCCCCCCGCCAGGCGCGGCGCCGCCAGCCGGGCGACCGCCCCGGCGCTCGGCATCAGTGCGGGCATCCAGGCATCGACGCAGGCGGACAACCGTTCGCGCAACGGCGGATACGCCGCCAGACCGTTGCCGCAAGCCAGCCACCCTGCGGTTTCCGGCAGCGGTACGGAAGCCGGGGAATAGACGCCGGCCGGCCCGGCGGCAAGCCCGCCCGCAAAACGGCCGAAATAAACTTCGCCCATGCGCGCATCGAGCGCCACCAGCACCCGTTCGCCGGCGCTGGAATACGCCAGAGCCTCCAGCGTACCCACCGGCAGCACCGGCAAACCGTGCGCGAAAGCCAACCCTTGCGCCACGCCGCAAGCCACGCGCAGGCCGGTGAAGGAACCCGGGCCGGCGCCGAACGCCACGCCGGACAAATCGGCAAAAGCCAGGCCGGCTTCCCGCATCGTCGCGGCGATCAGCGGCAAAAGGGTCGCCGAATGCGACACGCCGGGCGGACAGAAACGCACCGACACCTCGCCGTCGCGCCAGAGCGCGATCGAACCGACATCGGTGGAGGTTTCTAGGGCAAGCAGATTCATGGGGGCATATTTTACCCGCGCAGCAAACCGATGCTGGCGTGCGGCAAGAAAAATGCCGGAAGAAGCTAGCGGCGCGGCGCGTAAATGTCTTGGCCTGCCTCGTGAACGTCCCGTCTGAGCTGGCGCCGCTCTTCGGGCGACAGGCGTTGCGGGCGCTGCCCGTCTCCGGGGGCGCCACGGTCGCGGCGCTGGAACTGCGGCGGGGCTTCGCGCCGGAACGGTGGCGGTTGTTGGGCAAAACCCTGGCGGTGCCCGTCGCGCGCAACAAAGCGCCCGCCGCCCGGCACCGCCTGCGCCGGCGGAACAAGAAATGCCGCCGCCAGCACCGCCAGCAATGCGTATCCGATCATCCGTTTCATCGCGGCCGTGACCTGCATCGAAAACCAGTCCGTTCTTCCTGTATCGCCCCATCGCGCCCTATCACCGTAGCGCAATCCGCGCATTGTGCCTTCGTTCCCCGCTTCGCGGAATCCTTGCGCCGGCGTTGTCGCGGTTCGGCACAGTTTCCGCTCCAGTTGTAACGCATCTTTGTGGCGTTTCCGGGAAATTGTAAAAAATTGTATCCGCCCGCCCGCGCGGCAATTATTCGCCCGCAGGCAAAACCCCGCCCCCTGCCCCCGCCGCCGTTTTCCGGTTAGCATTCGCCCATGGCAGAAAAAAAGATACTCGTCGTCGACGACGACCAAAGACTGCGCGAACTCCTGCAACGGTATCTCGGCGAGCAGGGGTTTTCCGTCAAAACGGCCGAAAACGCCGGCGCGATGGACAAATACCTGTCGCGCGAAAGTTTCGAGTTGATCGTGCTCGACCTGATGCTGCCCGGCGAAGACGGGCTGTCGATCTGTCGCCGGCTGCGCGGCAGCGACCAGCAACTGGCGATCGTCATGCTGACCGCCAGGGGCGACGAAATCGACCGCATCGTCGGGCTGGAAATGGGCGCCGACGACTACCTGCCCAAGCCGTTCAACCCGCGCGAACTGGTGGCCCGCATCCACGCCGTCCTGCGCCGCCGGGTGAGCGCCGTGCCGGGCGCGCCCGGCACCGAGGGCGAGCTGATCGCGTTTGGCGGCGTCGAGGTCGATCTTGCCACGCGAACGCTGCGCCGGGGAGACGAGTTGTTGCCGCTCACCACCGGCGAGTTCGCCGTGCTCAAGGCGCTGCTCCAGAACCCGCGCCAACCCTTGTCGCGCGACCGCCTGATGACGCTGGCGCGCGGGCGCGAGCAAGGCCCGTTCGACCGCGCCATCGACGTGCAGGTTTCGCGCCTGCGCAAACTGGTCGAACCGGAACCGGCGACCCCCCGCTACCTGCAAACGGTGTGGGGCTTCGGCTACGTGTTCATCCCCGATGGGCAGGGAAAGTGAGCGGGCGTTGAGCGTCCCCCCGCGCACCTTGCTGGCGCGCACCTTCCTGCTCGTCAGCCTGCTGATTTTCGTGACCGTCGTTACCTGGCTGACGCTTTTTGCGCTCGCCGAACGCGAGCCGCGCGCCCGGCATCTGGCGCAGCTCGCGGTCAGCGTCGTCAATCTCACGCGCGCCGCGCTGGTCGCAGCCGACCCGGTCAAACGGCACGGGCTGCTGCGCGAGCTGGCCGAGCGCGAAGGCGTGCGCCTCTATCCGGCCGAACCCTCGGATGCCGTCGCGGCGCTGCCCGGCGGGCGTTTCTTCCAGATCGTGAGCGATGCCGCGCTGGCGCAGCTCGGCGCGCGCACTCGCCTGGCGGTTTCGGTCAACGGCCAGGAAGGTATCTGGATCAGTTTTCCGATAGACGGCGAAGATGGCAACGAGCGTGCCGACGACAGCGAAAACGACTACTGGGTCATGCTGCCCAGCCAGCGCGCCGAGCACCTTGTCCCGTGGCACTGGCTGGTCTGGGGCGGCGCCTCGCTGGCGCTGGCGCTGCTCGTCGCCTGGCTGATCGTTTCCCGCGTCACGCAGCCTTTGCGCGCTCTGGCGCAGGCTGCCGGAGAGGTCGGACGGGGCCGGCACCCGCAGCCTTTGCCGGAATCCGGCGCGAGCGAGCTACAACAGCTCGCTCGCGCGTTCAACCACATGTCGGAAGATCTGCGGCGCATCGACCGCGAGCGCGCCGAAGTGCTGGCCGGAATTTCGCACGACCTGCGCACCCCGCTCGCTCGCCTGCGGCTGGAAGCGGAAATGTCGATCCCGGACAGCACGGCGCGCGACGCGGTCAACGCCGACATCGAGCAGATGGACGGCATCATCGCCCAGTTCCTCGGCTATGCGCGCGGCGACGGCGGCGAAGAGGCCGTCGCCGGCGACATCAACGCGCTGGTCGCACGGGCCGCCGCCCGCCTCGAACGCACCAACCGGCAAGCCGTGCTCGGGCTGGAGAACCTCCCCGCAATCCGCCACTACCCGAAAGCGCTGAACCGGGCGCTCGACAACCTGCTGGAAAACGCCCGCAAATACGCGGATGGCGAAATCGGGATCGAAACGCGCGTAGAAAACGGGGAAGTTCTGGTCGATGTTGTCGATCGTGGCCCCGGCATTCCCGAGGCAGAAACCGAACGCCTGAAACGCCCCTTCACCCGCCTCGAAACCGCGCGTACCAACGCTGGCGGCACCGGCCTCGGCCTGGCCATCGTCGAGCGCATCGCCCGCCTGCATGGCGGCAGGCTGGAACTGCTGGCGCGCGATGGCGGGGGATTGATCGCACGATTGAGATTGCCGCTCGGAAACCGGTAAGCGCGCGCCAAGCCGTGTCGCGATATTTGCTCCAAATCAAGGCGGGAATTACCGGCAAGCGTAGTTTTTGGCTTGGTCGGCGCTTGCGTCGACGCTTCGAAGGAGCACTTCCGGGCGACTCGCATCGAGTGGGGGTGGCGTGCTTTGGAAGCATTGTTTGACCCTTTTGCCGCAGGTGTTGCTCATCTTCTCCCGATCAACGTGCGTCTCCCGCGGAGAGGTGGATCAAATGAGAAAATCGTTGCTATACGCACTCCTGGTCTTAAGCGCCGCTGTTAACGCGGCCGACTTCTGGCCGGTATCGTGCCTGCAATCCCTATCGGTCGGCCAGACGGTCAACGGCCAGATTTCGACCAACAACGACTGCTACTGGTACGGCAGCGACCCCAACGGAAAGTGGTATACCGACGTTTACACGTTCCCGGGAACGGCGGGCCAGCAAATCGCGATCGCGATGGATGGCACCGACGGGTTCGACCCCGACCTCACGCTATTCTTCGGCAACACCAACGCGGCAGCGAGCAAAATCGCCTACGACAACAGCGGCGGCGGCGGCTTGAACGCCCGCATCCCGCCGGGCGGCGGATATATCACGCTCGCCTCGACGGGGACTTATGTGATCTGGGCGTCGGCGCTGTCGACCAACACCGGCGGCAACTACACCCTGACGCTAAGTCCGGGATCGACCGCACCGGCCGCCGGCGAAGCGACGGTCACCGAGTTCTACCACTCCCAGTTCAACCACTATTTCATTACCGCCGATGCGGGTGAGGCGGCCTGGCTCGCGGCAGGCAACCTTCCTCCTTGGGCTCCAACCGGGCAGACTTTCAAGGTCTGGAACGGGGCAGGCAGCAACATCCTCAACGTGTGCCGCTTTTTCACCACCAAATTCGCGCCGAAGAGTTCCCACTTCTACAGTCACGACAGGATGGAATGCCCGGGGCTATCGGATGGCGGCGTCTGGCAACTGGAGTCTTCGACCGCTTTCTACATGATGCAGACCAGCGATGGCACCTGCCCTCCAGGCACCATGTCGCTCTACCGGCTGTACAACAACGGGATGTCTGGAGCACCCAATCACCGCTATACGATAAGCGCCACAATCCGTACTCAAATGATCTCGGCCGGATGGATTCCCGAAGGCAGCGGAGCCAGTGGCGTATTCGCGTGCATCCCCGTTTCCGACGTGGCGCCCGTCACCGGCGGGTCTGCCACCGGCAGCGTCACTTCGAACGCGAGCGGAGCGGTCTCCACGGCCGGCGGGCAAAAACTGGAAATCCCGCCGGGAGCCGTCCCGGCCAACGCCTCCGGTCAAGCGGCGACGGTCACCTTCTCGGTGGAAACCGTCGGCAGCCCGCCCCAGCCTCTTCCCTCCGGCGTCAGCGCGCTTGGGCTGGCCACAAAATTCGGCCCGGACGGGTTTGACTTTGCGTGGCCGCTCACCACGACCTTGCCGATCCCGAGTTCGGCCACCAGCCTGACCGGTCTGCAATACAAGCGTTACGTGCCGGCGACCTCGAAGTGGGTCTCCTACCCCGGGGTCGCCTATGCCACCGACACCAGCGACCGGGTTATCGGGGCGAGCGTCGCGACCTACGATCTCGGCTACGATACGCTGGTTATGCTCAATGCTCCTCCGGCCAGCACTTCCCTCGATTCCGACCATCGATCCCCCCCGATCTTTGACCCGGATGTCGCCGAACAGGAAAAATTGTTCAGGACCGGCGGACCGGTGACGGCGTCAGACCCGAATGTCGCTTTGCAGCAGCTTCGCCTCGGCTCCGAATGCACGACCTGTGCGGGTGCGATGAAGTGGAACGGCGAGAATTGCCTGCAAACCGTGGGAGGAAGCAACCAGTCGAACTACGGTGCAGAATGCCATTTTTACTTTGTGGCAAAGAGCTATAAACCGCGGACCAGTTGGCAAAAAGCGGAATTTGAGGAGTTTCTCACCTACTGGTACAACCGGGGCAACGGGTGCGCGTGGAATGCCGCCACGCAAAGTTTTGTCGCGGGCGCCGGCGGGAACTGCGGCACTTTCCGTACCGGTTCTTCACCCACCGGCGACCCCGCACCCTCGACAACCTTCCACATCTCGCAAGGGGATTGGGAGTTCTGCACGACCGAGAGCCAATATGTCATTCCCGGCGCATCCCTGCCAATCCCCGGCAAGTGGACGTACTCGAAACTGGTGCCGGTCAGCATCACGCAGGCATCGCATAACACCTGCCAAGTTTCATCGTGCTGGAGCAACGTGGTGACGATGACGCTGCCGGGCGGCGGCGAGTGGAAAGCCCCGGATCAGATGACCGCTTGTCCGGCCAGCACCACGGCAACCACGCCGGTGGGGACGGGGCACTTCCAGGCGACGCTGACCTGGGCCAACACCGCGCAAACATATGCGGACGTGGACTTGCACCTCTACGGCCCGAACGGCCTTCACGTCTACTACGGCAAGACGCAGTCGGACGATGGAAGCCTCAAGCTTGACCGCGATTGGCAATCGACGGTCGGCAACGCCGTGGAAAACATCTTCAGCACCGGCAGCACCAGCATGCCGCGTGGCGAATACCGGGTAACGGTCAAGCATTACGGCGGCAGTTTGCCGATAAGTTATAGCGTCCGCACCCTCCGTTCCGGTGCCGCGAAAACCTATTCCGGCACGCTGACCACCAGCAAACAGGAAATCGAAATCGAGCGGTTCACCGAGTAACCCGGGTTCGCGGCAAAAATGCGAACTGTCGCGACATCCTGCAGGCGCTGCCCGCAGGATGTCGTTTCGGGCACCACGGGGTAACGGTGGGGCAAACCGCCGTTCCCGCTACTGCAAAAACCGCGCAATATCGATCTTCCACTCGTCGGCCGATTCGTGGCCGACGATCCGGTCGGCGCCGCCCGCCCCCAGCCGTTTCGAGAGGTCGACATCTTCCGGCGGAAGATAGTGGTTGCGCTTGGTGTCGAACACGACGCGCACCACGGGGGTCAGCAGCCCGTCATCGCGCTGTTCGACGACGATGCCCAGGCGACGGCTTTCCAGCCGCACCAGGGTACCCACCGGATAGATGCCGACACTTCTGACGAAGATCTGCACCAGATCGGGATCGAAATGGTACTTGCTCCACTCGAAGAGCTTGCGCACCGCTTCGGCCGGGCTGACAAGCCCGCCGTAGCAGCGGTTGCTGGTAATCGCGTCGTAGACGTCGACGATTGCCGCCATGCGTCCGACCCGGGAAATCTCCGCGCCCTTGAGCCCGCGCGGATAACCGCTGCCGTCGAAACGCTCGTGGTGCAGCTCGACCGGATCGGAGGCGATTTTCGGGATGCCGTTCATCTGCCGCAACAGGTCAGAACCCAGAACAACATGCGATTTGACGAGCCGGAATTCGTCGTCCGTCAATCTTCCCCGTTTGTTGAGCAGGCTGAGATTGACGCGCATTTTGCCGATGTCGTGCAGCAGCGAGCCGAGCGCAATATCGTACGTGGTCGCCAGATCCAGGCCCATCGAACAGCAAAAGGCGGCCATCATCGCGCACACGTTGGCCGAATGCAGGAAAGTGTAGTCGTCGAGATGTTTCAAGCGACGCATCGCCATCATGGCGTTGTTGTTGCGCATCACCGAAGCGGTAATCTTCTCGATCACTGCCCGGCTCGACTCCAGCTCGATCTGGCGCCCGAGCCGGACATCGTCCATGATGCTGCGGACAAGCTTCGTCGCCTCGCTGAAAGAATTCCGGGCGCGCCCCATTTCATCGGCCAGCGACACCTGCCGTTCGGGTGTCTTGGGCTTCCCGGTTCCGGCGAAGCGCTCCAGTTCGCGTTCTACCGATGCGGCCGCCTCCTCTCTGGTCGGCGCGTCGCCCACATCCAGCCCGCAAGCGGTATCGATAAACAGCTCGCGGATGCCGCTCTCGCGGATTTTGGCCAGTTGCTCGTCGCTCGTCACCTTCATGCTGTTCAGCGCAAAGGGGTGCTGAAGCCAGCCGGCGTTGAAGTCGCTGACATACATGCCGGCGCGCAACTGGTGAACGGAAATCTTTTTGATCATTCGGCTAGCTCGAACCGTTGTCCCGGATTTCGGCGTGCTCGATGAGCACCGCCGCCTCGGCGGCGATGCCTTCGCCGCGCCCGGCAAAGCCGAGCCGCTCGGCGGTCTTGGCCTTGACGTTGACGCACCCTCCGGCAACTTGCAGGTCGGCGGCAATATTGCGCACCATCTGCGGGATATGCGGCGCCATTTTCGGCTGCTGGGCGACGATGGTCGCGTCGACGTTGCCGACCCGCCAACCGGCTTGCGCCAGCAGCGCAACCGTGGCGCGCAAAAGCGTTCGACTGTCGGCGCCGCGATAACGTTCATCCGTATCGGGAAAATGACGGCCGATGTCGCCGAGCGCCGCCGCACCGAGCAAGGCGTCGGTCAAGGCGTGCAGCAGAACGTCGGCGTCCGAATGGCCGAGCAAGCCCGCGCCGTGCGGGATCTCGACGCCGCCGATCACCAGCTTCCGCCCCGGCACCAGCGCGTGGATATCGCAACCCTGGCCGATCCGTATCATCCGTCTCCCCTCGCGCGCAATATCAGCTCCGCCAGACGCAGATCGGCGGGATAAGTAACCTTGAGATTCGTCGGATCCGCGCGCACGAGTTTCGGTTTGTGGCCGGCCGCTTCTATCGCCCCGGCCTCGTCGGTGACGTCCGCCGCGTTTGCCAGAGCCCCCGCCAGCAAACCGTAACGGAACATCTGCGGCGTTTGCGCCTGCCACAGGCCGTCGCGCGGCTCGGTCGCCGCCACGCGCTGCGCCGCATCCGCGCGCTTCAGCGTATCGGCCACCGGCACGGCGAGAAGGCCGCCCACCGGGTCGTCGGCCAGCCCGTCGCACAGCGCCGCCAGCATGGCTTGCGACACGCAAGGGCGCGCGGCGTCGTGCACCAGCACCCAATCATCGTCGGCGACCGCCGTCGCCGCCGCCGACAGGCCGTTGGCGACGCTCCCGGCGCGCGTCGCGCCGCCGCAAAAAACCGTTTCCAGCTTGGCGCCAAGCGCCGTCCAGCAATATTTTTGCCACCAGATGTCGTCCGGCGAAAGCACCGCCCAGACACGCTCGATGCGCGCGCAACGGCACAACGCGCCCAAGGTATGGTAAATCAGCGGCCGCCCGGCCAGCGGCAGATACTGTTTGGGCGTTTCGCCGCCGAAGCGCGTTCCGCTGCCGGCAGCAGGAACGATTGCGTAGTAGCGTGGCATGGCGTAATTTTAGCGCAGCTTTACCCGGAGGCCGGAAAACCCTAACTTGAATTTGCGCGAGGTGCGTTCATATATTGGGGGCAAGAGTAACCAACAGGGGGGTTATCGATGAACTACGATTCGGGGTTGGTGCAGCACGGCGACGGGCATTCTCCGAAGATACGCCCTGCCGCCGTCGCCGGGATGTTCTATCCGGGGGGCGCCGGCGTCCTGGCGCACGATGTGGAAACCATGTTGGCGGCGGCGCGTTGCGCTGGCTCTGGCGCGCCGCCCAAAGCGATCATCGCGCCGCACGCCGGATACGTCTATTCCGGCTCCGTCGCCGCCAGTATCTACGCGCTGCTGGAACCGTTGCGCGGCCGCGCGCGGCGCGTCGTCCTGCTCGGCCCGACGCACCGGGTCGCGGTCGACGGGCTGGCTCTGCCGGTCAGCAGCGCGTTCGCCACCCTGCTCGGCGTCGTTCCCGTAGATCGGGAAGCGGTCGCCGAAATCACTGGAACCCCCGGTTTGCCGCAGGTCGTGGTGAGCGACGAAGCGCACGCGCCTGAGCACTCGCTGGAAGTCCAGTTGCCGTTTTTGCAGACGGTGCTGGGGGAATTCTCGCTCGTCCCGCTCGCCGTCGGCCGCGCCAGTACGGCGGAAGTCGCGCAAGTGATCGAACGCCTGTGGGGCGGCAGCGAAACGCTGATCGTCGTCAGTTCAGACCTGTCGCACTATCTGCCCTACGAAACCGCGCGCCAGACCGATTCGGCGACGGCGCAGCGCATTCTCGCGCTCGACCCGCACATCGACCACCGGCAGGCGTGCGGCGCCACGCCGGTGAACGGCTTGTTGCTCGCCGCGCGGCGGCACGGGCTGCACGCACATTTGGTCGACCTGCGCAACTCGGGAGATACTGCCGGCGACAAGGCGCGCGTCGTCGGTTATGGGGCGTTCGCTTTTTACGGGGAGATCCGGAATGACCGGTGATGCACTCGGACGCACCTTGCTGACCATCGCGCGCAACGCCATCGCCCGGCGCTTCGGCCAAACGCCGCCGCCCGCCGCCACCGGCCCGGAGCTTTCGGCGCCGGGCGCGACCTTCGTCACGCTGACGCAAAACGGCCGGTTGCGCGGCTGCATCGGCAGCCTGGAAGCGCATCGCCCGCTCGCCACCGATGTGGCCGAAAACGCCGTCGCGGCGGCCTTCTGCGACCCGCGCTTCGCGCCGTTGAGCGCCGGAGAGCTGCCGCTGACCCGCGTCGAAGTTTCGCTGCTGACGCCGGCCGAACCCTTTGAGTTCACCGGCGAGGCCGACGCGCTGGCGCGCCTGCGCCCCGGCATCGACGGCCTGATCCTGACGCATGAAGCGCGTCGGGCAACCTTCCTGCCGCAAGTCTGGGAGACGTTGCCCGACCCGCAACGCTTCATGGCACAACTCAAACTGAAAGCCGGATTGCCGGCGACCTTCTGGGACGACCAAATCACGCTGGCGCGCTACGGTGTGCAGAAATGGAAAGAATCGTGAGCAGCGAACCGAAAACCCCGGAGTCCGCCCATCCGGCCGGCTGGTGGCACGCCCTGCCGGAGGCCGGAGGCAAGCCGGCGCGCATCCAGTGCGACCTGTGTCCGCGCGACTGCAAGCTGCACGAAGGCCAGCGCGGCGCCTGCTTCGTGCGCCAGAACCTCGGCGGGCAGATGGTGCTCACCACTTACGGCCGCTCGTCCGGCTTCTGCATCGACCCCGTCGAGAAGAAGCCGCTCAACCATTTTTACCCCGGTTCATCGATACTCTCCTTCGGCACCGCAGGCTGCAACTTGGCGTGCAAATTCTGCCAGAACTGGGACATTTCCAAGTCGCGCGACATGGATCGGCTGATGGACGCCGCCAGCCCGGAGGGAATCGCCGCTGCGGCCGCCGCCTACGGCGCGCAGTCGGTGGCGTTCACCTACAACGACCCGGTGGTCTTCGCCGAATACGCCATCGACACCGCAAGCGCCTGCCGCCAGCGCCACGTCAAGACGGTGGCCGTTACGGCGGGCTACATCCACGCCGAACCGGCCAAAGCCTTCTTCGCGGTCATGGACGCCGCCAACGTCGACCTGAAAGGTTTTTCCGACGACTTTTACGTCAAGCTGTGCGGCGGCCACCGGCAACCGGTGCTCGACACGCTGGCCTATATCCACCACGAAACGGCTTGCTGGCTGGAGATCACCACGCTGCTGATCCCCGGACAAAACGATTCGGGCCGCGAAATCAAGGCGCTTTCGGAGTGGGTGGCGCGCGAGCTTGGGCCGGACGTGCCGCTACACTTCACCGCTTTCCATCCCGACTGGAAAATGGGCGACCTGCCGCCGACGCCGCCGTCCACGCTCAGCCTGTCGCGCCAGATCGCCATGGACGCCGGCCTGCATTACGTCTATACCGGCAACGTGCATGATACCGAAGGCGGCACCACCTTCTGCCCGGGCTGCAAAGCCGCGCTGATCGAGCGCGACTGGTACGCGATACGCCACTACGACCTGCCCGCCGACGGCCGTTGCCCGCACTGCGGGACGCAGATCGCCGGACACTTCGGCAAATTCGGCAAACCCTTCGGCGCGCAGCGCATCCCGGTACGGCTGGCCGGACGATGAAGTGATGAATAATTCCCGGATCTCCCTCCACACCGAGCACGGCGCGCTCTACGGCGGGCTGTCGCTGCCCGACAAGGCGCGCGGGCTGGTCATGCTGGCGCATGCCGGAACAGACCCGGAATCGCGCCAGCCATCCGACGGCGAGGCCTTCGCCGCCCTCCTCCGTCGCGCCGGCCTGGCAACCCTGACGATAGACCTGCTGACGCACCAAGAAGACCGCTTCCCCGACGTGCACAACAACGTGCCGCTGCTCGCCAAACGCCTGCTCGACTGCCTGTCCTCCGTCAAACGGCAAGTGCAGAACGAGGGGATGACCGCGCTGCCGATCGGTCTTTGCGGCACGGGGCACACCTCGCCGGCCGTTCTGCGCGTTGCCGCGCTGCGCGACCAGGACATATCCGCCGTCGTCTGCCGTGGCGGGCTGATCGATCTGGCCGGCGTGCTCTACCTGCGCTCGCTGCAAGCGCCGATCCTGGTGCTCGTCGGCGACGCCGACGAGCATCTCGTTGCCAGCAGCCAACGTGCCCTGCAAAAAGTCTCCTGCCGCACGGAACTCAAAACGATTCCAGATAGCGATAGCACTTTCGCGTCGCCAGGCGCATTTCAGGCATCGGCATACGAGTCGGTTGAATGGTTTTCCAAGCACTTCCCGGCGTCGGATGCTTCTGCAAACGCTGGTCTTGACACGTTAACCCAGATTGTCCATTAGCCCGAACCAAGTTTAAAGTCGGGTGTCGCACAACCCGTAACAAGGCGAGCGAATATGCGGGAATCTCGCGGATGGGCGCATGAGAAGCCCCGGGCCGCCTACGACGGCAAGCGCGTCGCCGCCATCACCGAATCGATCACCGTGCGCGGCGGGATATAGACCATCAGCAGCTCGGCGCCGAGCAGCGTGACGCTGCCTCGCCGCCGGTTATCGCCGGTATCGGAGTACTCGAAGTGGTAAACGCGGCGCAAGCGCAGGTTGCCGTCTTCGGCGCGTTCCGGGCGCAGGGAGCCGAGCGCGACGGTGGCGTCGAGCAGGAGCAATCCGTCGGCCTCGCATGCGGCACGCGCGGCGCGGATGCCGGCTTCCTTCGCGTTGAAGCTGTCCAGCCAGAACCAGCCGCCGCCCAACAACACGACCAGCCCTACGGTTTCCATCCACGGCATGAATCGACCCTCAACCTTTCGTTGCCCGTAACAAAACGGCGGGTTCGACGCGAATCGAATCCTCCCCGCCGGTAACCAACACTTCGCCATCCTGCATCGTGCATTGCAGGTTCATGCTGCGGTTCGCCAGCCTGGCCAGCGCCTGCGTGTTTTCTGGCGCCAGTTTGAGCACGGTCAGGTTCTGCAAGCGTTCCAGCGTCGCACGGTTCTGCTCCCACCAGATTTCGGCCGCCCGCCCGCCGTAGCAGATCGCGACGACCTGCCCGGCGCGGCCGGCAGCCTTGCGCAGCCAGCGTTCGTCCGGCTGCCCGACATTGATCCACAAGCGGATGGCGCCGGTCAGGTCTTTCAGCCAGAGATCGGGTTCCTCGTCGGTCGACAGCCCCTTGCCGAACACCAGCAGATCGTCGGCGTAGAGCGCAAACGCCAGCAGCCGCACCATCATCCGCTCACCGGTTTCCGATGGGTGGCGGGCGAGCGTCAGCGGATAGGCCGCGTAATGGTTGCGATCCATGTCCGCAATTTGCAGGTCGGCTTTGAAGATGGTTGCTTTGAGGGCCATTGGGAGATCGGTTCGGTTCGTTGCGTTACGGTAGGTTGGGGCGGGCGGAAGGCCGCTTGAACGGCGAGCGCCGCTATACTATCGAAAAATCCGTGACCTCACATCCGCGACACGCGCAACACCTGTCCGACCACGACCGAGAATTTCATGCCCCTCTACCGCCTGGGCGCCAAAAGCCCGCAAATCGACCCGCAAAGCTGGGTTGCCCCGAACGCCACGATCATCGGCGACGTGCGTCTGGCGAGAAACGCCTCGATCTGGTGGAACGCCACGCTGCGCGGCGACAACGCCCCGATAAGTATCGGCGAAAACAGCAACATCCAGGACGGCTCGGTGCTGCACACCGACGAAGGCGTCCCGCTGACCATCGGCCGCAACGTCACCATCGGCCATCTGGTCATGCTGCACGGCTGCACCGTGGGAGACGGCTCGCTGATCGGCATCGGTTCGGTGCTGCTCAACCGTTGCGCGGTCGGCAAAGAGTGCATCGTCGGCGCCAACACGCTGATTCCCGAGGGGAAAATATTCCCGGATCGCTCGCTGATCGTCGGCTCGCCGGGCAAGGTGGTGCGGCAACTCAGCGACGAAGAAGTCGCCCGCCTGGCGCACAGCGCGGCGCACTACGTGGACAACTGGCAGCGTTACCGGAGCGGGCTGGAGGCGCTTTGACGCATTCGCATATCGCGGATGATGGAGTTTGAACGACGGGCGGTGGATGGGTAACGTTGCATCCTGTTATCGCATCGAAGAAGGGGCGTAGGGCGTCAATAAGCGCAGCGCATTGCGCCGAATGCGATTACCGGGCGCCCTCGGCAAACAACGTCCGGCGCAATGCCCGCTGGTTATTGCGCCCTATGCGCCCGCCGCATCCACGGGCCGGGTGATAGCGAACGTCGCATTAACAGGAATCCCCGCCACCGATGCAACCTGCCGGTTTCGCCTGAATCACAATCGTGAAGCTCTGCGTGGCGTCGGGCGCCGTGCCGTTGCTTGCGGTGACGATGCCGGAATAGGTTCCCGCCAGCGTGGGCGTGCCGCGGATGAGACCCGAAGACGACATCAACAAGCCCGGCGGCAATCCGATGGCACTGAAGCTGATCGGCGCCGATCCCGTTGCGCTGTAGGAGGCGCTGTAAGCAACGCCGACCGTTCCCGCCGGGGCGTTATCGCGGGCATCGCGGGGGGCGTCGCGGCCGGCGCCGCGTTGTAGTTGACGCCGCCGCTATTGTCGGTGGCGCAGTCCGCGCTGCCACCGGGGACGCACATCGCGACGCCCTCCGACACCCAGCCGCGCGAGATCATGTTGTCGCGAATGCTGGTGCACGTCGTGTAGCGATGGTTCGGCGCGCCGCTATGCCCGTTGTTGTAGATCCGGTAGAGCGGCGCGGCACCGCTGACACAGGCGCCACCGACCGGTTCTTTGACATAGAAGGCATTGGACTCGAACTGCCAGTTCGGATTGGTTTTTACACTGCTGCATTCGGCCGGGCTCGGCGTATAGAAGTGCGAACTTTTCGGCGAAAAACTGGTGCTGAAGAAACGGCACACCGGCGCAAGCCCCGCGCCGCCTTGCGAATAGACGCTGTAGGTCTGGCCGGTTCGCGTCCAGCCCTTGATCGCACCGCTGTCGATGGCTGCCGCTTCGTCGGCGGCGCCGGTAACGAAGTAGTGGCCGAAACCGGCGTGGTAGTACTCGACAGCCGATGCAGTAGTTTCAATAGACTGCCCGGCACTGACGAGGCGAACGCTGGCTTCGTCGAAACGGTTGTAGCCGTGAACGAAGCCATCGTCAAAGTATATGAGCAACACGCTGTCCAAATAGCCAGTAGCACCAGACGAACCCGTCCAAAAGCCAGAAGGCGGAGTATTCGGAAAAAAGACCGGGTCTATCGTCGGCATGTAAGCGATGTTCATCAGACCTAGCAACTCATGCTTGCTCGGCATCCGCCATGCTGCCGATCCACACAAACTGGTCGCATTCACAGCGTTGACGAAGCCGATGCTGTTGCTAGCGGCATTGATCTCGGCTTGGGTCGGCTTGACCCCAACGCTGCCATTCCACTTCTGATTCTGGCTCGAATCATCATAGTTGGTGTACGTCTTGTCCCAGTCGCGCAAAACGCCATCCGCCGTCTTGACCTCCCAAACCAGCCCCGTCGCGTTATCGCGCGTGCACGCCCATTGCGTCGCACCACTACCCAGCACAGCGCTGGCAGGCAAATCGGAACCGTTGTTGGCAATCTTGGTGTAGGAAGAAAATGCGGGCAGAGAAACCAGGGTGAGCACAATCGACAGCAGGGCGCGCATGGGGACTCCGTGAAATGAAGGATGCAAAGGGGTTTTGGGTGGGAGCGGCCTTGGCCGCGATGGAGCGGCGGTGATGCACAAACGCCCCATCGCGGCCAAGGCCGCTCCCACAGGTGCGTCGAAATACCCAAGACAGAGCAAGATTTCATAGCGCCGCCCAATCAAGTGTCCGGCGAACAACTTCCATCGCCCAATCCCGACGAAGCGTCTGTTCGTCTTCGCCTGCTGAATCGTCATAGCGAAACGCCACCCCGAACGGCGTCAGACGAACAAGATCTTCCGCATCGGGAGGCAAGGCGATGCTCTGACGCCGCAGCAGCTCGATCAGCATCGCGAGGTTGTGCGTTCTCGGGAATTCGATTGCGTGTCTTGCCAGCACTGACTTGATCGCCTTCTCGACGGCCTGTTGAGCGTGAAAGCCGATGATCCAGTCCGGGGCGGCGGAATCGGCAGACAGGTTCAGGACGACATAACCATCGTCGCCGGCTTTCGCCAGCAAGGCGCCGGCATAGTCAATCGGCGAATTTTTACAATTCATACAACTCATACTCGACGCCTTGCCGTGCTACCCGCCAGGCGAGCGTGTTGGGGATTTCGCGTTGCCGGACGAACATTTCGCCGCTCATCACCACGACATCCGCCGGAATGAGCTGCCGGCCGAGCAGCGCGGAGAGCCGGATCATTTCCTCCGCCCTATCCTTGACCTCGGGTTCGATCACGAAGAGATCGATATCGCTATCGGGCCGGGCGCTGCCCTCGGCGTGAGAGCCAAAAACAATCACCCGGGCGCCATCGGGCAGCGCGGCCGACAAGTGATCGAGCGCCAGTCGAACGGCGCCTTGAGCGCGGGAAAGCGGGTTGCCGGATCTCACGGGTGTACCGCCAACGGTTTGAGGAAACCCGGGATCAAACACCACGGTTCCAAGACCAGAAAGTGATGGTCGCCATAGTGTTCTCCTTGTCGGCACCCGTGTGACCCGATTTTTTCGTCGAAACATCGCGTGTGACCAGTACGTAGGTTGCGCCGCCAAGCGCAACACAACAGCCACTACGTTGTGCCTAGCGGCATAACCTACAAAACTTGCAACCCTTGCGGTCTCGTTGCACATGAACGTACTTCGGTTCGCGGCAATCGAAACTAACGAAAAACAGCCGGTAAGATCTTGGAATTTCTCGTATCGTCGTCATGGCGGAATCATAGGCGATACTTGCGCAAAAAACAACAACGAAGGTACTAGATAGTGTCGTCACGAGACATGTTAAAGTGATTTTTTATAAACTGTGGTGCACGCGAATGGCCGACGCCTATCAACGACATGATATCTCTGATGCGGCGTGGGTTCTGCTTGAGCCACGGCTGCCGGGGCGCAAAGGCGTGCGGGGTGGCATCGCACATGACAACCGGCGGTTTATCAATGCGGTATGTTGGATTTAAGAACAGGGGCGCCGTGGCGGGATTTGCCGCCCTCGTACGGGGACTGGAAAAACACGCACCGAAGGTTCTGCCGGTGGCGCGACAACGGAGATTGGGGGGCGTTGCTGGAACAACTGATCGACGATCCCGATTACGGATGGTTGATGATTGATGCCAGCCACATCAAGGTTCATCCACACGCCGCAGGCGCCGAGGGCGGCAATCAGGCCATGAGCCTTACAAAAGGGGGCTCAACACAAAGCCACATCTGGCCGTGGATGCGCTTGGTATGCCGGTCCGGGTCGTTGTTACGCAAGGTTCCACCGCAGATTGCGCGCGGGCTTCGCAATTGATTGAAGGGATCAGCGCCGAACACCTGTTGGCCGACAAAGGCTACGACAGTGATGCCATTGTCGGGCAAGCCAAGGGGCAAGGCATGAGCGCCGTGATCCCGCCGCGCAAAAACAGAAAGGAGCGGCGAGGTTATGACAAGCATGTCTACCGGCACCGCCATCTCGTCGAGAACGCATTTCTGTATCTCAAG
>JACQYA010000021.1 GCA_016208425.1 Betaproteobacteria bacterium
CCCACAAGCCGGGCTTCTTCATCGGGCGCCGGAGGCGCCGACGACCGGCCGGAATGCCTTCGCGCTCGGGCATCTGCTGCAGGCGCCGGCTACCGTATATGGGGTTCCCGGTGAAATGTTCGTCGAGCCGCTTGAGCGGACCGGGCTGTAGCTGCCCTATCTTGCGATGCAGGTGGCCGATCACCTTCCGTGGGTCTTCCGCCTTCTTGTCGCCGCGCTCGAACAGGTCTTTGGCGTTCTCCACCAGCCCCTGTTCCCGGGCGCCGATCACCGTCGGATGTACGCCATGCTCCGATGCCGGTTCCGCGGGGGCCTTCTCCCCAGATAACGCCGCCATCGCGACTTGTGCCTTGAATTGCGCGCCGCGCTGCTTGCGCTTCGTTCCCATGATTCACGCCCCTTTCAGCCGGCCAGCTTTAGCTTGTCCGACTGTCCAAAAAAACGTGACCGGCGCAGTACCGCTGGAGGTTAGCCATGCAAGCTAAACTTGCTTGTGATTTACAAACCGGCAGCGAACCAACACAACATCGCCCGCAACATCGAAATCCGGCGCGCGCTCGTCGTCAGGCCTCGAGCAAAATGCGCAACATGCGGCGCAGGGGTTCCGCCGCCCCCCACAACAACTGGTCGCCAACGGTAAACGCGCCGAGATATTCCGGCCCCATCGCCAGCTTGTGCAGACGGCCGACCGGTACGGTCAGCGTCCCGGTAACAGCGGCCGGCGTCAATTCACGCTCGCTGATCTCGCGCTCGTTCGGCACGACCTTAACCCATGCATTGGCCTTGGCGATAATGTCGCTCACTTCGTCGAGCGGAACGTCCTTCTTCAGCTTGATCGTCAAGCCCTGGGAATGGCAGCGCATGGCGCCGATGCGCACGCACAGCCCGTCGATCGGGATGCTACCGGGCGAGCGGAAGGCCGGGCGACCGAGGATCTTGTTGCATTCGGCACCGCCCTTCCATTCTTCCTTCGACTGACCGCCGTCGACCGCGACATCGATCCAGGGAATCAGGCTACCGGCCAGCGCCGTATTGCGAAAGTTCTTGGTCGGAAAGCTGGCCGCGCGCATCGTTTCGGCAACCTTGCGGTCGATGTCGAGAATCGCCGAAGCCGGGTCGGCCAGCTCGGCTTTCACCGCGCCGTGCAGCGCGCCCATTTGCGCCAGTAGCTCGCGCATGTTCTGCGCGCCGGCACCCGACGCCGCCTGATAAGTCATCGCGCTGACCCATTCGACGAGATCGTTCTGGAACAACCCGCCAAGCCCCATCAGCATCAGCGAAACGGTGCAGTTGCCACCGATCCAGTTCTTCCCTCCCTTGCTCAGGGCGTCCTTGATGACGTTGAGGTTGACCGGGTCGAGCACGATCACGGCGTCCTTTTCCATGCGCAGCGCCGACGCGGCGTCGATCCAGTGGCCGCTCCAGCCGCTGGCGCGCAGCTTCGGGAAGACTTCCTTCGTGTAATCGCCACCCTGGCAGGTGATGACGATATCCATCTGCCCGAGCGCATCGACCGACATCGCATCGAGCAGATTGCCGGCTTCCTTGCCGCCCAGCTTCGGCGCCTTGCCGCCCACGGCGGAGGTTGAAAAATATACGGGTTCGATATGATCGAAATCGCGCGCTTCCACCATGCGCTGCATCAGAACCGAACCGACCATGCCGCGCCAACCGACCAGACCGACCTTTTTCATGCTTCCATCCTTAGCCAAAAATTCGTTTTACAGCGCCGCCAGAACTGTGTCGCCCATTTCCTTCGTGCCGATTTTCCGCGTTCCGGCCTCGTAGATATCTGCCGTCCGATAGCCCTGGGCCAGCACCTTCTTCACCGCGTTCTCGATGCGAAGCGCCGCGTCTTCCCGCGCGAAGGTGTAACGCATCATCATCGCGGCGGAAAGAATCGTCGCCAGCGGATTAGCGATGTTCTGGCCGGCGATGTCCGGCGCCGAACCGTGGCTCGGCTCGTACAGACCCTTGTTGTTCGCGTCGAGCGAGGCCGACGGCAACATACCGATCGAGCCGGTCAGCATCGACGCCTCGTCGGACAGGATGTCGCCGAACATGTTGCCGGTCACCATCACGTCGAACTGCTTTGGGTTGCGCACCAACTGCATGGCGGCATTATCGACCAGCATGTGGGAAAGTTGAACGTCCGGGAATTCCGGCGCCGTCTCGCTCGCCACGTCGCGCCAGAGCTGCGTCGTTTCCAGCACATTCATCTTGTCGACCGAGCACAGCTTCTTGTTGCGCTTGCGCGCCGCCTCGAACGCGACGCGCACGATGCGGCGGATCTCGCTCTCGGTGTAGTGCATCGTGTTGAAGCCGAAACGCTGCTGTTGCCCGTCGACATCGCGCATCTCGATCCCGCGCGGCTGGCCGAAGTAAATGTCGCCGGTCAGCTCGCGCACGATCAGGATATCGAGACCGGCGACGACTTCCGGTTTGAGCGTCGAGGCGTTGGCCAGTTCCGGGTAGAGGATCGCCGGCCGCAGGTTGGCGAACAGACCCAACTGCTTGCGGATGCCGAGCAAGCCGCGTTCCGGGCGTTGCTCGCGCGGCAGATTGTCCCACTGCGGGCCGCCGACGGCGCCGAGCAACACCGCGTCGGCCGCCTGCGCCAGACGCGCCGTCGCCTCGGGGTAGGGTTCGCTGGTTGCGTCGACCGCGCAGCCGCCGAGCAGCGCTTCTTCAATCTCGAATTTCAGATCGAGCGCGCGCAGTACGCGAACCGCCTGCGCCATGATTTCGGGGCCGATGCCATCGCCCGGAAGAACACAAATCTTCATAAATGCTCTCTTACGCAAACAGCCAGGGTTGTTCGATGCGGCGCTTCTCTTCAAAGGTACGGATCAGGTCGGCATGGCGTAGCGTCAGGCCGATGTCGTCCCAGCCGTTGAGCAGGCATTCCTTGCGGAAGGTGTCGACGGCGAAGGGCAAACCCTTGCCATCCGGGCGAACGACGAGTTGCCGCTCAAGATCGACGGTCAGCTTATAGCCCGGCGTCGCCTCGACCTGCGCGAACAGGGCATCGAGTTCGGAGGCCGGCAGCACGATAGGCAGAATGCCGTTCTTGAAGCAGTTATTGTGGAAAATGTCGGCAAAACTTTCCGCGATCACCACGCGCAGGCCGAAATCGAGCAAGGCCCAAGGCGCGTGCTCGCGCGAGCTGCCGCAACCGAAATTCTTGCGCGTCAGAAGAATCTGCGCGCCCTCATAGCGCGGCAGGTTGAGCACAAAATTCGGGTTGCGCTGCCGTAGTGCATTGTCCTGCCCCGGCTGGCCGACATCCATGTAGCGCCATTCGTCGAACAGGTTCGGCCCGAAACCGGAGCGCTTGATCGATTTCAGGAACTGCTTCGGAATGATCGCGTCGGTATCGATGTTGGCCCGGTCGAGCGGCGCCACCAGACCGTCAAAGCGAACGAATTTGTCCATTACTTGGCGACCTTCTCGATCACCTGCCCACCTTTTTCAAGGTCTTTCCCGATCCCCTGGACGGTATTGCATGCAGCCGAGAGGAAAGCGAGCGCAACGACGACCAGCGTAACCAGATTTTTCATGATAGCTCCTGCTTCAGATGATTTCACGAACATCGGCAAAATGGCCGGCGATCGCCGCCGCCGCCGCCATCTCGGGACTCAGCAGGTGCGTGCGACCGCCCGCTCCCTGCCGGCCCTCGAAGTTGCGGTTCGAGGTCGACGCGCAACGTTCGCCCGGCTCCAGGCGGTCGGCGTTCATCGCCAGGCACATCGAACAGCCCGGCTCGCGCCACTCGAAGCCGGCGGCGACAAAAATCTTGTCCAGCCCTTCGCGCTCGGCCTGTTGCTTGACCAGGCCGGAACCCGGAACAACTAGAGCCAATTTCACGCTGGCCGCGACGCTACGCCCCTTGACGACCGCCGCTGCGGCGCGCAGATCCTCGATCCGCGAGTTGGTGCACGAACCGATGAACACCTTGTCGATCCTGATCTCCCCGATCGGCGTGTTCGGGTTGAGCCCCATATATTGCAGCGCGCGTTCCATGCCCTCGCGCTTGACCGGATCGGCTTCCTTCGCCGGATCGGGCACGCGGGCGTCGATCGCCACCACCATTTCGGGCGAAGTCCCCCAAGTGACTTGCGGCTTGATTTCTTCGGCGCGCAAGTCGATCACGCTGTCAAAATTCGCGCCGGCATCGCTGTGCAGCGTCCGCCAATAGGCGACGGCGCGATCCCAGTGCTCGGCGCGCGGCGCAAACGGGCGACCCTTCACGTAATCGATGGTGACCTCGTCGACGGCGACGAAACCCAGACGCGCGCCGGCCTCGATCGCCATGTTGCACAACGTCATGCGCCCTTCCATCGACAGGCCGCGGATCGCGCTGCCGGCGAACTCGATGGCGTACCCCGTCCCACCGGCGGTGCCGATGTGCCCGATCACGGCCAGCGCGATGTCCTTGGCGCTCACGCCCTTTCCCGGCTTGCCCTCGACGCGCAGCAGCATGGTTTTCGATTTTTTCTGCAACAGGCACTGCGTGGCCAGCACATGCTCGACCTCGGAGGTGCCGATGCCGTGCGCCATGCAGCCAAACGCGCCGTGCGTGCTGGTGTGCGAGTCGCCGCAAACGACGGTCATGCCGGGCAGCGTCGCGCCGTTTTCCGGACCGACCACGTGCACGATGCCCTGGCGCGGGTCCTTGAATGGGAAATAGGCGAGCGCGCCGACTTCGCGGATGTTGGCGTCCAGCGTCTCGACCTGCAAGCGCGAAACAGCGTCCTCGATGCCTCGATCCCAGTGATCGGTCGGCGTGTTGTGGTCGGCCGTCGCCACCACCGAAGAGACCCGCCACGGCTTGCGCCCGGCCAGCTTCAAGCCCTCGAAGGCCTGCGGGCTGGTCACCTCGTGCACCAGGTGGCGGTCGATATAGAGCAGCGCGGTGCCATCCGGTTCCTGGTGCACCACATGGTTCTGCCAAAGCTTGTCGTACAGGGTTTGCGGCATTGCGGACTATCCCGGCATTGAGAACGGCGAATTATGTCACAGGGCCGCACCGCCTGTCAGCCGGATGCTGGGCGGCGTCTTGGCTCCAGTCGCGGTACGCTTGTCGCCGCGTCATGCGCACCCTTTGCCAGAAGGTCACAACGAATCGTGTGTTGCCGCGCCGAAAACCTGCTCCTTGAGGCGGAACAAATCGTCGCGCACCGCTGCCGCCCTTTCAAACTCAAGATTTTTCGCGTAGTCGGCCATTGCTTTTTCCAGTCGCTTGATTTCGCGGGCAAGCTGTTTCTCGCTCATCGCCTCGTAGTTGGCCTGTTGTTGCGCCGCCTTGAGTTCGCGCGGCGCGGCTTCGGCATCATAGATGCCGTCGATAATATCCTTGACCCGTTTGGTCACACCTTTCGGCGTAATGCCGTGCGTTTCGTTGAAGCGGATCTGTTTGCCGCGCCGGCGTTCGGTCTCGGCCATCGCGCGGCGCATCGAATCGGTCACCCGGTCGGCGTAGAGGATGGCGGTGCCGTTGAGATGGCGCGCGGCGCGGCCGATGGTCTGGATCAGCGAACGCTCGGAGCGCAGGAAACCTTCCTTGTCGGCGTCGAGAATCGCCACCAGCGACACTTCGGGGATGTCCAGCCCTTCGCGCAGCAGGTTGATGCCGACCAGCACGTCGAATTTCCCCAGACGCAGGTCGCGGATGATTTCGACGCGCTCGACGGTATCGATATCGGAGTGCAGATAACGCACGCGCACCCCGTGCTCGCCGAGATAGTCGGTCAGATCCTCGGCCATCCGCTTGGTCAGGGTGGTGACCAGAATCCGTTCTTCGAGCGCGATGCGTAAACGGATCTCCGACAGCAGGTCGTCGACCTGCGTCGACGCCGGGCGAACCACGATTACCGGATCGACCAGTCCGGTCGGTCGAACGAGTTGCTCGACGACCTGCCCTTGGTGCGTTCTTTCGTACTCGGACGGGGTTGCCGAAACGAAAATGGTCTGCCGCATCAGCGCCTCGAATTCCTCGAACTTGAGCGGCCGGTTGTCGAGCGCCGAGGGCAGGCGAAAACCGTAATTCACGAGATTTTCCTTGCGCGAACGGTCGCCCTTGTACATCGCGCCGACCTGTGACACGGAGACATGCGATTCGTCGATGAACATCACGGCGTCGGGCGACAGGTAGTCGATCAGCGTCGGCGGCGGCTCCCCGGCCTCCCGCCCCGACAAATACCGCGAATAGTTTTCGATGCCCTTGCAGAAGCCGAGCTGGTCGAGCATTTCCAGATCGAAACGGGTGCGCTGCTCGATGCGTTGCGCCTCGACCAGGCGATTCTCGCGATGGTAGAACGCGATGCGCTCGCGCAGCTCGTTCTTGATTTTCTCCAGCGCCTGCAACACCGTTGCGCGCGGGGTGACGTAATGCGACGAGGGAAACACGGTGAAGCGCGCCAGCTTGGCCTGCAAATGCCCGGTCAGCGGGTCGAACAGTTGCAAACCCTCGATCTCGTCGTCGAACAGCGAGATGCGGATGGCGTGCTCGGCGTGTTCGGCCGGGAAAACGTCGATGACGTCGCCGCGCACGCGGAAAGTGCCGCGATGGAAGTCGATTTCGTTGCGCTCGTACTGCATTTCGGCCAGGCGCTTGATGACGTCGCGCTGCCCCATGCGGTCGCCGACGCGCATGGTCAGGATCATCTTGTGGTACTCGTCGCGGTCGCCGATGCCGTAGATGCACGATACGGTGGCGACGATCACGCAATCGCGCCGTTCGAGCAGGCTCTTGGTCGCCGATAGCCGCATCTGTTCGATGTGCTCGTTGATCGACGAATCCTTTTCGATGAACAGGTCGCGCGCCGGAACGTAGGCCTCCGGCTGGTAGTAATCGTAATAGGAAACGAAATACTCGACCGCATTTTCCGGGAAGAAGTCGCGGAATTCCGAGTAAAGCTGCGCCGCCAGCGTCTTGTTCGGCGCCAGGACAAGCGCCGGCCGCCCGGTGCGGGCGATGACGTTGGCCATCGTGTAGGTCTTGCCCGATCCGGTCACGCCAAGCAGCGTCTGGAACGACAAACCGTCCGCCAGCCCCTCGATCAGCCGGTCGATGGCCGCCGGCTGGTCGCCCGCCGGCTCGAAAGGTCGATACAGGCGAAAGGGGCTGCCGGGAAAGGCGACGAACGGAAGACTTTCGGGTGAGGGAAACGGGTTCTGCATGGTAGAATTATAGGTTGTTTCGGCATAATCAAGCCGTCGGCGCAGCACGCGCCCCGCCACACCGGTTTCCATTTGCAAACTTTAGGAGCAGCCATGAGTTCTTCGATTTTCGCCGCCGTGGAGATGGCTCCACGCGACCCGATACTGGGCCTGAACGAGTCGTTCAACGCCGACGCGCGCACCACCAAGGTCAACCTTGGCGTCGGCGTGTATTTTGACGACAACGGCAAGATTCCCCTGCTCAACGCCGTCAAGGTAGCGGAAAAAGCCCGCCTGGAAGCGATGCCGCCGCGCGGCTACCAGCCGATCGAGGGGCCTGGCGCCTACAATCAGGCCGTGCAGGCGCTGCTCTTCGGCAAGGATTCCGCGCTGCTCGCCGAGGGCCGTGTCGTCACCGCCGAAGCTCTGGGCGGCACCGGCGCGCTGAAAGTCGGCGCCGACTACCTGAAGCGCCTGCTGCCCGACGCTACCGTCTACATCAGCGATCCAGCTGGGAAAACCACCGCGCGCTGTTCGAGTCCGCCGGTTTTCCGGTCGACAGCTATCCGTACTACGACGAAGCCACGCGCGGCGTCAATTTCGACGGCATGAAAGCGAAGCTCAATTCGCTGCCGGCGGGTGCTATCATCGTTCTGCATGCCTGCTGCCACAACCCGACCGGCGCCGATCTCTCGGAAGCGCAATGGCGCGAAGTCATCGCCGCGATCCAGACCCGCGGATTGGTCGCCTTCATCGATATGGCCTACCAAGGGTTCGCCGACAGCATCGCCGAGGATGCGCTGGCGCTCAATCTGTTTGCCGCCTCGGGTTTGCAGTTCTTCGTTTCCAGCTCGTTCTCCAAGTCCTTCTCGCTCTATGGCGAACGCGTCGGCGCGCTATCCATCGTCACCGCCGGCAAGGACGAGTCGGCGCGCGTCATGTCGCAGATCAAGCGCGTCATCCGCACCAACTACTCGAATCCGCCGATCCACGGCGGCGCCATCGTCGCCGCCGTGCTCGCCAACCCGGAACTGCGCCAGATGTGGGAAGACGAGCTGGCCGGCATGCGCGACCGCATTCGCGCGATGCGCGTCAGCCTGGTCGACAAGCTGAAAGCGAAAGGCGTGGCCCGGGATTTTTCGTTTGTCGCCCAGCAGCGCGGCATGTTCTCCTACACCGGCCTCAGTGCCGAGCAGGTCGAGCGCATGCGCAGCGAGTTCGGCATCTATGCCGTCAGCACCGGCCGCATCTGCCTGGCGGCGCTGAACACCAAGAACATCGACTACGTGGCGGACGCCATCGCCGCCGTGCTCTGACCCAACTCCCGACCCAAAGATAGCGCAAAGAAAACGGGCCGCAAAGCGGCCCGTTTTCTTTGGCGGGCTTGCGCCCGCCTCCTTGCAAAACTAGAGAATGCTCACATCGACCCGACGTGCCTCGGCAGCGTCGCCGGAACCCGTGGTAACGCTCGGCTTGCGCAACCAGACGCGCATCTCGTCGACGCCCATCGTCTTGAGCACTTCACGAACCGCTTCGGCGCGCGCCTTGGCGAGTTGCTGGTTCATCGCGATGTCGCCGCTCGGATCGTGGAATCCCGAAACAGCGATATTGGCGCCGGGGTTGGCCTGCGCGAGAGCGACCACCGGTCCGAGCGTTTTGGCCGCATCGGCCGGCGTTTCGGCCGAACCGGACGCAAAGAAGATGCTCGCCGGGGCGCGCACGCCGGCCGCGGCCGCCACGGCGGTGGGCGCCGCGCTCGCCGCCTTGTCGGTAGCGGCCGGAACGACCAGCGGAACGATCATCAGCGCGACGATGTTGATGATCTTGATCAGCGGGTTAACGGCCGGGCCGGCCGTATCCTTGTACGGATCGCCGACGGTGTCGCCGGTCACCGCCGCCTTGTGGGCATCGGAACCTTTGCCGCCGAAATGGTTGTCTTCGATGTATTTCTTGGCGTTATCCCAGGCGCCGCCGCCGGTCGTCATCGAGATGGCGACGAACAGGCCGGTGATGATGGTGCCCATCAGCAGTCCGCCCAAAGCCTTGGGCCCGAGCACGACACCGACGACGACCGGAACCAGCACCGGCAACAGCGAGGGAACGATCATTTCCTTGATTGCCGCCGAGGTCAGCATACCGACCGCGCGCGAGTAATCGGGCTTGGCCGTTCCTTCCATGATGCCGGCAATTTCTTTGAACTGGCGGCGCACTTCGACGACCACCGAACCGGCCGCGCGCCCCACCGCTTCCATCGCCATGGCGCCGAACAGGTAAGGGATCAGGCCGCCGATAAAGAGGCCGATAATCACCATGTGATCGGAAAGATCGAAGGTCATCGTGCCGCCCAGGCGCGTATCCAGCGCGTGCGTGTAATCGGCGAAGAGCACCAGCGCAGCCAGGCCGGCCGAACCGATGGCATAACCCTTGGTCACTGCCTTGGTGGTGTTTCCGACCGCATCCAGCGGGTCGGTCACATCGCGCACTTCCTTCGGCAAACCGGCCATTTCGGCGATACCGCCGGCGTTGTCGGTGATCGGGCCGTAAGCGTCGAGCGCGACGACGATACCGGTCATCGAAAGCATCGCGGTCGCCGCGATGGCGATGCCGTACAGGCCGGCCAGCGCGTAGGTTACGTAGATGGCCGCACAGACGGCGAGCACCGGCAGCGCGGTGGACTTCATCGAGACGCCCAGACCGGCGATGACGTTGGTGCCGTGACCCGTCGTCGACGCCTGAGCGATGTGCCGCACCGGCGCAAATTCGGTCGCCGTGTAGTACTCGGTGATCCACACCAGCAGACCGGTCAGGATCAGGCCGACCGTCGCCGCGCCAAAGATGCTGCCGGAACCGATCAGCTTGCCGTCGGCCAGCGTGATGCCGTTGCCGAGCATCCAGGTCGTCACCGGGTAGAAAGCGACCA
Organism: Betaproteobacteria bacterium; assembly: GCA_016208425.1. Taxonomy (GTDB): domain Bacteria; phylum Pseudomonadota; class Gammaproteobacteria; order Burkholderiales; family Rhodocyclaceae; genus JACQYA01. Next base: position 10,082 of record JACQYA010000021.1, read on the forward strand.
GCGCCAGAACGCCGGCCACCGCCAGACCGCGATAGAGGGCGTTCATGATCTTGCCGCCGTCGTTGGTTTTGACGAAGAACGTGCCGATGATCGAGGCGATGATCGACACGCCACCGAGCACCAGCGGATAAAGCACGACGTTCTCGTTGGCGTTGGCGATGCCCTTGAGCATCATCGCGCTGAGCACCATCGTCGCCACCACGGTCACGGCGTAGGTCTCGAAGAGGTCGGCGGCCATGCCGGCGCAGTCGCCGACGTTGTCGCCGACGTTGTCGGCGATCACCGCCGGGTTGCGCGGATCATCCTCGGGGATGCCGGCTTCGACCTTGCCGACCAAGTCGGCGCCGACGTCGGCACCCTTGGTGAAGATGCCGCCACCGAGCCGGGCAAAAATCGAAATCAGCGAGCCACCGAAGGCCAGGCCGACCAGCGGCTCGACCGCGTGCTGCAGATCGGCGCCCGTGCTGCGCAGGAACCCGTAGTAACCGGCAACGCCGAGCAGGCCGAGACCGACGACTAGCATGCCGGTGATCGCGCCGCCCTTGAAGGCCACGTTCAGCGCGGCGGCGATACCGTTGCGCGCGGCTTCCGCCGTACGCACGTTGGCGCGTACCGAAACGTTCATGCCGATAAAGCCGGTCGCGCCCGACAGCAATGCGCCGATGACGAAACCGACGGCCATCAACTTGCCGAGAAAAATGGCGATCAGAACGACCAGAACGACACCGACCAGACCGATCGTCGTGTACTGCTTGTTGAGATAAGCCGAAGCCCCCTCCTGGATTGCTTTCGCAATTTCCTGCATACGGTCGTTGCCTGCCGGCAACGAGAGAATCCATTTGGTCATGACGGCGCCGTATAGCACCGCCACGACCGCGCATACTAGCGCGAGCATAAGACCTGCTGACATGAACATCCCCCCTTGTAATACACCCATAAAAAAGGGGGACAAATTGTCCCCCACACTCCTCGACTCAGATTTTGAACTCTCCGAGTTTTTTTGGCACCGCCACGTTTTTCAGCGTCACATACTCGGGCAAACCGTTCTTGTAAGGAGGATAGTCCTCGCCCTGAATGAGCGGCACAAGATAGCGTTTGCACTTTTCGGTGATACCGAAACCGTCCTTTGTGATGAAATCTTCAGGCATGAATTTTTCGACGTTGGCGACATCCTTGAGATCGGCGACACCGATTTTGTACTGGTAAGGGCTGTCGGAAACCCGATCCACCGTCGGCATCACCGAGTTGCTGCCCCCGATCGCCAAATCCACCGCCGCCTTGCCGAGCTGGTAAGCCTGTTCCACGTCAGTCCGGGAAGCGACATGGCGCGCGGCGCGTTGCAGGTAGTCGGCGACCGCCCAGTGGAACTTGTAGCCCAGCGCATCCTTTATCATGTTTGCCACGACCGGCGCGGCGCCACCCAACTGGGCGTGACCGAAGGCGTCGCGCGTACCCTGCTCGGCGAGGAACTTGCCGTCCGGGTAGTGGCAACCTTCCGACACGACGATGGTGCAGAAACCATGTTCCTTGACGTTCCGGTCTACCTTGGCCAGGAATTTCTGCTGATCGAATTCCACTTCCGGGAACAGGATCACCACGGGAATCCCCTGATCCTCGACCAGACCGCCCGCAGCGGCGATCCATCCGGCATGGCGCCCCATGACCTCGATGACGAACACCTTGGTGGACGTCTTGGCCATCGAGCGCACGTCGAACGAGGCTTCCAGCGTAGACACCGCGATGTACTTGGCCACGGAACCAAAGCCAGGGCAGCAATCGGTGATCGGCAGATCGTTATCCACGGTTTTCGGTACGTGGATCGCCTGGATCGGGTAACCCATGGCTTCCGAAAGCTGCGAAACCTTGAAACAGGTGTCGGCCGAATCGCCGCCGCCGTTATAGAAGAAATAGCCGATGTCGTGCGCCTTGAACACTTCGATCAGGCGCTCGTACTCGCGTTTGTTGGCTTCCAGGCTTTTGAGCTTGAAACGGCAGGAACCGAACGCGCCGGACGGCGTATGGCGCAGCGCGGCGATCGCTGCATCGGATTCCATGCTGGTGTCGATCAGGTCTTCGGTCAAAGCGCCGATGATACCGTTGCGCCCGGCGTATACCGTGCCGATCTTGTCCTTGTGCTGGCGCGCCGTCTCGATGACGCCGCAAGCGCTGGCGTTGATGACGGCCGTGACACCGCCCGACTGCGCATAAAAAGCATTCTTCGCCTTTGGAGTTGTTGTTACCACTCTCTACTCCTATCGATGATTTGAATTGAAATTCTCAGCCCAGAGCGGCAAATACCGCGCTCTTGATCGAATCGAGAGATCCGACGCCTGCAACCTTGCGGTATTGGGGAGCACCTGCCGCACCGCTGGTGCCCCAGCGGGAATAGAACTCCACCAGCGGCTTGGTCTGGCTGTGATACACGTCCAGGCGCTTTTTGACCGTTTCTTCCTGGTCGTCGGCGCGCTGGATCAGTGGCTCGCCGGTAGCGTCGTCCTTGCCTTCGACCTTGGGCGGATTGAACACGACGTGATAGGTGCGGCCCGATCCGGTATGCACGCGACGCCCGCTCATGCGCTTGATGATTTCTTCGTCGGCGACGTCGATCTCGACCACGTAGTCGAGCTGGACGCCCTGCGTGCGTAGCGCCTCGGCCTGCGGAATGGTGCGCGGAAAACCGTCGAACAGGAAACCGTTCGCGCAATCCGCCTGTTTCAGTCGCTCGGCGATCAAACCGAGAATGATTTCGTCGGACACCAGCCCGCCCGCATCCATCACCTTCTTCGCTGCCAGCCCCATCGGGGTGCCGGCCTTGACGGCAGCGCGTAACATATCGCCCGTGGAAATTTGTGGGATCGCGAATTTTTCGCAGATGAACTGCGCCTGCGTCCCTTTGCCTGCACCCGGCGCGCCGAGCAATATCAGTCTCATGGTTCTTCTCCTCCTATGGTTTTATCGAATGTTTCAGTCCTCAGCCAACCTCTTCTGCCGGCCGCAAACCCACTGGCAGACGGAAATCAGCGGATCAAAGTAGAGCAACTATTCTTGTTGTTGTACCGGCCTGGCCGGTTCCGCACCGATTTATAGTTATCGGCATCGGCAATAGCAAACCGCAAGTATAAGCCAAAAACTATATTCTATGGGTCGCCGGGTCAACCCTCTCTACACATTGGGGAACAGAGCGCGCATCCGCAGCGCATCCTCCGGCGTATCCACTCCCCGAGCCGGCAAGCGATCCGCGATCACCACGCTAATCCGGAAGCCGTGCCACAGGGCGCGCAGCTGTTCCAGCGCTTCAAACCCTTCGAGCGGCGAAGGCGCCAGCTTCGCGTAAGCGCGCAAGAAGCGGGCGCGATAGGCATAAAGCCCGACGTGGCGGTAGGCCGGCATTCCATCCGGCAGCGTTTCTCCGCCCGCCTCGCGGGCAAAGTGATCGCGCGCGTAGGGGATCGGCGCGCGCGAAAAATAAAGCGCGTCGCCATTGGCCGCACGCACGACCTTGACGATGTTGGGGTTGAAAAACTCGGCCGCATCGTCGATCGGGTGAGCGGCGGTGGCGATGTCCGCCCCGCTTTCCGCCAACTGCCGCGCCGTTTGTTCGATCAGCTCCGGGTCGATCAGCGGCTCGTCGCCCTGCACGTTGACGACGATGGTCTCGTCGCCCCAGCCGCGCAGCTCGACCACTTCGGCCAGACGGTCGGTGCCGCTCGGATGATCGGCCCGGGTCAGCAGCACCGATGCGCCGTGCCCTTCGGCGGCGGCCTGCACGTCGGCGTGATCGGTGGCCACCCAGATTTCTTCGGCGCCCGACAGGAGCGCCCGCTCGACCACGCGCACGACCATGGGCTTGCCGCCCAGATCGAGCAGCGGCTTGGCCGGCAGGCGCGCCGAAGCGTAGCGCGCGGGAATCACCACCTTGAACTTCACACCCACTCCAGCCACTCAGCTTTCGTCGGCATTCAGCCGGCGCGCCTCGTCTTCGAGCATGATGGGTATATCGTCGCGCACCGGAAAAGCCAGCTTGCAGGGCTTGCACACCAGTTCCGACGCGGCCTTGCGATATTCGAGATTGGCCTTGCAGACCGGGCAGACCAAGATGTCAAGCAAACGCGCGTCCATTGAGATTCTCCAGAATTGTTTCGAGCAAACCGCGTCCGTCGGGCGGTTTTTCGATGCTGGCCTCGACCGGCAACACCCATGCCTCACCCAATGCCAGCGCGGCGCATTTTACCGCATCTTTCTCCGTCATCAGCAGCACGCCGTCGCCGGCAAAGGCCAGATCGGCGAGACCATAGCGATGGTGATCGGGAAACGGGTGCGCCTCGAACTGAAGTCCGAGCGCTTCGAGCTGCGAGAAGAAGCGCGCGGGGTCGCCGATGCCGGCCACGGCGTAGAGCCGCTTTCCGCGCAACGAACCGGCATCGCAAGCACGCCGCCCGTCGGCAAGCGAAACGAAGCGACGGCCGTCAAGCCGCATGTCGAACTGCGGCAAGCGCCGCGCCGCCCGGAGCACCGGAGGCTCCGGGGAGCCGTTCCAAACGACGGCCGTCACCCGCGCCAGACGGCGCAAAGGCTCGCGCAAGGGGCCGGCCGGCAACAAGCGGCCATTGCCCGCACCGCGCCCGTCGAAAACCACCAGTTCCACCGAACGCTGCAAACGGTAGTGTTGTAAACCGTCGTCCGACACGATGACGCCACACCCCGCATGTGCCGCCAGCAAGGCTTGCCCGGCCGCCACGCGGTCGCTTCCGACGAACACCGGCACGCCGCTACGCCTTGCCAAGAGCAACGGCTCGTCGCCCACCCCGGCGGCCGGCGAATCTGCCCCAACCGGGTGCACCCCTTGCCGCGTTCCGCCATACCCCCGGCTGACAATTCCCGGTTGCCATCCCGCTTCGCGCAATCTTTCGACGAGCCAAAGCACGAGCGGCGTCTTGCCGCTACCGCCCGCAGTCAGATTGCCGACCACGATCACCGGCACGGGAAGCCGGTGCGAGCGCAACACGCCCTTCCGGTACAGAACGCACCGCAGCGATACCAGCAGGGAAAAAATCCAGGAAAACGGGAGCAATATCCGGAGCGCCAGCGGTATCGGCCGCTCGTACCACATCCGGGACAGGCGCCGCGCGGCGCCGGAGTGTACCATCAGCGTGGCGTCAGCGCGGCGATTGCGTCGAGAACGAAATGTGGGCGTAACCGGCCGTCTGCGCCGCTTGCATGACGTCGACGACGCTCTGGTGCGTCGCCTTGGCGTCGGCGTTGATGACGATCACCGGATCTTTGCCGTCGCCGGCCGCGCGCCGCAACGCCTCGCTGATCGACAGCACGTCGGCGCCGGGCAGCGGCGTCTTGTTGACCAGTATCTGGCCGGTGGCCGTCACGGCGACGTTGATTTCGTTCGGCTGCTCGGCCTGCTTGCTGGAATCCGCCGTCGGCAGGTTGATTTCCAGGCCGGAGAACTTCGCGTAAGTCGTCGTCAGCATCAGAAAAATGATAATGACCAGCAGAACGTCGATCAGCGGAATCAGGTTGATCTCCGGCACGTCGCTGCTTCGGCCGCGTTGAAAATTCATTGCCGTTCTCCGTTCACACCTTGCGTTCGCCGTGCAGCACTTCGACCAGACGCACTGCCTGCTGTTGCATTTCGATCACGAAACTGTCGACCAAGGCGCGGAAATGCCGCCAGAAAATCATGCTGGGAATCGCGATAATCAGACCGAAGCCGGTGTTGTAGAGCGCCACCGAAATGCCGTGCGCCAGCTGCAGCGGATTGGCGCCGGTCGGCGCCTGCGAACCGAAAATCTCGATCATGCCGACCACGGTGCCGAACAGGCCCATCAACGGGCTGATCGACGCGATGGTGCCCAGCGTCGTCAGATAGCGTTCGAGCTCGTGCGACACGACTTGCCCGGTTTCCTCGATCGCCTCCTTCATGATTTCGCGCGAACTGCCGACGTTGCGCAGGCCGGCGGCCAGCACCCGACCGAGCGGAGACTGCATTTCGAGATGCGCGATCGTCTCCTCGTTGGCGCCGTTTTGCCAGTACTCGGCAACCACGCGCTGCAGCGACCCGGCGGGAACCACGCGGCTCCGACGTAGCGCAACCAGGCGCTCGATAATCAACGCAACCGCCACGATCGATGCCAGCAGCAACGGCCAGATGGGCCAGCCGGCAGCCTGAATGATGGAAAACACGCTTTCCCCTTAAGTGTTTTTGCAGCCGGTAACTTTAGCCTGCGCCGGCTCCAGCGGCAAGCCCCTTGAGCGAACAAGGCACAAAAAGCTTATCCACAAAAACTGTGGATAACTTTGTGGATTACTGTGTGATAACACGGCTAAGTCGCGCGCGGACAAGGGCTTTTGTTGCGTTGCCAGAAAATAGGGCACTGTAAATTATTTCCAACAATCAATTACTTATGGGCAAACCCAGCACCAGCAAGGGTTTCTGCCTGCAAGCGCGCCGACAACCCCGGCGAGGTGTGCATTGTTTGGCATGATTGTACAATCCGGGCATGTCCGAAAACCTCTCTCGCAGCGCAAGCCCGGCCTTGCCCGCCGCGGTCATCCCCGCAGCTATCCCTGTTTCCCTGCTCAACCGTTTGGCACGGGAGCGCCTTGAGTCGGCCTTTCCGTTGTGCTGGGTGGCCGGCGAAATCTCCAACCTCACCCGTGCCGCGTCGGGGCACGTCTATTTCTCGTTGAAGGATTCCGTCGCCCAGGTGCGTTGCGTGATGTTCCGCAACCGCGCGCAAATTCTCGGCTGGCGGCTGGAAAATGGTCAGCATATCGAGGCGCGCGTGCTGGTCACGCTGTATGAGGCGCGCGGCGACTTCCAGCTCAACGTGGAAGCGGCCCGCCGGGCCGGGGTCGGCAATCTCTACGAACAGTTTTTGCGCCTCAAGGACAAGCTCGAACGCGAAGGATTGTTTGCCGCCGACGCCAAGCGCGGTCTGCCGGCTTTCCCGCACCGCATCGGTATCGTCACTTCGCCGCAAGCGGCCGCGCTGCGCGACGTGTTGACCACGCTCGGCCGGCGCGCGCCGCACGCGAGCATCGTCCTCTACCCGACGCCGGTGCAGGGCGGAGGCGCCGCGCCACAAATTGCCGCAGCGGTTCGCGGCGCGGGTAAGCGCGGCGAGTGCGACGTTCTGATCGTCTGCCGTGGCGGCGGGAGTATCGAAGATCTGTGGGCGTTCAACGACGAGGACGTCGCCCGAGCGATCCGCGCCTGCCCGATTCCGACGGTCAGCGGCATCGGGCACGAAACCGACTTCACGATCGCCGATTTCGCGGCCGACCGGCGCGCGGCGACGCCGACCGCTGCCGCCGAGCTTGCGGCGCCCGAACAGGCCGCGCTGCTCGCTCGTCTGGGCGACCTGCAATCGGCGCTGCTACGCCAGATCGGGCGCAAGCACGGCAGCCTCGCGCAGCAGCTTGACTGGCTGGCGCAGCGCCTGCAACACCCGGAGCAGCAGTTGGCGCGCCAGCGAGAAAAGCTGCTCAACCTCCGGCGCCGGCTCGATGCCGGCCTCGCACAGAGCGGCGCGCGCGGGCGCGGCGCGCTGGCCGTTATCACCCGGCGCCTGCTGCTCGCCCGCCCGGATACCGCACGCCACGGCCGTCGCGCCGAAAGCCTGGCGCCGCAACTGCGCGCCGCGTGGCAGCAGACGGTGCAACGCCAATCCGCCCATCTCGCGCATTTGCATGCCGGTCTGGCGCACCTCAACCCGGTGGCCGTGCTCGCGCGCGGTTACAGTATCGTCACCGACGAGCGGGGAGAAATTGTTCGCGACGCCGAAGGTCTGGAACCAAGCGGGGAAATCTCGGTCAACTTTCACCGAGGTCGCGCTCGCGCGACATTGACGTCGATCGAAAAGGATGAATGCATTTTTCCTGTTGCCGGTAGCGAAGCGCCCGACTAAACCCGATCCCTTTCGTCCAACGGAATTTCCGCCCACAACCTTCACGGAGAATATTTATGGAACACCAGTTACCTCAATTGCCTTTCGCCGCTGACGCGCTCGTCCCGCACATGTCAAAAGAGACGTTCGATTACCACTACGCCAAGCACCACCAAGCCTACGTCACGAACTTGAACACTCTGATCAAGGGGACAGAATACGAGAACCTCGATCTCGAAGCCATCGTCAAGAACGCTCCGGCCGGCGGCATTTACAACAACTCGGCGCAGGTCTGGAACCACTCTTTTTTCTGGAATTGCCTGAAACCCGGCGGCGGCGAAGCGCCGGGCGGCGCACTGGCGGCGGCCATCGACGCCCGATGGGGATCGTTCGACGAGTTCAAGAAAGCTTTCCACTCGTCGGCTGTCGGCAACTTTGGTTCGGGCTGGACGTGGCTGGTGAAGAAGGCCGACGGTTCGGTCGATATCGTCAACATGGGCGCTGCCGGTACGCCGCTGACCACCGGCGACAGGGCGCTGCTGTGCATCGACGTATGGGAGCACGCCTACTACATCGACTACCGCAACCTGCGCCCGAAATTCGTCGAAACCTTCCTGGCGAGCCTCGCCAACTGGGGTTTCGCGGAGAAGAATTTCTCCGCTTGAGCGCCGGCTGTGCCGTTCGGCGCACGAGGGCACCCCGGCGCCCTTTTTTGTGCCGCCGCAGTTTGACCACATGTCCGGCGGCGCGGATACTCCGTTTCGCCCAGATTCCCGGCTGAACCTTGAACCTAGTGCTTGGTTGCAAAAGAACTTGAAGGTGTATTTCCATTAAAAATCAATAGCTAATCGATATAAATAGAATCGCTTACTTATGCAATTAAGCACTAGTTCCTAGTTGAATCCCCCGTCGAACGCGCCCGAATCGGCGCAAAACGCTACCGCTAGAACTTTGCGCCGCCTCCTGTCGATGGGCGTCGCGGCGGCGGGGTTTGCGCTGCTGGTGCGCGTCTTTCCGGGCGCGCCTTGCTGGACGCTGTTTTTTCTCGTCGCGCTTGTCGCCTGGCCAATCTGGCGCCAGAGCAAGGAATACGCGCTGTTCGAGCGACGTGCCGTGCTTGCCGGCCTGACGGTCGAAAACAGCGCGCTCCGGCGCTGGCTGTGGCCGGGTCGCGTTTCGGTGGTGCTCCAGGTTTTCGCCGCCCTTTTCTGGGCCACGCTGCTGCTCGTCCTCGGCGCCTTGCTCGATCCCGGGCAGTGGGCGCTGCTGGCGGTAGATTCGCTCTTGCTGGCGTGGCTGGTCGAGCCGGTTAGCCGCCGGCTGGCCGGGCAAGTGCGAAGCGGGCAGGTGAGCCTGGTTGCGCGCCGCTGGCCGCTGCCGGCGATCAACGTGGCGATCCTCGCCCCGGGTTCCCTGCTCATCGACTTTTTCATCGCCGGCGCGCCCGATACGCGGGAGTTGGGCTGGTACGCCGTCGCCGAGCGGGCGTTTGCGGAAGTCGCCGACCCGGCGACCTGCCCGCTGGCCGGATGGCTGGTCGGCACTGCCAATGCCATCGACCGCCTCGCGTGGCACGCCTCGCAGCTACTGATTCCCAGCCTGCCGAACCGGGGATGGAAGCTGGCTGCGTGGGGTATCGCGCTGTTCAAGGCGGGCGGCCTAGCTTTTGCTTTTACCCGGCTGCTGCTCGGCTCGGCAGCGTTGAGCGAAGGCCGGCTTTCGCACCCGAGCGTTCTGCCCGAAAAAGCCGTATCCCGCACCTTCCTGCTGACAACAGCCGTTCTTGGCACGCTTTACCTGTACGCGATGCTCGGCTTGCCCTTCGACACAGGAGCGCTGGCCGGGAGCGCCCGCGACCTGCTTGTCCTAGCCAACCCCTGCCGGGCCGATGTGCGCGCCTTTGCTGCGGTCAAATCCGGGCTGGCCGGCGAAGTGCGCCGCGCGCAAATCGCCGCGACCGAACACGCCGACCGGCAGATCGACCGACAGCTCGACACGCTGTTCGGCGAGGTCGAACAAGGCGTCGAAGCTTATCTCGACTGGTACTTCACGGTGCTCGGCGAATACCAGCGCCTGGGCGCACTAGCCGGCGGACGCTTCGCGGAACGGATGAGCGGCGAACTCGAACGGCGCCTGTTCGGCGATATCAAGTTCGACGAGCGCCTGGAGCGAGCGAGCGGCGATATTGCCTTGGAATCCACGGCGCGCCTGGGGGCGTTGGCGGCCTCGCTGGCGGCGCGCGTCAAGGCCGATGTGCTGGCCAGCCCGTGCCGGAGGGACGCGGTGGATCTGGCGGGGCTCGGCAGTCTCGACCGCGACTGGCGACGCGCCTCCCTGGCGGCGGGCGGAGGCGCCGCTACCGGCGCGCTATCGCTCGGACTGCTGGCAAGAAAGGCCTCGACCGCCACGGCGGGCAAAATCGTGTCCGGGAAAGCCTTCCAAGTCGCCGCCCGCCTGGGCGGCAAGGTGGCGGCTAAACGATCCGGATCGATCCTACTTTCGGCGGCAGGCGCCACGGCGATCTGCGCGCCGGCCGGCCCTCTGGCGACCTTATGCGGGGTTGGCGCCGGCGCCGTCGCCTGGCTGGCGTTCGACAAAGCCTTTATCGAAATCGACGAAATCCGCTTCCGCGATGAGATGCGCGCCGGAATGCTAGACTCGATACGCGCGCAAAAATCGGAGTTATCCGTCGCGTTGCGCACACTGCACCACGGGACTATCGATAGTGTGGCACAACACATCGACGGTGCATTGCAACGGGTGTTCCTGCCGTTCCGGGACGGTGTGTAGGCTCGCCCGCGTGGCGCGAACAGGGAGATACCGACCCCGTGAACCACTTGCTTAAATCGTGCGCCGAATATTACAAAGGCTCTTTCACTGAGGCCGGTTGCAAACCCAGGGCCATCGCACTCGGATGACATGGCGCGCAAAATAGTTGTAATCGCCTAAATTTTGAGCAATCCCGGGTATAAACCCGATAGCCTACGTCAATGAAGAACACGATTTTCTTGCGGATTCTAGATGACGTCGTCACGAGACATGTCAGAATGCTATTCCGCACAAACTGCGGTGGGCGCGAACGGCCGGGGCCTACCAACGGCATGACCTCTCCGGTGCTGCACGGGCTCTGCTTGAGCCACGATCGCCGGGGCGCAAGGGCGTGCG
>JACQYA010000022.1 GCA_016208425.1 Betaproteobacteria bacterium
GCCCGCAGGCGAGATTGCAACGCCGCGTCAGGTTCCAGGAAATCAGGTGCGGCGTCGCCATGCCAACCTAGCCCAACATTTCGACGACGGCTCGCGACGCCGAATCCACCAGTTCTGCGGTGATTGTCTTCGTGCCCTGGCGCAGCGCCATCTTCTCGATGCGCAGTTTGGCGTGCTCGCGCATGGAGGCAGGCTCGATCTTTTCCAAACAGGCAAGCGCTGCCTCGTCCCATCGCGGTTTGCTGCTTTCTTCTTCCGCGCGACGCGGCGCGAAGGGGCACTTGCTGCCGGCACCACCCAGCGATTCCGGCGCGACTCCATTCTTGTCCGCATGGCGATTGACCGCGCCCTGCGGAATCGTCGACATCAAGGAATCGATGACATCCGAAGTCACGATCGTATGGCCTTCCCTGGCCGCATGTTTGATGATGGCCTTGCGGGCCATGCCGCGAGCGAAATCGGGTATGCGCAGCATGCGCGCCTCGGCTTCCTCGGTCCACGCCATCGTCGTCTCGGCGATATGCTCGATGGGCGGCTCGAAACAGCGCGCCGAGAGCAGCAGGTTGCAGTTGGCGAGGCGCAACAGGTTTTCGGTGGCGCTGCCCAAGTCCATCCCGGCCTCGGAATGCACACCAATACGGCCGAGCAGCAGCAGCCAAGGGCGTGATTCGTGGGTGTACTCCAGTAACTGTTCGAAGGACTTGCCGGCCAGCAAGGTAGTCTTGATCTCGACGCCTTGCTCCTTCGCCAGCTTCGCGGCGACATCGAGATGGCCCTGGTAGATTTTGGCGAGCCCGGAATCGATGATCTCTTCGTGGAGTTTTTCCTGTTCCTCAAAGCGGAACACCTTGGCGGCTTCCGTCGACAACACCTTGGCGATGCTGTTGAAGGCGACGTAGTGAAAGTGGGGATCGAACACCGCGACCGCCGCGACGGGGCGACCGAAGACCTTGCCCAGTTCCAGCGCCGCCATCAGGCCACCATAGGATTGCGGGCTGCCATCCAGTGCAACCACGATGGCGCCGTCATCACGCGCTTCGGTTTCACGCACGACCAGCAGATCGCGGTCGATACGGCGCGCCACGCGCTCGCAGACGCTGCCGATCTGGGAATACGACACCGTGCCCAAACCCAGTGCGCCCATCACGACCAGATCGTAGTCGCCGGCACCGATGTCCATGACCAGAGCCTGCCAGTTCTTGCCTTCCAGATTGACGCGCTTGCCGGTCAGGTCGGCCGCCTGGCATTTCGCATCGAAAACATCGAGGTAGGAATCGGAAATAACGGACAAACCACGGGTAATCAGATCGTCGTGGATGTCGCGTTGCTCGATGAGTTTGTCCTCTTTCTGATAGGCCTCGGGCAGGCCGCCTTCCATCTGGCGGAAGCGGCGGTCATGCAGCTTTGCCGCATAGACATGGCTGCCGGTCAGTTGCGCCCCCGTCTGCCTGGCCAGCGCGATGGCGATATCGACGCCCACCAGCGAATGGACGGAATTATCGAGGGGAAGATAAATTGATTGGTACATGCTCAACCTTTCGTCTTGGCAGGCTTTTGGGGTTTGCCGATTTCGCGCAATACCTTGGCGATTTCTTCCGATGGCGAGAACAAGCCATGAAACTCGGTGCGCAGATTGCCTTGCGGATCGATCAGAATATAGACGGCGTTATGCACGATGTCGCCGTTGATATCCGGCTTGGCGACGATGCCGTAGCCGTTGGCCGCCTGCGTCGCTTCTTTCAGCGAACCGGTCAGCAGCGTCCAGCGTTCCGGCGACAGGTTGTGCTGTTTCATGAAGGCGCGCAGCTTTGCCGGATTGTCGCGATTGGGATCAAGACTGATGCCGACGAAGCGCGTGCGCGTCTTCTCCTCGGCCGTCAGCCATTGGTCGGCGCGTCCGACGATCTGCGGCAGCACGGGACAGATGTCCTTGCATTCCGTATAGATGAAGCTCACCAGCAATGCCTTGCCGCGAAAATCCTTGAGCGAAACGCGCTTGCCGTTCTGGTCGATCAGTGTGAAGGCCGGCGCCGGCTCATTGGCATCAATGCGATTCCATTCGTTGCCGACCTGCGCGTGCGCCGGTTCGCCCAGGAAGAGAAAGAGTCCGGCAATCAGCGTGGCGTAAGCCGCCGTTCGCCAGCGCAAGGGCGAGGGCTCGGCTGCTTCGGGCCAACGGCTCCCGGCGACCCGCCCCAACAACATGGCCGCCAGCAATGGCAGCGCGTCGCTCCATGCCAGCCCGAAAGCATAGCGCAAGGCGACGACCAGAAAAGCCGAGGCGGCAAGCAGACCGAACCGGCGGTGGGAACGCCGTCCGGCACCGGCCCGCAAGCGCCCCAGCGACACGTTGAGCGCGGCAGTCAAGGCGGCCAGCGGCGCCAGAACGGCAAGACTGCTCATGAGCTGCCTGCCGCCGGCTTCCTGCGCATGCGGCGCAGCAACCACATTTCACCGCCAAACGCGATGAATCCGATTCCGAACGGCCACAGATAAGCCGTCAATGGCGTCGCCGGCTGGGGCAGTAGCGTGTACCAGGTCGACAAGGACATCTTGAGGCCTTCCTCGCCGTTGTCGCCGTCGCGCAGATGGAAAGCCACCGGCACGAACTTGCCCGGCGCGAAACTGACCTCGCCTTCCTTGCCTTGCATCGGGCGCCGCAGGATCACGCGATACTGTCCTTCCTTGTAGTCCCCTTGCGCCACCCAGCCGCCGGTTTCGCGCGGGTTCAGCTTGGTCGCACCTTCGGCCGTCAGGCGCGTCAAGCCATCCTTCGCGCTCCAGCGCAGCACCTCGACCGGATGTTTGTCATCACCGAGAATGAAATAGGGCTTCACTGGGCCGGTGTCGCCAATCGGCAATTGCAGCTCAACCTCGTCGGCCGGTTTGCCTTCTCCCTTGCTGTTCGTGCCGTCGTCCCATTCGAGCAGGATGGCGATTTCCTTCTCGTTGTAAAGCGCGCGCGCCGTGATGACGTCATGCATCGGCTGGAACCAGCGCGGTTCGAGGATGATCTGCCCGGCCAGTGGAAAATCCGCCGATTCGGCCCCTTCCCATTCCTTGGCATAGGGGTCGGCGGGAATCTCGCCGATGACAAAGCCGCTCTTGAGCACCTGGGCATTCTTCTGCGGCAGCGCCAGGCTCTTGACGAAAGCGGCCAGCGCCCAGCGATCTTCCGCCGCCGGGATGGCGTCGACAAAAGACGGCATCGGCGTACCGTTGAACCCCGTGGTGAAGGTGCGGTAGATGTCCTCGATGCGGTCGCCGCCACGGAAGCGCCAGCTCTTGGTGAAGTTCACCGGACGGATCGGGAACCCCCATTCGTCCTTCATGCCGGCAGCGGACACGCCATCGCCACGCCCCTGCGGGCCGTGGCATTGCCAGCATTTTTTCTGCTGGTAGAGATCCTTGCCCTTGGCGACCAGCTCGGCGGTCATCTTCGGCGCGGCGTCGACCACGACTTGCTCTTTGGCCGGTTCTTCCTTGAACAGGCCGAGCTCATCGAAAGTCTTGACGTAATGCACGAGCTGCCAGCGGTCGTTTTCCGGGATGAATTTCTTCCATGCCGGCATCGAGGTGCCGGGCAGTCCTTCGCTGATGATATGGAAGAGATCATGATCGGTCGGCAGTTGGCCGGACAGCGTGGTGCGCACCTTGAAGATGGCCGTGGTGAAGTTGCGCGGCCGGGGATAGATGAAGTCCGCCGCCGGACCATCGCCCTTGCCTTCGTCGCCATGACATTGCGTACAGTAACGCCGGTAAAGTTTCTTGCCGGCTTCGAGGTCGGCGGCAACTGGCGTCGGCTTGACCGGCCCGGTCTTGACTTTCGGCGCATCGGCGCTTGCCGCCGGGGAGCCTGCGCCAAGCGCAGCGACGAAAGCGATGGCCAGGAGATTAATGATTTTCATGTTTCGTCTCTTCGTCCCAGGTGCGTGGCGTCGAACCGGATCCGGCGTAGATGTAGAGGATCGCTTTCCAGATTTCGTCTTCCTTGAGGAAGTTCTGCCAGACCGGCATCGCCGACAACCAGGGCGTCGCGCCTTTGGGCAAACCGGGACCACCGGTGGAGACGCGCCAGAAGACGAAGGATTCCTGCAACATCGAGATCGTGCCGACATCGCGGAAGTTGGCGGGAATGGGTGAAAAAGCATTGGCGAAATGGCCGTCGCCAGCCAGTGCGTCGCCGTGACAGAAGAAGCAGTTCTGGTAATAGATCGTCTTGCCTTCCTGCGCCAGTTTCTCCAGCTCCTCCGGATTCTTCTCATTGGCAGCGCGCAGCGGATTCTTCAGGGTCGCGGTCTCGATACGCTGTCCATGTAAATTGAACGAGGACGGCGGCTCGGGGTGCACGACGCGCGGCTCGAAGGGCGCATCCCAGCTCGGCGCGGTGCGCAGCCAGGCACCCCAGCCCGCCAGTAGCGGAATGCCGGCGAGGACGAGCGCCTGCACCAGTTTCGGCGCACGACCGGCGAACACCGCCTTGAGCGGCGCGAGAAAGGCCTGGAAGCGCGCCTCGTTGGCGGCCACGAACAACACGATGGCGACGGTCGTCAGCGTCATGTAGATCATCTGGACGCTGGCCGGCATCGGTGGCGTCACCGCGAACTTCACCACGGCCAGGACAGCGAGCCAGACGCCGGCTGCGATATACAAAGTCCAGCGCTGCATCATGCGTTCTCCTCTGTCTTGGGTTTCGATTTCCGGCCTGCGATGGCGAGCGCCGCCAGCATGCCGAGGTTGAAGATCAGGATCACCAGCCCGAGACGTACCCCCTCGTGCGACCACGGCGATTCGGCGCCGGTCGGCGAATAGGACTTGCCCGACAGGCCCATGAGGTAGGCGACGATTTCGTGACGCTCGCCCTCGGGAATCGACTTGCCGAGATCGGCCGGCATGATGCCGGCCTGATAGTTCGGCGTCGTCCAGGCCAGCCGTAGGCGCCCATGGCTTCCTTGCCTTTGTGCACCGGCCCGGCAGCTTTGGCGGCTTTGATATCGTCGGCGACGATCTTCACCGTCACTTCCGCGCCACCCAGCGTTTGCAGATAGGCGATGATGGCCTTGACCTCGGCCAGGTTCATGTTGGCCGGCGGCTTCAGGGCGGACGGCATCATCTTCGGATAGCCGGGCACGAGGAAAACCTCGGGCTGGGTGAGCGCCTCCAGCAAATAGGCTCCGGCATCCATGCCCGGCTTGCGCGTGGCTGCCTGGCCTGCCGCCTTGCGCAAATCCGGCCCGCGCTCGTTGCCGGTCTCGGTCACCTTGTGGCAGATCAGGCAGCCGCCCTTGACGCGAACCAGTTCCTCGCCGATGGCGGCAAGTTCGGCCGGCGGTGTCGACACGGCGATGACTTTCTTGGCGGGCGGATATTCCTCGAACTGCGGCACGAGCTGGCCGACGTAGGAGTAGGTAGAAACGGTCACCAGAAGGAAAGCGAAGATCTTGAAGAAAGTGGCTTTCATGCTGTCTGCTCCTTGCCGTCGTTCCGGGATGCCATCCAGAACACCACCGACACCAGGAGGAAGAAGGTGACGGTGATGATGGAAACGATGATCGTGGCGTGACCGTGCATCATCGTGTAGGCGTTGGCGCTTTCGTCCATGACGCGGCCGTAGACATGCCAGTACTGGCGGATACCGGAGCGGATGTAGCCCATCAGACCCATCAGCCAGGTAAAGCTGATGGCGAGGAAGAACAGCGCATATTGGGCGCGAGCGGGAATCTGCCCCCAGCGAATGGCGCCGATTTCCTTGGCGCCCTTAAGCAGGGGAATGTCGATGGCGACGAAGAGCGCCATGGCGGAGAGCACCGCGCCGACCTGATAGACCGAGAAGCCGATGCGGATGTTGGAGGGCACAAAGTAACTGTAAACGCCGTAGCCCAGCACGACGCCGGCCGCCGTCGCGATGACCAGCGCCTGCACGATCTTGCCGGCCGCGGCCCACGACACCGTCGGTATGCGGTTGCCGCGCCGGTAGAGCATGAAGGAGAAGAAGGTGGTGAGGATCATCAGGTTCACCGCCGTGTTCTTCGCCGCCATCACGCCAAACAGGCCGAGGAAGGGATGGTGCGAGCCGCCCATCGCCGACATTTCGGCGCCGCTGGCGATGATGGAACGCGGCGTCGCCCAGACGATGAAGCCGATGGCGAGCAGGATCATCATCGGTATCTGGAACTTGACGTAGCGCTCGGCACCGGGGATGCGCCCCATGCCCAGCCAGAGGTAAAAGTTGGACGCGAGGAACAGCCCGCCGATCAGCATGGCTTGCAGAATCCACAGCCAGGCGAAACTGCCGCCCATCATCGAGACGCCCATCTGCTCGGAGAACTGGTAGATCTCGCGGCCCAGCCAGTAGCCGGCGAAGGGCAGCGGGATAAAGGCGCCGATGGCGATGAAGGAGCCGATGTAGCCCATCCAGTCGAAACGCGCGCGCTCCTCGTCGGTCTTGGCGTTGAGGAAGCGCACGGCGGCGTAGGCGGCGGCGATCGAGCCGCCGAAAGCGACGTTGGCCAGTAGCCGGTGGATGTTGATCGGCATCCAGGTGGGGTTGTCGATCGCCGCCCACAGGCTGGTCAGGTTGCCCGCGTCGTCGATGCCGGCCGGCGACATCATGAACGTGACCCAGATGTCGGCGACGAAGAGCAGCGCCGTACCCCAGAGGTTCACCAGCACGCCCAGCAGCAGGTGCCACTTCTTTCTGGTGCCCTGTAGCAGATCCCAACTGTACCAGTAGAGATACGCGATGATGACCTCGCCGAAGATCAGGACGATGTAGAGCAACCAGGTCGGCTTGAACAGGCCCGACAGATAACCGGTCAGCTTCGGGTACAGGACGACGAACAGCACCAGCAGGATGCAGCCGAGCACGGCGGTCAGCGTATAGGCCATCGCCAGGAGTTTCGTGAACTCCTTGGCCAGGTCGTCATACTTTTTTTCGCCCGTCAGCTTGCCGACGAACTCGGTAATGACGGCGAAGATCGGCACACCGAGCACGAAGGCGGCGAACATCAGGTGCAGTTCGGCGATGATCCAGACCGTAGTGCGGTTGGACAGGCCGAAGAATTGGCGATAGTCCGCAGCGGGGAGATACGAACTCAAACCCTGGGCGACCAGGTAGGTCGCCGCGAGCATGAGGGAAATTTTAAGGACACCCTTGTAGGCGCCCTTGAGCGCGGAGAGTGTGGATGGGCTTGTGGTCGAACTGGACAATTGCGGCTCCTCAAACAGGATTCACACTCCTATTTGCAGCAATCGTGCCAGGTGACCGGATCGCCAGATGCCGAACAGCGCCACGGGCTTGGCGTACCGCTGGGCAGGCAGCCAACATCCAACCAACGCCATCCAGCAGCCCCCACTGTGCGTCTCGGTGTGACCGACTGCTGGTTTTACCGGCTACGTGAACTCGCGGTCAGATTTTGACCAGACCGAAAGAAATTCGACCGTTTATCCGGCGGTTTCCGGCCTGTCCAGAAATTCGTCCCAGCCGTACTCGGCAATCTTGGTGCGCAGTGTCAAACGGGTGATGCCGAGGGTTTTTGCGGCCTGGGTCTTGTTGCCGCGCGCCGCATTCATGACGCGCCGGATATGGCGTTTTTCCACCTCACCGAGCGACAGCGTTTCATCGTCTGCCGCAACAACATGGTCTTTTGTTCTGAGGCTGATCTCTTTCGGAAAATGGGCGGGAACGATCCGCTCCTCGCTACAGAGAATCACTGCCCGCTCCATGACATTGCGCAGTTCGCGGATATTGCCCGGCCATGAATACTGCTCGATGAACTCACGGCACTGCCGATCCAGTTCGGGATGCGGCATGTTCATCATCCTCGCGGCATCGCCGATGAAATGCTGGGCCAGCGGCAGGATGTCGCTCGTGCGGGCGCGCAGCGGCGGCATTTCGATGCTGCCGACGTTGAGGCGGTAGTAAAGATCTTCGCGGAAGGTGCCGGCTTTCACCATCGCCGCCAGATCCCGGTTAGTGGCGGCGACAAAGCGCACATCGACCTGCACTTCCTTCTGGCCGCCGACGCGGCGGAAGGTTTGCGTTTCCAGCGCGCGCAGCAGTTTGGGTTGCAGGGTCGGAGACAGATCGCCGATTTCGTCGAGGAACAGCGTGCCGCCGTCCGCCAGTTCCAGCAAGCCGCGCCTGGCGGTCTTGGCGTCGGTGAAGGCGCCCTTTTCGTGGCCGAACATTTCCGATTCGAGCAAGCCTTCCGTCAACGCGGAGCAGTTGAGCGTCACCCAGGGGCCGGCCGCGCGCGAAGACAGGTTGTGGATGGCCTGAGCCACGCGCTCCTTGCCCGTGCCGGATTCACCCCGGATCAGGACTGGCACACGCGATGCGGCGGCGATGCGGCGTGTTACCTCGACGAGGGACAGGAACGCCGGGCTCGACCCCACCATACCCTCCAGCGGCGCAGGCGCGCTGGCGCGCAGCCGAAGCAACTCGACCTCAAGACGCAGGCTGCGCGTTTCCAGGACGCGACGGACGATCTCCTTCAGATCGTCCAGTTCGAAAGGCTTGTTGAGGTAGTCGTAAGCGCCTGCCTTGACGCAATCGACGGCGGTGCGCACCTCGGGAAACGCCGTCATCACCACCACCAGAGCGTCCTGATCCAACTCGCGGATCGCTTTCAGGACATCGAGACCGTGCATGTCCGGCAGATGCAAATCGAGCAGGATCAAGCCATAAGAACGCTTGCGAAAATGCTCCAGCCCCCCCGCGCCATCTTCTGCCAGGTCGACCTGATACCCCTGTCTTTGCAGGACATCGCGCAACGTGACACGGATGGTAGTGTCGTCTTCGATGACGAGAATGCGATCAGCCATTTTTCTTTCTGCAACAAGTCGAACCCGGTTTGCCGAATTTTATGGGTGCCGCCGACGGCGTTTCGGCAACGTCGGAAGCGATGGGCCATTCCAGCTCGAAGCACGTTCCATGCCCCGGCGTGCTTTCCACTTGAATATCGGCGCCGTGCTGCATCACGATCTTCTTGACCACCGCCAGCCCGATCCCCGAGCCATCTATCCGCGTCGTGAAGAAAGGATCGAATATTTTTCCGCGAAGTTCTGGCGGAATTCCGACCCCCGTATCGCGCACGCAGAAGCTCATGCGCGGTTTCTCCTGGCCGGAACCGATGGGCGAACCGTTGCCGCACATGCCGACGTGAATCACTCCGCCTTCGGGCATGGCGTGGATCGCATTGATCGCCAGATTGAGCATCACCTGCTTCAACTGCGACGGATCTGCCCAGAGAGAGGGAACCCGATCGCAACACGGCGCATATTCGATGCTGACTTTCCGGCTCCGCGCCTCTTTCCGCGTCCACAGGATCACGTCTTCGAGAATCTGCTCCAGGCGGCACGGAACAGGATGCATCTCCTGCGGCGCGGCAAAGCCGTGGAAGGAACGCAGGAATTCCGACAGACGATTGATTTCGCCCAGAACACGCAACAGATACTCGCGCTGCGAATCCGCTAATGGATCTTCCAGCATCAACTGAACCACCGCCTTGATGCCGGCCAGGGGATTGCCGATCTCGTGGGCCAGGCCCATCGCCACCTCCCCGAGGGTTGCCATCTTTTCCACCTGGAACATCTGGCGGTCAAGCTCGCGGCGATCGTCCTGCAACCGCCGTTCCTCGGTAACGTCGCGGATGACGAGAATAAAGCCGTCCGCGCGCGCGCCCGACATCACCGGCGCCACGCCCAGCGATAGCGTGCGGCCATGCAGGTTCAGGTCGAAATTACCGGCGGCAAGCAGCGCGGGCGACTGTCCCGCGTAGTCGCCCCACCCGCTCCAGAATTCTCCGATCGAGCGACCGACTAGGGTGCCGATGCCGGCGATGAGGTATTGCCGGGCGGCATGGTTGGCCAGCGTGACGATTCCGCCGGAATTGGCCGAAATGATGCCGTCGGCGGTATGGGTAATCACGGCGGCAAGCTGGCTGCGCTCCCGCTCCAGGTCGATGGTGCGCGCCTGCACCTCTTTTTCCAGCTCCCCCTTGCGATTCTCCAGAGCGCTGTAGGTCTGCTCCAGTCGGGCCGTCATGGTATTGAAGCGTCTGCCCAGGTCGGCGATCTCGTCGTCGCCGCGAATTTCGACGCGATGGGAAAAGTTCCCCCTGGCGATCTCCTCGGTTTCCGAGCTGAGCAACATCAGCGGTTTCAGCATGTGTCGCGACAGCAGAAAACCCGCTGCTGCGGCCACCAGCAAACTGAGCGTCAGGATTCCGTAGAGCAGGTAGAGGTTGAAAACCGCCTGGAACAGGTGTTTTCGCGGGAAGGCCAAGGCCACCGACCACTCCATCGAGCTATCGCTGCGATCCGCGAGCGTTACACCAACCTTGATCGGCGCATAAGCGAGAATCCAGTCGCCGAGCACCTCGGTGCCTTCCTTGCCGCCGATGACGCGGGCCAGCAGCGGCCTGGGCAGCAGATCGGTCAGCGCCTCGACCGACTGCATGCTGAACGCCCGATCGAATTCCTTCCCGGGAGAACGCGACAGGAAAAACCCGGAGCGGTCGAACAGATAGGATACCCCGCCCCGGGCGCCCGCCATTTCCTCGATCTGTTCGAGAATGAAGGCGGCATGCAGATTGACGATCAGCAAGCCGTGCTTGTTTCCCCGGCGATCGATGATCGGCGTCGCAAACCGGATGACCGGGCGCTCCGGCTTCTCCGCCTGACCGTGCTCGATATTCAGATCCAGCGGAGACACATAAACCTGGCCGGCCTCGTGCAGCAATCCCTCCTGCACGTAATACCGGTCCGACTTGTTTTGAAGCTCTTCTTCGGAAACGGTGACGAGCCGGTTTTCGCGCCGATCGACCCGAACCACCTCCTGACCGCTGGCATCGAGATAGCGTACCTGATAGATGTAAGGATAGGCGCGGGCAAACGATGCGTAGTCGCGTTCCAGGCGCTTGCGCGCCAAGACCGGCAACCTGCCGTCCGCAGCCTTGACTCCGTTTGCCAGGTCGTACAGAAGCGACGAACTGGCGAGGTAAAGCAGCTCGCTGGCGAGCTGATCGAAAAAATGCCCCATCCCCGCAGCCCGCCCGCGCACCTCTTGTTCCAGGTGGTGCAGGGTTTCCTGGCGCAGGGTTTCGAGCGATGAGTAGATGCCGACCAGGCCGGCCACCAGCACCGGAATACCGGCGGCCAGCAGAAAGGCGAGGTATATCTTCGATGAAAGCCCTTTGAAACGGGCGGTTAGGTTCACTGGGGAGAATTTCTGACCGAGAAATTTTCCTAAGCTCGCGGCGCTGCTCCTTGTCAGCGGCGCATCGAATCGAAGAACTCGCCGTTGTTCTTGGTCGCTTTGATCTTGTCGAGCAGGAATTCCATCGCTTCGAGGTCGTCCATGTTGTAGAGCAGCTTGCGCAGCACCCACATCTTTTGCAGGACATCCGGCTTGAGCAGCAGCTCTTCGCGGCGGGTTCCGGAACGGTTGACGTTGATCGCCGGATAGACGCGCTTCTCGGCCATGCGGCGATCCAGGTGGATCTCCATGTTGCCGGTGCCCTTGAATTCTTCGTAGATCACGTCGTCCATGCGGCTGCCGGTGTCGATCAGCGCGGTGGCGATGATCGTCAGGCTGCCGCCTTCCTCGATATTGCGCGCGGCGCCGAAGAAGCGTTTGGGCTTTTGCAGCGCGTTGGCGTCGACGCCGCCGGTCAGCACCTTGCCGGAAGCCGGTTGCACGGTGTTGTAGGCGCGCGCGAGACGGGTGATCGAGTCGAGCAGGATGACCACGTCCTTTTTGTGTTCGACCAGGCGCTTGGCTTTTTCGATGACCATTTCGGCGACTTGCACGTGGCGCGTGGCCGGTTCGTCGAAGGTTGAGGCCACCACCTCGCCGCGCACCGAGCGCGTCATTTCGGTGACTTCTTCCGGGCGTTCGTCGATCAGCAGGACGAATACCTTGACATCCGGGTGGTTGGTCGTGATGGCGTGCGCGATGTGCTGCATCATCACCGTCTTGCCGCTCTTCGGGCTGGCCACCAGCAGGCCGCGCTGGCCTTTGCCGATCGGCGCGATGATGTCGATGATGCGGCTGGTGATGTTCTCCTCGCCGCGAATTTCGCGTTCGAGCTTCATGTGCTCGGCGGGGTGCAGCGGCGTCAGGTTTTCGAAGAGGATTTTGTTCTTCGACGCTTCCGGCGGTTCGCCGTTGATCTTGTCGACCTTGACCAGCGCGAAGTAGCGTTCTCCCTCTTTCGGCGTGCGAATTTCACCGGAAACCGTATCGCCGGTGTGCAGGTTGAAGCGCCGGATCTGGCTCGGGCTGACATAGATGTCGTCGGTGCTGGCGAGGTACGACGTGTCGGGCGAACGCAGGAAGCCGAAACCGTCCGGCAGCGTTTCCACCGTGCCGTCGCCGAAAATGCTTTCGCCTTTCTTGGCCTGGTTCTTGAGCAGGGCGAAAATCAGCTCGTGTTTGCGTAGCCGGTTGGCGCCTTCGATGCCGTTGTTGACGGCCATTTCGAGCAACTGGCTGACGTGAAGTGCTTTGAGTTCGGATAGGAGCATGTGCGGACGAGAGAGAGGAAATGACGGATGCGCTGGGCGCGGACGCGGCGGAAGCCGTGTGGGGTGCTGAGATGCCTGGTGCTGTGGGGGGTGCTGCCAAGAAAACTACGCCTGCGAATTTTGCCGGGCTGCCGGAGCTTCTGTTCTTCTTCTGTAGCGGAACCGGCAAAACGGGCAGGTGGACGGTAACGGCTTTAAAGGTTGCTGTCAATGAACGCGGTGAGCTGGGACTTGGACAGCGCGCCGACCTTGGTCGCCTCGATGTTGCCGTTCTTGAACAGCATCAGCGTCGGGATGCCACGGATGCCGTAGTTGGCGGGCGTTTTCTGGTTGTCGTCGATGTTCAGCTTGGCGACCTTGAGCCGGCCGGCGTACTCGTTGGCGATTTCGTCGAGGATGGGCGCGATCATCTTGCACGGGCCGCACCACTCCGCCCAATAGTCGACCAGCACCGGTTGCTGGGACTGAAGCACGTCGGTGCCGAAACTGGCGTCGGTCACGTAATGGATGTGTTCGCTCATCGAAAAGCCTCTTGCGGAATCGGGAAATGGTTCGGTGGGGTGAGATGCGTCATACGGCAGCCGGGCTATCCTATCGAAAAAAATCCGGTAAGGGAAGCACAAGCCGCCGGCCGGAGGTGGCGGCGCCGAAAAGTGTTGCTCGCGGGCTGCGCCGCCGTGATCGCCCTTCGCGCCGGGCGTGGATTCTGCTTGGCGACCCATGCTGCGGGTGAGATTAACCCAGATTGTCCATTAGAAGCTGATGCTGTTGTAAATCAATAAGTTGCTCTAATGGTATCCATTAGAAACACCCGCTTTACGACCATTTCTCGGTCTAATGAACCATGCCTATCCGGTTGGCGCACCGACTTACTCTATGTAGTGTCTGTTTATGGCCGGCAAGAACCCTGACACGCTGCCCGGATACCAGAAAATGTTCCCCGACGAGGCTGCGTGCGCCGCCTATCTCGAGCATGTGCG
>JACQYA010000012.1 GCA_016208425.1 Betaproteobacteria bacterium
CGATCCGGTCAGCGCGGGAAATTCGATGAAGTAGGCCAGTTGCCCCATCGGCGTCGCCGTGCTTTCTGTATCCCATCGTACTTGTACGCGACCCGCCGTCGCCCGCGCTCCGGCACACGACAAAAGCATTTCTTTGCGCTTCGCCAGCTCCAGTTTCGGCTCACCCATCGGGTGACTCCCATGATGGTTACGAATCCCTTAGCCTGCCTGAGTTTCAAGCAGATTGCACACCGTCAACTGAGTTTTTTAGGTTGAATTGCGCGCCGCGCTGCTTGCGCTTCGTTCCCATGATTCACGCCCCTTTCAGCCGGCCAGCTTTAGCTTGTCCGACTGTCCAAAAAAACGTGACCGGCGCACTTTCCGCTGGTCGGCCGGGTTGGCGCCTGGCGAACAGGGTGGATCGTGCGAAACCACGATCTGAACCGTTTGCCGGACGAACCCGGCTTCCGGCGGTGCCGCCCTTCACTTGTAGGGATGTGCCTCGAAGCGGAAGAGCTGCCGGCTCCGGTCGTCGATAATGACTTTGACCCAGCCGAGCATCGGGTAGCCGAAGGTTTCGGCGCGGGTGAAGTTGGCGAGCGGGCGCCCTGTTTCCGGGTGGCGCAACGGCTGGTCGACGCGCTGCCGGTGGGTGTCGCCGTGCACCAGCAAGACCGATCCGCCGAAAGCCAGCGTTTCGTCGCGCAGGGTTTCGAGTAGGTCGCGGTAGCCGCTGTGGGCGAGGCCGGCGGCGAAGTGCTTGAAGCCGGGGTCGGCTTGCATGACGACGACGATTCCCGCCAGCTTGCGCCGGCGCGCTTGCGCGAAGCCCTGTTTTAGCCAGCCGATGACCAGCGGGTTGCGCGCCAGGAATTCGGTGTCCGCGGTGCCCGGCCCGCCGTCGAACGGCGAGGCTGCGCGGTTGTTGTTGCCGCCGGGCACGTTGAGCGTGACAAACAAAACGGGGCCGAGCTGCCAGCGCAGGTGTTCCGGCGTGGCGGCGGACTGCCGTTCTACCGGCAGCCGGGTTTTGCCGAGCGACAGCGGTTCGGCGAAGAACAGTTCGCGCAGCTTGTTCAAGCGTTCCAGCGGGTCGAACCGGCCGGCCGAAACGCGGCTACAGTCGGTCCACTCGTTGTCGCCGGGGACGGCGATGAGCGGTACGGCCGAAGCGTCAAATAGCGCGTGGCGGTCGCGGAACAGCGCATCGCTGCACCTTGTGCTGCCGCTCTTGAAGTCTCCGGCGTGGACGATGAACGCCGGGTGCTGGCCGGCGATGGCGCGCAGCATGTCCGGCAGTTTGCGCCGCTCGAAGCCGTTGTAGGGCGTATCGCCGATCAGTGCGAAACGCCAGGTGTCGGCCCGCGCGGTGCCGGCGGGCAGCAGGGCGAAAATGGTCAGAAACGCGGCACGCAGCGTCTTCACCGGAGTAGCGCTTTCAGCTCGTAGAGCGCGTCGAGCGCCTGTTTGGGCGTCAGCTCGTCGGGCGCGATGGCGCTCAAGCGCTCCACGGCGGGATGTTCGGCCGGGTCTGGCGGCTCCGGGGCATATGGCGTGGCGAACAGGTCGGGCTGCAGCGGGTTGATCGCCGCGCGCTGCTCGAACTCGCGCAGCTGGCGGCGCGCGGCCTTGACCACGGTAGACGGGATGCCGGCCAGCGCGGCGACCTGGATACCGTAGCTCTGGTTGGCCGGGCCTTCCTCGACGGCGTGCAGGAAGACGATGCGCTCGCCGTGCTCGACGGCGTCCAGATGCACGTTGGCCAGATCGGCGTATTCGTTGGCGAGCAGCGTCAGCTCGAAGTAATGCGTGGCGAACAGCGTCAGGCTGCGGTTCTTTTCGACCAGATGGCGGCAGATGGCGAAGGCTAGCGCCATGCCGTCGAAGGTCGAGGTGCCGCGCCCGACTTCGTCCATCAGCACCAGGCTGTTTTCGGTGGCGTGGTGCAGGATGGACGCCGATTCGGTCATTTCGACCATGAAGGTCGAGCGCCCGGAAGCGAGATCGTCGGAAGCGCCGATGCGCGTGAAAATCTGGTCGAGCGGCCCGAGCATTACCCGTTTCGCCGGCACGAAGCTGCCGGCGTGCGCCATCAGCGCGATCAGCGCCGTCTGGCGCATATAAGTGGATTTGCCGCCCATGTTGGGGCCGGTGATGAGCAGCAGGCGGCGCTTGTCGCCCAGGCGCGTGTCGTTGGCGATGAAGGATTCGCCACCGGACAGTCCGCCCTCGACGACCGGGTGGCGGCCGCCTTCGATGAGCAGCCCAGGTTCTTCGGAAAACTGCGGCCGACAATAGTTGTGCGAGAGCGCCACGTCGGCCAGACAGGCCAGCAGGTCGGCGTGCGCGACGGCGCGGGCGATGCGCTGCAACTGTGGCAGGTCGGCCTGCAAGGCCGTCAGGACGCCGTCGTAGAGCGTCTTCTCGCGCGCCAGCGCGCGCTCCTGCGCCGACAGCGCTTTGTCCTCGAAAGCTTTCAGCTCGGGCGTGATGTAGCGTTCGGCGTTCTTTAGTGTCTGCCGGCGGCGGTAATCGTCGGGCACTTTTTCGGCGTTGGCGTGGGTGACTTCGATGTAGAAGCCATGTACGCGGTTGTATTCGACCTTCAGGCTGGCGATGCCGCTGCGCTGGCGCTCGCGTGCCTCCAGATCGACGAGGAAGGCGCCGCAGTTGTCGTTGAGCGCCTTGAGTTCGTCGAGGCCGGCATCGTAGCCTGGGGCGATCACGCCGCCGTCGCGCAGCAGCGCGGCCGGTTCGGGCAGGATGGCGCGATCCAGCAGATCGAGCGCGGCGTCGGGCGTCGCCAGTTCGCCGCGCAGTTGCGCGAGCAAGGGCGCCGGCGTGTCGGCCAGCGGCGCGCGCAGTTCGGCCAGCCGGCGCAGGCTGTCGCGCAGCCCAGAGAGGTCGCGCGGGCGCGCGCTGAAGAGCGCGACGCGGCCGGCGATGCGCTCGATGTCGGCGAAGCCGCGTAGCGCCTGGCGCACCCCGCGCAGCGCGCCGCCGCCGTTTTCGAGCAGCGTGGCGATGGCCGCGTGGCGGGCGGCGGGCAAGGTGGGATCGCGCAGCGGATGGTGCAGCGCGTGGCGCAGCAGGCGCGACCCCATCGCCGTAACACAGGTGTCGAGCAGGCTGCACAGCGTCGGCGCCGGCTGTCCGCGCAGCGTCTCGGTGAGCTCCAGGTTGCGCCGCGTCGCGGCGTCGAGGCCGAGGAAAGACCCGTCGCGTTCGACGGCGAGCGCCCGCACATGCGGCAGCGCGCGCGTTTGCGTGGCCTGCGCGTAACGCAGCAGCGCGCCGGCCGCCGCGATGGCCGGGCGTAGCCCGCCGGCGCCGAAACCGGCGAGCGAGGCGGTGCCAAAATGCGCGCAGAGTTCGCGCGTCGCCGTTTCGCTGTCGAAATGCCAGTCCGGTTGCCGGGTGAGCGCGGCGTCGGGCGCGAACGGCAGCCGGGCGTTTTCGGCGACGACGATTTCGGCCGGGCGGATGCGTTCCAGCGTGGCGGCAAGCTTGTCCGGCGCGACTTCCGAAACGCGGAACTCGCCGCTCGCCAGATTCAGCCAGGCCAGCCCGGCAAGCTGCCGCGTCGCCGAGATGGCGAGCAGCAGCACGTCGCGCTTGTCGTCGAGCAGCGCGGCGTCGGTCAGCGTGCCGGGCGTCACGATGCGCGCCACGGCGCGTTCGACCGGACCTTTGCTGGTGGCCGGGTCGCCGATCTGCTCGCAGATCGCCACCGATTCGCCGAGTTTCACCAGCCGTGCCAGGTACTGTTCGAGCGCGTGGTAAGGCACCCCGGCCATCTTGATCGGTTGCCCCGCCGACTGTCCGCGCGTGGTCAGCGTGATGTCGAGCAGGCGCGCGGCTTTTTCCGCATCGTCGAAAAACAGCTCGTAAAAATCGCCCATCCGGTAGAGCAGCAGCGTGTTCGGGTGCTGCGCCTTGAGCTGCAAGTACTGCCGCATCATCGGGGTGTGCTTTTCCAGACCCTCGATTTTGAGAACAGCCGTCTTTTTTTCGATCATCGGTAGGTTCAAAGAGTTTGAAGTCGAATCATGCACCGCAGATCGGTTCTCGTCCTCGTTTACCGCAAGTGTGCCGCCATTCGTTGGTGCGACCCCAGAGGCTGTCCCGATTGATTTCAGGATGTCGGCCCGATCCTGCGCAGAAGCTCACGCGCAACATCGCGCCCGGCAACCCCGCCGGTTACTGCACGATGAAACTCGTGAAGAACACTTCCCTGACCCCCGTTTTCGGCGTTTCGCGAAGAAGGCCATTCAGCTCGTTGACGACTCTTTCCTGCAACTCGACTTTACCTTTGCTGGTTTGTAAGGCCGCGACATCGAGATCGGAAAGCAGCAGAATGATTTTGTGCAGAACCTTG
Source organism: Betaproteobacteria bacterium (assembly GCA_016208425.1). Taxonomy (GTDB): domain Bacteria; phylum Pseudomonadota; class Gammaproteobacteria; order Burkholderiales; family Rhodocyclaceae; genus JACQYA01. The sequence continues at coordinate 4,358 of JACQYA010000012.1, forward strand.
GGTTTTAGGTCGGCGAGGTGTTGCGCCACTTCGGGATCGGCAAACTCGAATTCCATCACGACCTGCAGGAATTGCGTCGTCGAAAGATTGACCGTGAATTGCAGGGGCGGGAGGCCGGAAGTGGCACCTCCCCCGTGACCGCCCGCGAACACGGGAAGCGACGCGAGGACAAAAGCGAGCAGGACGAGCCGGTTGGTAATTGAAATGAATAGTGGTCTCATTTTTGTTGTCCAAAATGAATCCTGTATCACCGTGCCCCCTTGAGGGGTCACCAGCCGCTCCAGAAGCAGACCCGAGCCGTTATACTCGCGGGCATGTCTCCGGGTGCCGAAAAAACCCTAGAAAACGAAGTGATCGAAAGTGGCAAATGGCGGTGTTTGGAGTCAGGAAAAGTGTCAAACATCGGGGTGTCAAAATCGGGGTCGAACATTGACGAAAAAAGCCTGCACGGTGCCTTCACAAACGTCAGAAAGCAAAAAGCCCAACTTTGTGGGCTGGGCTAAGTGCTTGAAACTTCTGGCTCCCCGACCTGGGCTCGAACCAGGGACCTACGGATTAACAGTCCGGCGCTCTACCGACTGAGCTATCGAGGAACAACGAAGCGCGCATTCTAGTGACTGGAGCGGGCTTCGTCAACATTTGGCGAGAAATATGGACTTCAAACTGATTTACGCGAGAACGGCATCCGGCGAGGACGCGATGCGCGAGCGCACGCGGATCGCGGAGCGGAATATGCGCATGGTGCTGACCCTGATCGACGGCAAGGCGACGGTGGCGGATCTGTGCGCCAAGACCGGGAACAGCACGCTTGCCGAAAAGGCGTTGCGCGAACTTGAGCGCGGCGGCTTCATCGAGACGCGGGTGGCGAAGGATGTGCTGATGGCGCAGAGCCGGGATCTGGAGCAGGAAATCAAGACGGCCGCACAGGAGCGAACGTCGGAGTTTTCGACCTTCGGCGACAAATACGGGGCTGTGACCGGACAGCCGGCGACCTGGCCCGCACCGCGTCCGGGGATGCTGGAACGCTTGAAGGCGATGCTGGACAAATTCGAGTTGGGGGCGGGCCGGCGGGGCATCAAGCCAATCCGGCGCGGCGCCGGGCGGGCTTCCCGAAAATGGGCAAAGCGGGGGCTTCTGGCGGTGTTTGCCCTGTTGGTGCTGGCCGCGCTGACCGCGGTTTTCTTCCCCTACAACCGCTATCTTCCCGAGGTCGAGACGGCGTTGGCCCGGGCCAGCGGCTTGCCGGCCAAGGTCGGCGAAGTGTCGGTCGGCGTGTATCCCAAGCCGGGTTTGCTATTGGCCGACATTCGTCTGGGCAGCGAAGCGGACGGGAAGGCGATCCGCGTTGCCGGGCTGCGCATCTTGCCGGACATCGGCTCTTTGCTGGAGCCAAAAAAGCATATACGCCAGATCGAACTGAGCGGCGTGACGCTGCCGGCAGAAGCGGTCGCCGGATTTTTCAGGGTTTTCGACGCGCTGGCCCAACCCTCTTCGCCGGTCGGCGTGCGGCGGGTAACTCTCGAAAAAACGGATGTCGGCCTGCGCGGCCTCGGTTTTTCCGACCTGGGCGGAGAGGTCAAACTGGCGCCGGACGGGCGTTTCGACGCGCTTCTCTTGGTTTCCGCCGACCGTGGCCTGCGTCTCGAAGCGCGGCCGCAGGGCGATGGGCTGGACATCGCGCTGGAGGGCACGGGCTGGAGACCGGCGCCGGGTTCGCCGATATTTTTTGATTCCCTGGCGGTTAAGGGGCGGCTCGATGGCTCCGTATTTTCGATCAAAAGCATGACCTTGCGGGTTTTCGATGGCCGGGTGCACGGCCTGGCGACGCTGCGCGCCGGCACACGACCGGAGATGGACGGAGAGATTTCCTTCGAGCGGATCAATGCCAAACGTTTCGGCGAGGCCTTGGGGGTGGGGCCGCAATTTGAAGGGGAGATTGCCGGGACGATGAAGTTTTCGGCGTCCGCGGCTTCCTGGACGGATATTTTGTCCGTTCTCCAGGCCGACGGCGAGTTCAACATCGGGCGCGGCAGCATGAACGGCTTCGATTTTGCCGAGGCCGCACGGCGTGGGCCGGCCAGCCCGGTTCGCGGCGGCGCGACGCGCTTCGAGCAGGTGCAGGGCAAGTTCAGGCTGGCGCCGGAGAATTGGCGTTTCCATCCTTTGATGATCGGTTCCGGCTTGATGCAGTCCGGCGGGCAGATGACGGTCGGCAAGGATCTCCGCCTGAGCGGCGAGATGGAGGTGCAGATGCGCGGCACCGCCAATCAGATACAGGCGCCGGTATCGCTCGGCGGAACGCTGGCCGCGCCGGTGTTGCAGGCGGGGAAGCGCTGAGGCGCTTCCCGCGCCGGGTTTACACGCCGCGCCGCCGCCGCGCCTCGTAAAGGCAAACGCCCGCCGCGACCGAGACGTTGAGGCTTTGCACCGAGCCGAGCATCGGGATGGTGAGCAGTTGGTCGCAGTTCTCGCGCGTCAGGCGGCGCATGCCGTCGCCTTCGGCGCCGAGCACCCAGGCGGTGGCCGGCGGCCACTGGGCGGCATACAGATCCCCGCTGGCTGCGGCATCGGTGCCGACCACCCAAATTTCCCGCTCCCGCAACTCGCGCAACGTGCGCGCGAGGTTGGTCACGGTGATGTAGGGAACGCTCTCGGCGGCGCCGCTCGCCACTTTGATCGCCGTTTGCGTCAGCCCCACCGCCCGGTCTTTGGGCGCGATCACGGCATGCGCGCCGACCGCGTCGGCCACCCGCAGGCAAGCGCCGAGGTTGTGCGGGTCCTGGATACCGTCGAGGACGAGCAAAAAAGCCGGTTCTTCCAGCGTATCGAGCACGTCGTCCAGCGCGACATGGCGCGCTTCGGCGGCGACCCGCGCGACGACGCCCTGATGGCGCGTGCCGCCGGCCATGCCTTCAAGGCGCCTGGCATCGGCCGGAACGACGCGCACCGAATGCAGTTCCGCGTGGCGCATCAGGTCGCGCGCCCGCGCATCGTGGCGCTCGGCATCGATGAAAATTTCGGAAATCGCGTCGGGCTGATGGCGCAGCTTGGCGATGATGGCGTGAAAGCCGTGGATGAAGCGGGTCTGGGACATAAGTGCCTGCGCAGTGTGTGCGAAATAACGGATAGTAGTCGGTCGGGCTTCCCGCGTCATCCCGGCTGGCATCGGTTTTCACCCTTACCCCTTCCGGGTTATTGGCTATCTTTATTGTCGTGAAATAAAGTGTTGCAAAATGTTTCTCTATCGTCGGCGGGCTTGTGCCGTACAGCGGAAAGCCAAGAAAAACAGGGGGAAAGCCGAAAACGGCTTGACATGAACAAAACCAGCGCCATGATTTTTCCGAGCCGAGCCGAGCCGAGCCGAGCCGAGCCGAGCCGAGCCGAGCCGAGCCGAGCCGAGCCGAGCCGAGCCGAGCAGAGCCGAGCCGAGCCGAGCCGTTAGCCGCCGTTCCGAAAATCCGCCGGAACATTCTCACCTTTCCATCATGATCGTCGGGGCGACTTGTTCTCCCGGTAGGCTGCGTAGCTTTGCCCGAGTCATCCGGATCGCATCCACCTTACGCCCGGTTGCGGCCAAGCATCTCTTGAACGAAGCCGAACGGGCAGCGCCAACAGCCCGTAGCCCGGATGCAATCCGGGAAACCACCAACGCCCAATTCCCCTCGTGTCCCCGTACCGTACCCTCGCAGCATCCGGGCTTGTCGCACGCTTGCCGTCAACTTTTGTAAAGAAAGTCGCGCCATGAAATCTCTTTTATTCCGTACTGCGCTGGCTTTTGCCGCCTCACTGCTGGCGCTCTCCTCGCCGTGTGCCGCCGAGCGCGCCCTGTTGGCCAATCCCGCCGGGGCTACCCTGGCCGCAGCCAGCGCCGGCGACCGGGCGTTGGCCGGCAAGCTGGCGCGGTTGCGCACGATAGCGCAGGAGAGCGGGAGTACACGGCTGATTATCGGCATACGTGCGGCGTTTGCGCCGGAGGGATGGCTGGCCGGAAGCCAAGCGTTGACGCAGCGCATCGACATCGGCAATGCGCAGGCCGCCGTCCTGCAAAGGCTGGCCGACGCCCATGGTGGAAACAAGCCCGCCACCCGCTTTGAAACCATCCCGTTTCTGGCGCTGGAAGCCACGTCTGCCGAGTTCGATACTCTGGCCTCCGATAGCAACGTGCTCAGCATTGAAGAAGATGTTTTGAGACGCACGACGCTGGCGGAAAGCAGCCCGCTGATCGGCGCTACCGCATCCTCGGCGGCGGGTCACGACGGTAGCGGGCAGGTCGTCGCGATCCTCGATACCGGGGTCGACAAGACGCACACCTTCCTGAGCGGCAAAGTCGTTTCCGAAGCCTGTTATTCGTCCAACTACGCCCCCTACAGTTCAAGCACGGTCTGTCCGGGCGGTGCCACCGAGTCGACCGCTGCCGGTTCCGGCGTCAATTGCGGCGCGGACTGCGATCATGGCACGCACGTGGCCGGCATCGTGGCCGGCTCTGGGGCGTCTTTCTCCGGCGTCGCGCGCGGCGCCAACCTGATTGCCGTCCAGGTGTTTTCCCGCTTCAACTCGACCACCTATTGCGGCGGCGAGGTGTCCTGCGTCCTCTCCTATACTTCGGATCTGATCAAGGGTCTTGAGCGGGTCTACGCCTTGCGCGGCGACTACAGCATCGCCTCGGTGAATATGAGCTTGGGCGACGGACGCTACTACGATCAGGCGGCGTGCGACAGCGACAATTCGTCGACCAAGGCGGTGATCGACAATCTGAGGGTGGCCGGCATCGCCACCGTTATTTCGTCCGGCAACAGTGGCTACACGGACAGCATGGGCGCTCCCGGTTGCATCTCCACCGCTATCAGCGTCGGCTCCACCTGGGATGCAGCCGGCTTGTCGGCTGGCTTTCTTAGTTGCAGCGAGGCAGGCTCCACCGTCAACAAAGTCGCCTGCTACTCCAACTCGGCATCCTTTCTGAGCCTGCTGGCGCCCGGATCGGCGATCAATTCCTCGATCCCGGGCGGGGCATATTCCGTTTACCACGGCACCTCGATGGCGGCGCCGCAGGTGGCGGGGGCTTGGGCGGTGCTCAAACAGGCCGCGCCGGGTATCACGGTGAGCAGCGCGCTCAACACGTTTTCCAGCACCGGCGTCCCGGTGAGCGACTACCGCAACGCTATCGTCAAGCCGCGTATCGATCTGGTTGCGGCGCTGGCGTCATTGTCCCCTCAGGCCACCTATACGCTCATGGTAAATTCCTCGGGTGCGGCCGGTGTGGCGATCGGCGCTTCTTCGCCGACCTATGCCGGAACGACCAACTACAGCAAGGCCGGCATCGCCGCCGGCACGAGCATTACGCTTACCGCGCCCCCCACTGCGGGCAGCACCACGTTTACCGCCTGGAGCGGTTGCGATTCGGCTTCGGGCGTCACCTGTACGGTAACCATGAATGCGCCGAAGAGCGTGACGGCGACGTTTGCCGCAGCGGCAC
>JACQYA010000013.1 GCA_016208425.1 Betaproteobacteria bacterium
ATACCTGAGTAGTTACGGCGGGCGAACCGTTTCATAGCTGAACGAACCGGCATCGCCCAACTGCACCACCTGGTCGGCCAATAGCCGTAGCGTCCAATGATCGTGTCCGGTCGGCGCAGGTGTGCAGGCCGTAGCGATCACGTGAGCACATTGTTTCTCGGTCAGCTTCGGCGCTTTCCCCGGACGCGGCCTGTCGTGCAAGGCCGCTTCCACGCCTTCCCCGACACAGCGTTGCCGGGCGTTGTAGATCATGGCGGCAGAAATTGCCAAGGCTTCCATGATTGCCGAGTCTTTGATGCCGGTTGCCGCTTCCAACAGAATCCGCGCCCGCGTCTGCTTGCGCGCCCCGCTCTTCCCTTTGCGCAGCAAGGATTCCAGCATGCCCACTTCGTCATCCGTCAGTGTCGCCCGATATTTGATCGCCGGCATGGCAGTCTCCACAGGGTCGTTAATACAAACCTGCCAGCAGTTTTCGTGCCAACTATCCGTTCAATTCATGGTGACTGACTACTAGGTCACCCTTGGCAGACAAAATCTCGGGGAAATCTCAGTTTCGCGCTCTACGCGCAGAATTTCGACAGCAGACACGACCGCCAAACCGACAGCGATAACCGAATCCACAACACCGCTTGATGCCAGACCCAACGTCACGACAAGCGCACCGATACCGCGCCACGTCGACACCTCCCCAACGCGCCCAAACAACCATCTTTTCACATCCACAAACCGCCCCCCTCTTCGTCGTTAAAAATCTTCCTCTCTCTCTCGCCTCACCGACAAACCGTCAGACAAGACACCACCCGCATACGCCCACCGCTTAAACTCGTCGCCCGCCCCGGCCACGTCCCCGGAACGCAAAACCCTCGCCATTCTGGACGTCGGACATCACCTACCTGTGGACAGATGAAGGCTGGCTGTATCTGGCCATCGTTCTCGATCTGTTCAATCGCGAGGTTGTGGGTTGGTCGCTGAAGCCGCGCATGACGGCGGATATTGTGACGGATGCACTGACCATGGCCCGGTTCCGCAGGCGGCCGGCACCGGGATTGATACATCATCCCGGCCGGGGTAGCCAGTACGCCAGCCATGCCTTTCAAGACAGGCGGGCACAGAAAGACGTCGACGCCCGCCGGACGAAGAAGGGCGGACAAAACCACTACGGCCACAAGAACCACATCAACATCGACAAAGACACCAAGCTCATCGCGGCCGCGACCCGCACGGCGGCCGACGTGCATGACAGCCGGGCACCAGGCAGCGTGCTGCGCGACGGAGCGACCGGCGGCAAGGAAGTCTGGGCAGACAGCGCCTACCGTTCGGACGAACAGGAACAAAGCCTCGAAACCGGCCGGCACGGGAGCCGGATTCACGAGCGGGCGTATCGCCACAAGCCGCTGAGCGAAGCGCAGGAACGCTCAAACACCGAGAAGTCGCGGGTTCGCGCGCGCGTCGAGCATGTCTTCGGCGCGATGGAGAACGAGATGGGCGGCATCTTCCCGCGCAGCATCGGCGCCGCCCGCGCCGCCGCCGGCGTGGGTTTGATGAATCTGGCCTACAACCTCAAGCGCGTCGAGACACCCATTCGCTTGAAGGTGTTTGACTTTGACAGGGCCGGTGCGCCCGGAGTGCAGGCAATGGCATGAAAACGGGGGAATCCCCCGCTAAAAACAGCCCACATCAGCCCGGAAAATGGTCAAACCGCCAAGGAAATTGCGAGAACAACCCGAATGTCTTTACAAGGCGAGGCGCGATGATGCTGGGTGAGGTTTGAGGTGATTTATAGAAGTGCCCTATACTTACGTCGACGATTTTGAAACGATTGTCGCACGCATCCTGGAGAAATCATGGTAATGAATCCCGACTACGCAGCCAGCGAAGCCGCCCGCGAAGAAATCGATGCCCTGCACGGGGCCGCGCTGGTCGAGTTCGGCACCCCGTGGTGCGGGCACTGCCAGGCGGCGCAAGCCCTGCTCGCCACCGCTTTCGCGAAATTCCCGCAGGTTCGCCACCTCAAGATCGAGGATGGCTCCGGCCGTCGCCTGGGGCGCTCGTTCAAGGTCAAGCTCTGGCCGACACTGATCTTTCTCGACGGGGGAAAAGAAGTGGCGCGCCTTGTCAGACCCACTACCGCGCAGGAAATCGCCGACGGGCTGGCGAAGATCGGCGGCGCCGGCTGAACGGGTTCAGCCGGTGCTCCACGCGCGCGGCCGCTCCATGCCGGCGATCTTGCACGCCTGCGCGACATAGCCGTAGGGAAACAGCTCGAATATCAGCGCGCGGCCACGCGCGGGGTAGCGGGCTTCGAGGTGCTTGATGACATGGCGGACGTCGACGGCAACCTGATGCTCCTCGTACCGGCTGCGCATAAAACGGATCACCTCCCAATGGTCGTCGGCGAGAACGATGCCCAGCCGGGCCGCCAGTTCCCGCGCAACGGCTTCGTTCCACTCGCCCGGGTCGATGAGATAACCCTCCGCGTCCAGCACCGGCATATCGGCACCCGCGATCCCTGCTTCCATGTTTTCCTCCTCAAATTCCAAAAAACTACATCATGCCGTGATATTCTTACCGGGCGCTATAATCCTGTCAACACCCGGAATTTTTCCCTTCTCCCCACCGCCCTTCACGCGACGATCAAACACGATGAGCGAGCCGACGGAGCCACCAGAACCACACATCGCCAAGCGGGAATTTGAAACGCTGTCGGAATTTCGTTACCAGCTTCGCCGCTTTCTGCACCTGAGCGAACAGATCACGCAAAGCGCTGGCATCACCAATCTCCAGTACCTGCTGATACTGCACATCCGAGGGTTTCGGGGCCGCGAGTGGGCGACGATCAAAGAGCTCGCCGGGCGGCTGCAAGCACAACACCACGGGGTAGTGGCACTCGTCTCGCGCTGCGAGAAGCTCGGTTTGGTCGAGCGCCGCCCCGGGCGCTCGGACGGCCGCGCGGTCGAGGTGCACCTGACGGCGCGGGGCGAGCAGGCCGTCGCGCGCCTCGCGCGCCTGCACCGCGACGAACTGGTGCGGCTCGAAGGCATTTTCGCCGTACCCGGCAAGGAACAGCTGACCGGCGAGGCGGCCGCCGACGCCGTGGCAAGCGGAGCGGTGCGCGGCAAACCCGCGTAAAATGCCACCGGCGGAAGGCGTCTTCCCCAGGCACCCACCGATCCAGCCAACCCACCACGCAACCCGTTACGACTGACAAACGCGATCATGGCCGACCCTTCCCCCGCCCGAAACCCCGGTTCCGCCTCCGCGCCGGCAATCTCGCGTCGCCGGCGATTGCTGGGTGCCGCCACGCTGGCGCTGCTGCTACTGGCCGGTGGCCGGATCTATTGGACGGACTACTACGCGCCAGGACAGGCGGCGAAAACTGGCGCCGGCGGCCGCGACCGCCCGACGCCCATCGTCGTCGAAGCGGCGGGTACGCAGGATTTCCCGGTGCGCCTGTCGGCCATCGGCACGGTCGTGCCGCGCACGGTCGTCACGATACGCTCGCGGGTCGAAGGCATGCTCGAACGCCTGCATTTCGAGGAAGGACAGACGGTGAAAGCCGGCGACCTGCTCGCCGAAATCGACCCGCGCCCCTTTGAAGTCGCACTCGCCCAGGCGCAAGGGCAAATGGCCCGGGATCAGGCGTTGCTCGCCAACGCCCGCGCCGACCTTGGCCGCTACGAAGATCTCGCCAGGCTGGATGCGATCCCGACGCAACAGCTCGACACGCAGCGCGCGCTGGTGCGGCAATACGAAGCCGCGGCAAAGATCGATCAGGGAACGGTCGACAACGCCCGCCTGCAACTCTCCTACACGCGCATCGCCGCGCCGGCCGACGGCCGGGTAGGCCTGCGCCAGGTCGATCCGGGCAACCTGGTGCGCGCCTCGGACGCCGGCGGCATCGTCGTGCTGGCGCAGCTCCAGCCGGTGACGGTGGTATTCCCGATCCCCGAGGCCGACCTCGGCAAGGTGCTCGCGCAACTGGGCCTGCAAACCGCCCGCCCGACCCGGCGCCGTGGCTCCGTGCGTCCGGGCGCCGACGCTGGAGGCGAGAAACCGGCGCCCCGCGCAACGGCCGGCGTACCTGCGGACGGCGGGCGGCACGGGCGCGACGGCGCGACCGGCAACGACGGAAAGGGGCGCGGCGCCGGCGGCCACCTCGCCGTCGAGGCATGGGATCGCGACGACAGGCTGCGGCTCGCCACCGGCGAGCTGCTGACCGTGGACAACCAGATCGACGTGGCGACGGGAACCGTCAAGGTCAAGGCTCTCTTCCCGAACCAGGATGGCGCGCTGTTCCCGAACCAGTTCGTGAACGTGCGGCTGGTCGTCGATGAGCTGAAGGAGGCGACGGTGATCCCCTCGGCCGCCGTGCAGCGCGGCGCCAAGGGGAGCTTCGTCTGGCTGCTCAACCCGGACAAGACGGTCTCGATGCGCCCGCTGGGCGTCGGCAAGCCCGACGGCGACCTGATTCCCGTTCTCGCTGGCCTGAAAGCCGGCGACCTGGTGGCGGTCGACGGGTTCGACCGCCTGCGCGACGGCGCCAAGGTCGAAATCGTCACCCGCGAATCGCGCGCGGTCAAAACCGGCCCGGGAAAACGCGGGCCGCGTGCCGGCGGCTCCGGGCAACCGGGGAGTCCGGCAGCGGCGGGTGGCCCGCCCGGCGGGTCGCCGGGGGCGCGGATGCAACCGTGAATCTGTCGCGTCCCTTCATCGACCGGCCGGTCGCCACATCGCTGCTGATGCTGGCCATCCTGCTCGTCGGCCTGGTCGCTTACCGCCTGCTGCCGCAATCGGCGCTGCCGCAGGTCGATTACCCGACGATACAGGTCTCCACGCTTTATCCGGGCGCCAGCCCGGATGTGATGACATCGAGCATCACCGCGCCGCTCGAACGCCAGTTCGGCCAGATGCCGGGGCTGGATCAGATGGTTTCGGTCAATTCCGGCGGCGCCTCGGTCATCACGCTGCGCTTTTCGCTCGGCCTGCCGCTCGATGTGGCCGAACAGCAGGTGCAGGCCGCGATCAACGCCGCCGCCAGCCTGCTGCCGGCCGACCTGCCGGCGCCGCCGGTGTACAACAAGGTCAATCCCGCCGATGCGCCGATCCTGACGCTGGCGCTGACCTCGGCCTCGCTGCCGCTGATCCGCTTGCAGGACATGGCCGACACCCGCCTCGCCCAGAAGATCTCGCAGGTACCGGGCGTCGGCCTGGTGGCGCTGGCCGGCGGCCAACGGCCGGCGGTGCGCGTGCGCGTCAACCCCCGCGCGCTGGCGGCGGCCGGCCTCGGGCTGGACGACATCCGCACGGCGGTGGGCGCGGCCAACGTCAACACGCCAAAAGGCAGTTTCGACGGGCCGAGCCGGGCGTCGACCATCGACGCCAACGACCAGTTGCGCAGCGCCGACGAATACGCCCGGCTGGTCATCGCCTACCGTGCCGGCGCGCCGATCCGCCTGAAGGATGTCGCCGAGGTGGTCGACGACGCGGAAAACAACCGCATCGGCGCCTGGGCCGGACAACAGGGCGATGGGGCGACCGTACCGGCGGTACTGCCCGGCGTCATCGTCAACATCCAGCGCCAGCCGGGCGCCAACGTGATCGAGACCGTCGACCGCATCCAGTCCTTGTTGCCGAAACTGAAAGCCAGCCTGCCGGCGGCCGCGGACATGGCGGTGCTCGCCGACCGCACGGTGACGATACGCGCCTCGATAGACGCGGTGCGCGAAGACCTCTTCCTCGCCGTGCTGCTGGTCGTCGCGGTGATCTTCGTCTTCCTGCGCAGCGGCGCCGCGACGCTGATTCCCAGCCTGGCGGTGCCGCTCTCGCTGATCGGCACTTTCGCGGTGATGAAACTGGCCGGGTTTTCGATCAACAATCTGACGCTGATGGCGCTGACCATCGCCACCGGCTTCGTCGTCGACGACGCCATCGTGATGATCGAGAACATCTCGCGCCATATTGAGAAGGGCATGGAACCGATGGCCGCCGCCCACGAAGGCGCACGCCAGATCGGCTTCACCATCCTTTCGCTGACCTTCTCGCTGATCGCCGTGCTGATTCCGCTGCTCTTCATGGGCGACATGGTCGGGCGGCTGTTCCGCGAATTCTCGATCACGCTGGCCGTCGCCATCCTGATTTCCGGCGCGGTTTCGCTGACGTTCACGCCGATGCTGTGCGGACGGCTGCTGCGCCACGTCCCGGAGGCCGAACAGAGCCGGTTTTTCCGCACTAGCGGACAGCTCTTCGACCGCATCGTCGCCGCTTACGACCGCCAGTTACGGGTCGTGCTGCGCCATCGGCGGGCCACGCTGCTGGTCGCCGCAGGCACCGTCGCCGTCACCGTACTGCTCTACGCGTTCGTCCCCAAAGGCTTCTTCCCGCTACAGGATACCGGCGCCCTGCAGGGCATCACCGAGGGGCCGCAGAGCGCGTCGTATGCCGAAATGGCGCGCCGGCAGCGCGAGCTGGCCGACGCGCTGCTCGCCGATCCGGCGGTCGAAACGGTGGCCGCCTTCGTCGGCGTAGACGGCAACAACGCCACGCTGAACACCGGCCGCCTGCAAATCGGCCTGAAAAGCAAGGAGCGGCGCGGCGCGCTGACGCCTGTCGTCGCCCACCTGCAAACCCGCGCCGACGCCCTGCCCGGCATCCGCCTGTGGCTGCAACCGATGCAGGATCTGACGATCAACGACCGCATCGCGCGCACCCAATACCAGTTCACGGTGCAATCTCCCAACCAGGAACTGCTCTCCGAATGGGTGCCGAAGCTGCTCGAACGCTTCGCGGCGCTGCCGCAACTGGAGCAGGTCACCAGCGACTTGCAGGATCGGGGCTTGGTCGCTTACGTCGACATCGACCGCGACGCCGCCGCCCGCCTCGGCGTCACCGTCGCCGCCATCGACAACGCCCTCTACAACGCCTTCGGCCAGCGCCTGATCTCGACCATCTTCACGCAAAGCAGCCAGTACCGCGTGGTGCTGGAAATGAAGCCGGAGCTGGCCGACGGGCTGGCCGCCTTCGACAGCCTGTGGGTGCCGGGCACCGGCAACCGGCAGGTGCCGCTCAAATCGGTCGCCAAGGTCGTCGAGCGCAACGGCTTTCTCTCCTTGTCGCATCTCGAACAGTTCCCCGCCGTGACGATTTCCTTCGATCTGGCCAAAGACGCTTCGCTCGGCGCGGCGACCGAAGCCATCGACCGGGCCGTTGCCGAGCTGGAATTGCCACCATCCATGCAGACCTCCTACCAAGGCGCCGCGCTGGCCTTTCGCGGTCAGGTCGAGCGCGAGCTGTGGCTGATCCTGGCCGCCATCGTCACCATGTACATCGTCCTCGGCGTGCTGTACGAGAGCACGATCCACCCGGTGACCATCCTGTCCACGCTGCCCTCGGCCGGCATCGGCGCGCTGCTCGCGCTGCTGCTGACCGGCGGCGAGCTGAACGTGATTTCGATCATCGGCATCATCCTGCTGATCGGCATCGTCAAGAAAAACGCGATCATGATGATCGACTTCGCGCTGGAAGCCGAACGCGAGCACGGCCTGCCACCGGAGGAAGCGATCCGCCAGGCCTGCCTGCTGCGTTTCCGCCCGATCCTGATGACGACGATGGCCGCCCTGCTCGGCGCGCTGCCGCTGATGCTGTCGTCCGGCATCGGCGCCGAACTGCGCACCCCGCTCGGCCTGACGATGGTCGGCGGCCTGCTGGTCAGCCAGGTGCTGACGCTGTTCACCACGCCGGTGATCTACCTCGCCTTCGACTCCTTGGGGCGACGCCTGGGCGGCGGGGGAAATGGCCGGCCTGTCGACGGGGAAATATCGTGAACCGGGTGCCATCAATAAGCCCGTCCCGCCAAGCGGCCGCATGCGCACGACGCTTCCGCGATCCGGGCGTAGGCCGGGTTCCGGTCCGTGCTCCGAAAGCATGGAACCCGCCCTACGCAGGGGTGGCGGAGCATTCGCGATGCGTGCGTAAATCAGCCCGCAAGAAGAGATGGGGGAAACCGGCGCCCGCAGCGGGCTTCCCGGGTTCCGGTTCGGCCACCACGGGTTGACCCGCCACCATGCTCGCCTACCTCCTGCGCCGCCTGCTTTACGCGATCCCGATCCTGATCGGCGTGAACCTCATCACGTTCGCGCTGTTTTTCGTCGTCAACAGTCCGGACGACATGGCGCGCATGCAGCTTGGCGTGAAACGGGTGACGCCGGAGGCGATCACCAAGTGGAAAAGCGAACGCGGTTACGACAGACCGCTGTTTTTCAACGAGGCGGGAGCGGGAACCGCGACCTTCACCGACACCATCTTCTTCGCCAAATCGGCGCGCATGTTTGCCGGCGACTTTGGCCGCGCCGAGGATGGGCGTGACATCGCCAAGGAAATCGTCACCCGGATGGGGCCGTCGCTGGCCATCGCCCTGCCGACCTTCGTTCTCGGGCTGTTCGTCACCGTCGCTTTCGCGCTGTTGCTCGCCTTCTTCCGCGCCACCTATCTCGATTTCTGGGGCGTTGTGCTGTGCGTGGCGATGATGTCGATCTCGGGGCTGTTCTACATCATCGGCGGGCAGTATCTCATCAGCAAGATCTGGAAGCTGGTGCCGATCTCGGGCTACGGCGGGAGCCTTGACGCCTGGAAATTCCTGATCCTGCCGGTGCTGATCGGCATCGTCTCGGGAATCGGCTCGTCGACACGCTGGTACCGCACGATCTTCCTGGAGGAGATCAACAAGGATTACGTGCGCACCGCCCGCGCCAAGGGGCTTTCCGAACTGACCGTGCTCTTCCGCCACGTGCTGCGCAACGCGCTGATCCCTATCCTGACCGGTGTTGTGGTGGTGATACCGCTGCTGTTCATGGGTTCGCTGCTCACCGAATCGTTTTTCGGGATTCCGGGGCTGGGGAGCTACACCATCGATGCGATCAACGCACAGGATTTTGCCGTCGTGCGGGCGATGGTCTTCATCGGTTCGGCGCTTTACATCGTCGGGTTGATCCTCACCGACATTTCCTACACGCTGGTCGACCCACGGATACGCTTCGACTGATGGAATTCCTTCCCGTCATCCTTTGGTCCGACGCGCTGATCTGGCTGCTGGTGCTGGCGGGAACCGCGCTCGGCTGGCTGTCGTCGCGCAACCCGCCGCTGCGCGCGGCGTGGCGGCGGGTCGGGCGCAGCCGGCCGGGGATGGCGGCGACGACCGTGCTGCTGGCGTTTATTCTCGTTGGCCTGCTCGATTCGCTGCACTACCGGCTGCGTCTGGAAAACAAGGGGGCGGAATCGGCCGCCCCGGCGCCGGCCGCCTACGCCGTCGAAGTGCTGTCGCTGCTCGATCTCGTCGCCGGTCCACTGCGCGCGCGCAACGAGAAGACCTACTCCGAACCGCTGGCGACGCGCGCCTACGCCAAGGAATCGATGGAAGTGCGCGACGCGGATGGCCGCATGCAGGCGTTGCGCGACTACCCGCGCCTGAAATTCGGCGGAATTCATCTGGGCGAACAGGAAGACCAGCGAACGAGCGATGTCACAAAACGCCTGCTCATCGCCCTCGTTCTCGCCGTACTCCTGTCCGCCGGCACCGCCCTGTCCGCCGCGTCCTTATTGGCTCTCCGGCGAGGGTGCTCGCGCCGCCAGGCGTGGTGCAGCATCTGGCGCGGCGATACCGAATTTGCCTGGAATGCGGTGCTCGGTGCCCTTCTCGGGCTGTTGCTGGTGTTGTTGCCCATCGCCCTGCTCTGCGTCGATTACCACGTCTTCGGCACCGACAAGGTCGGGCAGGACGTGTTCTACCAGATACTGAAGAGTGTGCGCACGGCGCTGGTGATCGGGCTGGTCACCACGCTGGTCATGTTGCCGCTGTCGATTTTCCTCGGCATCGTCGCCGGTTACTTCCGTGGCTGGGTCGATGATGCGATCCAGTATCTGTATACGACGCTCAGTTCCATTCCCGGCGTACTGCTGATCGCCGCCGCCGTGCTGATGATGCAGGTGGTGATCGACACGCACCCGGACTGGTTCGCCACCGCCGCCGAACGCGCCGACCTGCGCCTGCTGGCGCTCTGCTTCATTCTCGGCGTGACGAGCTGGACCGGCCTGTGCCGCCTGCTGCGCGGCGAGACGCTGAAATTACGCGAGCTGGAGTACATCCAGGCGGCGCAGGCTTTTGGCGTTTCCGACCTGCGCATCATTGGGCGCCACATCCTGCCCAACCTGATGCACATCGTCATCATCGCGCTGGTGATGGATTTCTCCAGCCTGGTGCTGGCCGAAGCGGTGCTTTCCTACGTCGGCATCGGCGTCGACCCGACGATGATCAGTTTCGGCACGATGATTAACAACGCGCGCATGGAGCTGGCCCGCGAACCGATGGTCTGGTGGTCGCTGGCGGCGGCTTTCTTCTTCATGCTGGCGCTGGTGCTGGCGGCCAATCTGCTGGCCGACGCGGTACGCGACGCCTTCGATCCGCGCATGGCGGGGCCGGCATGAGCACGCTGCTTCGCGTTAACAAGCTGCGCATGGGTTTTGCCAGCGGGTTTGCCGGAACACGGTCGGTTCTGGCGGCCGTCGATGGCGTCGATTTCGAGCTGCGCGCCGGCGAAACCCTGGCCCTGCTCGGCGAATCCGGCTGCGGCAAGTCGGCTACCGCGCTGGCGCTGCTGCGTTTGCTGCCCGCCGCCGGCCGTATTCTCGGCGGCGAAGTCCTGTTCGAGGGCGCCGACCTGCTGCAATTGCCGGAAGCCGAGATGCGCGCCGTGCGCGGCGGCGGCATGGCGATGATCTTCCAGGAACCGGCGACCAGCCTCAACCCGGTGCTCACCGTCGGTCGCCAGATCGGCGAAGTGCTCGAACGCCATCTTGCACTGACCGGGCAGCTTGCACGCCAACGCAGCGTCGAACTGCTCACCGCCGTCGGCATCGCCGACCCGCAACGCAGCCTCGACGAATACCCCTTCCAGCTTTCCGGCGGGATGAAGCAGCGCGTGATGATCGCCGTCGCGCTGGCCGGCAACCCGCGCTTATTGATCGCCGACGAACCGACCACCGCGCTCGACGTGACGATACAGGCGCAGATTCTCGATCTTTTGCGCAAGCTACAGGCCGAACGCGGCATGGGCATGCTGCTCATCACGCACGATCTCGGCGTTGTCGCACAAATGGCGCAGCGCGTCGCGGTGATGTACGCCGGCGAAATCGTCGAAGAAGCGCCGCGTGCCGCCTTCTTCGGTGCGCCGCGCCACCCCTACACGCAAAAGCTGTTTGCCGCCCTGCCCGACCTCGCCCGACGCGGCGGCCGGCTGGAGACGATTCCCGGCCAGGTGCCTGCGCTAGCGGCCATGCCCGCCGGCTGCCGCTTTGCCGCCCGCTGCCCGCATGCCTGGAAGCGCTGCCGCGAGGAATGGCCGGAATGGCGCGAGATCGCGGAGGGGCACCGGGTACGCTGCCATCTGCTCGATCAAGGAGTAGATTCGCTGTGTTTGGTAGGAGCGGGCTTGCCCGCGATCAACGCCAATCGCGGGCAAGCCCGCTCCTACCACGCGCCCGCGCAGCTCCTCACCCTTCAAGACCTGTGCGTCCATTTCCCGATCCGGCGCGGCGTGCTGCAACGCACCGTCGGCCACGTCAAGGCCGTCGATGGCGTCTCGCTCGAATTGCAGCGCGGCCGCACGCTGGCGCTGGTCGGCGAATCCGGCTGCGGCAAAACCACGGTCGGCAAGGCCATCCTGCAACTGATTGCGCCCACCGGCGGTAGCGTGCGGCTAGGCGGGCGTGAGTTCAATGAATTTATTGAACTCACCGGCCTCTCGCGCAGCGCCCTGCGTCCTATGCGCCGACGCATGCAGATGATCTTACAGGACCCCTTCGCCTCGCTCAACCCGCGCCTGTCGGTCGGCGAAATCATCGGCGAAGGAATGAGCGCACTCGGCGTCAAGCCACAGGAGTTGGGCCAAAAAGTGGCCATCGCCACACTGCTGCAACAAGTCGGGCTTGATTCAGCAGCGGCAGATCGCTATCCGCACGAGTTTTCCGGCGGCCAGCGCCAGCGCGTCGCCATCGCCCGCGCCCTCGCCGTGCAGCCCGAACTGATCGTCTGCGACGAACCGACTTCGGCGCTCGACGTTTCGGTGCAAGCGCAAATTCTGAATCTGCTCAAGGCGCTGCAGGACGATTTAAACCTCGCCACCCTCTTCATCACGCACAACTTCGCCGTCGTCGAATACCTCGCGCACGAAGTCGCCGTGATGTATCTCGGCCGCATTGTCGAACGCGGCACGGTGGAAGAAGTGCTGCGTTCGCCGAAACACCCCTACACCCAGGCTCTACTCTCCGCCGTGCCCAGCCCGCGCCTCGACGCGCAGCCCGAATTCGTCCGCCTGGCCGGAGAAACCCCCTCGCCCGCCAACCCGCCCGCCGGCTGCCATTTCCACCCGCGCTGCGCGCACGCGATGCCGGTCTGCCGCGAACGTTATCCCGAAAGCCGCCGCATTTCGGCGACACAAACCGTTTGCTGCCATCTCTACAA